>JBBRLR010000254.1:0-1034 GCA_038231255.1 Thermomicrobiales bacterium | reverse complement strand
GTGGCGAGTGAGGACCTCGCCTGGCTCCTGCCGCTCCTCGGCCCTCCCTTGATCGCGGCGAGTGCGCGACGGCGTGCGGCACTCGGATTGGACGAAGATCTCTGCGCCAGAGGCATCCGCGCCATTCGCGACATGCTCACCGCCTGCGGCCCACTGACGCGGGCCGAACTCGTTGATCGCCTGACCGCTCGCGGCATTCATTTGGTCGGCCAGGCGCGCCCGCACCTCATCAGACGCGCGGCGCTCGAGGGCATTGTCTGCTTCGGGCCGGATCGTGGTGCGGAGCCGACGTATGTTCTCCTCGATGATTGGGTTGACCGTGGGCGTACCGTGTCGCGGGATGCGGCGCTCGCCGAACTCGCGCGCCGCTATCTCGCCGCCTATGGCCCGGCGGAGGTGGAAGATCTGGCCGCATGGTCGGGAATCGGGATCCGCGAGGCACGGATCGGGTGGGAACAGATCACGGATGAACTGATTGCAATGCAAACTGCTGACAATGTTGCCTGGATACTCAAGGAGCGCGCCCTGTGGCTGGATGAGCCGCCGCTTGCACATCCGCCCTTCGTGCGCCTCCTCCCGCGCTACGATACGTACCTGCTTGGCTACCGCGATCGGGGCCTGATCGTCGCGCCGCAGTTCGCCAGGTGCATCAATGCGGGGGGTGGGATCGTACACCCGAAGCTGCTCGCCGACGGACGCGCGGTTGGGACGTGGAGTGGCACGCGGCGTCGCGATGGCCTGGCTGTCGTCGTCAAGCCGTTCGATGATCTCGCTCCCGAGGTCCGGCCGGGAATCGAGGCAGAGGTCGCGGACGTGGGCCGCTTCCTCGGCATGAATGCCACGCTACACATCATGAAGTCATCCTGAGCGCCGCTCTATCACATACCTTCGGGGAGGGCAGACTATGAACATTAGCGACTGAATCAATTGCCCAGAGATACGGTATTGGTTGTCAAGCAGCAGCCAGCGCGGGATCGACGATTCGATAATTCGACTGATACCGCTCTTGCTTTGTCACGAGCGCCCACGCCAGG
>JBBRLR010000253.1:0-1047 GCA_038231255.1 Thermomicrobiales bacterium | reverse complement strand
TGGCTCGGATGGCGTATCCAGCGCCGCCGGGTCGCATCGCGCCGGTGGCAACGGCTCGTTGCATCGCGCAGCCGCTGATGTATCTCGGGACCCGCGCGATCCCGTCGTTCATTGAAACGGTTCGCTAATCCGCTATCACGGCATTGCTACCGTTGTCAGCGCACGTTCAGGACACGGCGTGCAGTGAAAGCGATAAGATCGGGATCCGCCGTGTTCGTCGTCAGCAGTGTCGCATCCGCCTCGGCGGCGGCCAGCGTCTCGTATGCATCGTCGTGCAACCATTCGTATTCCTTGCCCGTTTCATCGCGCGCCCTACAGAACACAGCGTAACCCGCTTCGGTCATCGCGGCGATCCACGCGCGAATCCGCGCGCCGCACATGACACCGCCCTCATACGGCAATACGGCGACGAAGGCGAACGCGAACTCCTGATGGAGACTCCACGCGACCCTACTCACGACGTGCGTATCCCCACAGCGAACGCCGTCCCAGCCGTCCTCGCCGACGGGGAGGAAGTGATCGAGGATGTTGAGGGCAAAGTCCGCCGGTCCCGATCCCGCGTAACCCCATTCCATGCCGGTGGGGCTGCGATGCCGCACGCGCTGCACGAGATTGAAGTGGAGTCCGTCGTCGCGCCGTTCGCAGCGGATATCCATCATCGCGGGATCCCAGTGCAAATCCGTTGTATCCGTGGTGAAGATTTCGTCCCGCATCCTGTCCGATCCTTTCGCACCGCGTCCGCCCCATTGATACCAATAAATATACACGATAAACGGTACATTTTCAAGCGATTTTGTCCCTGATACGATGCACATATGCAAATCGGCGAGGACGAGGTGCTCTCTCTTCAACAAGCCGGGCGGCGGATCGGCCGCAGCCCCCATACGCTGCGCCGCGCCGCCGAGCGGGGCACCTTGCAGGCCACGAAGATCGGTAAGACGTGGCTGACAACCGCGCGCGAGGTCGACCGCTACGCGCGCGAGAACATGGGCAGGCCCGGCCGCAAACCAAAGGAACGCACCCCTGACTGATCATCTGCCTCCTCAT
>JBBRLR010000252.1:0-1057 GCA_038231255.1 Thermomicrobiales bacterium | reverse complement strand
CGCGCACCAGATCACGCAGTGGAAACAGCAGTTGGTGACGCAGGCGGCGGGCGTATTCACGAGCGAGGGCGTGCGGAGCAACACCGCGCCGCCGGTCGATCTCAAGGCGCTCCACGCGAAGATCGGGGAGCAAGCGCTGGAGATTGATTGTTTGGCCGACGCGCTCGGACAGCCCCGCGGTCCGAGCGCCAGGCGATGATCGATCCCCAGCATGACCTGCCCATTACGCAGCAGGCGCGGCTCCTCGGCCTGTCGCGGGCGTCGGTGTACTACACGCCACGCGCCGTGGCGGACGCCGACCTGGCGGTGATGCGTCGGCTCGATGCGCTCCACCTGGAGTTCCCGTTCGCGGGGAGTCGCATGCTCCGTGACTTGCTGCGCGGGGAAGGCACGGCGATTGGGCGCGATCACGTACGGACCCTGATGCGGCGGATGGGCATCACCGCGATCTACCGCCGTCCCCGCACGAGTGCCCGGCACCCCGCGCATCCGATCTTTCCCTATCTGCTACGACATCGCGTCATTGACCGCCCGAACCAGGTCTGGGCGACCGATATCACGTACATCCCCATGGCGCGTGGCTTCGTGTTCCTCTGCGCCATCATGGATTGGGCGACGCGGAAAGTGCTGGCGTGGCGCGTGTCCACCACGCTCACCAGTGACTTCTGCGTGGCCGCCCTCGAGGAGGCACTCGACCGGTTTGGCACGCCCGAGATCTTCAACACCGATCAAGGGGCGCAATTCACCAGCGCCCCCTTCCTCGATGTGTTGCGCGCGCACCAGATTCAGATCAGCATGGACGGCACAGGCTGCTGGCGCGACAACGTATTCGTCGAGCGGCTGTGGCGCTCCGTCAAGTACGAAGAGGTCTATCTCCACGCCTATGAGACGATCGCCGCCGTGCGCGCGGGACTGCGGCGTTACTTCACCTTCTTCAATCAGCGGCGGCCGCACACAGCCCATGCGGGCCTGACACCGGATGCCGTCTACAGCACTCCACTGCCGAATCCGTCGGCGGTGACACCCCGCGGTCGTGTACCTAAGCAAGCTGCGTAGT
>JBBRLR010000251.1:0-1208 GCA_038231255.1 Thermomicrobiales bacterium | reverse complement strand
TCAGGCGCGCGAAAGTATAGCTGGGAATCGGCAAGTGGTTCCCGTCGCGCACCGCGCCGGACTGTCCGGGTCGAAATACGCAAAGGAGCCGGAGATGCCTTTCATCCAGACCTTACGCCAGATTGTTGCCGACCAGACCGAGGCGGTCGAGCATCGCGACGATGCTGATGCACAGGCTGCCACAATCCTTACCCACTTCGCACCGCATCTCTTGCGGCGGCTCGCGGAGGTTGCGGCGGTCTTCGATAGGCCCGGCCTCCACTCGGGGCAGGGAGCGATCCTCGCCTACCGCAGCCGCGCCGACGGGTATCGCGCCGTCGATTACGACGCGTCGGACCTCTCCATCGCATTCGATGTTATCAATGGCGAGGCCCACTTGCGATGGCGCGCCGGCGATGAGACGGACGATCGGCGCATCACGATGGAGACACCGGAAGTCGTGATCGACACGGCGCTGCTGGATGCCGTCTCCGCGCACGCGAATCGCCGCGTTGCGCCTGTCACCAGATGAGCATGGCGTGACCCGCCGCAAGGAGTCTCCGATGTTCACCCATATCCTTGTTCCTCTTGACGGTTCGCCGCTCGCGCAGGGTGTGCTGCCGTACGCCCTCGCCCTCGCCTCGGCTATGGACACACCAATCACGCTCCTCAGCGTCGTGCCGCCCATGCAGATGCTCCCCGATTACTACATCCCGTACAATGCCGCGACGGAAGCGGTGCAACTCGCCGCAGTGGGTGACGCCCTCGATATCCTCGCGCAGTCGCTCCGCGCCCACGGCCCGCGGGTCACGACCGCCGTTGCCGTCGGCGATGCCGCCGATCAGATCCTCCGGTACGCGGAAGAGAATGGCGTCGACGCGATAGTCATGGCCTCGCACGGGCGCGGCGGCGTATTTCATTGGGTGTTCGGCAGTGTCGCGCGCAAAGTGATCACCGCCGCGAGTGTGCCGACGCTGGTAGTGCGCACGAAGGATGTGCCGGAACATCCGGAGACGCCCGCAGCCATTCGCAGCATCCTCGTCCCGCTCGACGGTTCCGAACGGGCGGAGGCGGTGATCCCGCTCGTGACGGATCTGGCCCGGTCATGTGGGGCGTCGGTTACTCTCGCTCGCATCGTCCCATTCCCCGGCGGTATCTATTTCGGTTCGCCGTACGTGCCCATGGTCGCTCCGGACACCTTCGATCAGGAGATAGAGGAGGCGCGCGCT
>JBBRLR010000250.1:0-1223 GCA_038231255.1 Thermomicrobiales bacterium | reverse complement strand
GGGCAGGTAGGGCGGGCGCTGCAACGGGTAGCGGCGGAGTCGGGCGATCTCGAGGTGGTCGCGTTCGCGTCGGCGGCGCTCGATGTCGCGGACTCGGGCGCGGTCCGCGACACGCTTGTCCCGCTCGCGCCCGACTGCATCATCCACGCGGCGGCCTACACGGACACAGATGCGTGCGAGGTGCAGCAGGAACGCGCCTATGCCGTCAACGCGCTCGGCACGGGCTACGTCGCGGCGGCGGCGGCGGCGATTGGCTGCCCGCTCATCGCCATCAGCACGAACTATGTCTTCGATGGGCGGCGCGACGAGCCGTACGACGAGTTCGACCTGCCGAACCCGCTCTCGGTCTATGCGCGCAGCAAATGGGCGGGGGAGGTCGCGGCGCAACGAACGGGCGCGCATCTGCTGATCGTGCGGACCTCTATGGTCTACGCCGAGGAAGGGCGAAACTTCATTCGCACGATGCTCACCCTCGCCGAGCGGGGCACGCCGCTCCGCGTCGTCGCGGACCAGCGAGGGCAGCCTACCTACGCGACCGATCTCGCGCGCGGTATTCTCGCCCTCACTCGTCGACCACTCCCCGGCGTCTATCACCTGACGAATACCGGCACGGCGTCATGGTACGAATGGGCGTGCGCGACCTTTCAGATGGCGGGCCTCGCGCCGGAGGTCAAACCGATCCCGGCAGCGGAATTCCCCCGCCCTTGCACGCCGCCCACCAACGGCATCCTCATCAACCGCGCGGCCGCACATCTCGGTATCACACTCCCACCGTGGCAGGATGCCCTGCACCGCTGCCTCGCCAGTATGGGGCGGGTTGCACAGCCATCCCATGGGTTCGAGGACAATAGCCACGGAGAAAATACGTAGGTATCATGGGCCAGCACGGCAGCAATTGTTGCGCCCTGGCCCATGCGAGTTAGGGAGCGACGAGAAGAAAACACTCTCGCTGGCTAGAGCCTGTTATGAACTATCGAGAGCGCTGAGACGCTGCAACATCAGGATCACGAAGGCGACCAGATGCAGCCCTGCCAGCGTTTCCGGCAATCGTTCATAATCCCGCGCCAGCCGCCGGAAGCGGCTCGTCCACGCGATACTGCCCAGAGATACGGTATTGGTTGTCAAGCAGCAGCCAGCGCGGGATCGACGATTCGATAATTCGACTGATACCGCTCTTGCTTTGTCACGAGCGCCCACGCCAGGTGCAACAGCTTGCGCGCCGC
>JBBRLR010000249.1:0-1251 GCA_038231255.1 Thermomicrobiales bacterium | reverse complement strand
CTGACGACTGCGAGTGCGACTGCGCGCTCAGCTACAGCGAGGTGCAAATCCCTTGCTTCTATCCCTGCGACCCGCCGTACCCCGGCTGCACCGCGCCCATCTTCGAGGTTGTGCAGTACCAGTGCTGCAACTACATCGGCATCGCGTGCGGCGGGACCGCGACGGTGATCGCCCGCATCCCGTGTCCGTACTGAGGCAGCCACGTCGTATCGATCACGATCAGGAGGGACACATGGCAGCACCGAAGACACACCACACGATCACGATCCATCCCGGGGAAGCAGGCAGCGGCGTGACGGCGCGCGAACTCATCGATCACGAGCTGCGGGAGTCGCACGTCGCCTGCCCGTTGTGCGGTCAGGCGGTGGAAATCCCCAAGGAGATCGACCGGGAAGTGCGCAGGGTCGCGGCGAGCCCGCAGGGCGGGAGCACCCATCTGCTCCTCTCGATCCACCATCCGTCCGGTATTCCCATGAACCTGCCCGCAGGCGCGCGACCGATTACCGATCCCGCCAAGCTCGCCAAGGCAGAACAGCGGGCGAAACTCGTCAAGGGGAAATAGGCGGCGGGTAATCACCGGCGGCACGCGAGAGCACGACGGGTATCGGGCTAGTTTCGTCCTCGCCGCCGCGCATGCGGGAGACGATCATGCAGTTCCTGACCTTGGCGCTCGATTGCTACTTCGCGGCCGTCCTCGGCATCGCCGGTCTCGCCAAGTTGGACGACCCCGCGCCGTTCGCCGCCACCCTGCGACAGCAGCATCTCCTTCCGTCGTGGAGTGTCGGCACGATCGGCCGTCTCTTTCCTTGGCTTGAGATCACCCTCGCCGGCGCGCTCCTCTCCGGGATTGCCGCCATTCGCGTTGCAACCTTCACCATCCTCATCTTCGCTGGTTTTCTCGTTGTGCAGATACTCCTCGCGATGAAGCACGGCAGCGACTGCGGCTGCTACGGTGCCGCGTCCCCGCATCGCATCGAGGGCGCGAGCATCGGGACCGCAGCCCTGCTCTCCGGCCTCGCTGGTACCCATCTGTGGCTCGTGGCGTGGGCACCAGCAGTCGATCGCCCATGGCGCCTGATCGCCGGGTACTGCTTTGCCGGGATCGTGGGCTGGCTCGGATGGCGTATCCAGCGCCGCCGGGTCGCATCGCGCCGGTGGCAACGGCTCGTTGCATCGCGCAGCCGCTGATGTATCTCGGGACCCGCGCGATCCCGTCGTTCATTGAAACGGTTCGCTAATCCGCTATCACGG
>JBBRLR010000248.1:0-1255 GCA_038231255.1 Thermomicrobiales bacterium | reverse complement strand
GTCGTGGCGCGCGGCGGACAGCCGGTCTCGGTCGGGATGGCCTTCGTCCGCTCGCTGATGAAGATCGTCTCCGGCGCGGTGCTCCTGCTCGGCTATCTCTGGATGCTCTGGGACCCGAACAGGCAGACCTGGCACGACAAAGTCGCGGACACCTACGTCGTCAAGGACGTCTGAGACGACGATTGCACGACTCGATCCTGTGCAGCGTGACGGCGCGATAAGCAACGTACCGGGAAGGACCATGTGATGCAAGAGCAGATGCAGACAACGCGCGTGCTGATCGTCTATTACAGCCGCTTCGGCGTGGTCAAATCCCTCGCGGAGCACATCGCGGAGGGCGCGCGCCGCGTGCCCAACATCGAGACGGATTTCCTCGAGGTGGAGGATTTGCCTGTCGAAGCGCTCCGGCCCGGCGAGGACGAGCAAGACATGCGGATGCGACGCGCGACGGTGGTCGGGAAACTCGGGTCGGCGGACGCCTTCGTGATCGGCGCGCCCGCCTACTTCGGCGGGATGGCGTCGCCGGTGAAACGCCTCTTCGAGGACTGCGCAACCGCCAGCAACCCGCCCGCCACCGACCGCTCTCGGCCGTGGCGGCACTATCTGTTCCGCGACAAGGTCGGCGCCGCCTTCACCAGCTCCGCGACGCCGCACGGCGGCAACGAGCAGGCGCTCCACTCGATTCTCACCATGATGATGCATCTCGGGATGCTCATCGTCACCCCCGGTCAGCAGATGCCGATCCTCGAGAACGACGCCGCACCCTACGGGGCGACCGCGATCACCGGCGCGGAGGGCAATCGTATCCCCACCGACGCGGAGATGGATGGCGCACGCAATCTCGGGCAACGGGTTGCGGAAGTGGCGACCTGGCTGCAGTGGGGGCGCACCGAATGGGAGAAACGATACGGCGCCATCGCCGATCAGTCTTCTTCCGTAACGAAGGGTCAAGCAGGTCATCCGGCACTGACCGGATGACTGTGGCCGCGTGACCTGCCGATTGCGCTCACGCAGCGCCGAATCGGCACACTAGAACACTCATGAGGGAGGCATGCCAATGATTGCGACACGTAACGAGACCGAAAAAGGATTCGCGGGGTTTTTTACCAAGGTCCTTGATCGCATCCATACGAATGTCAACGTCAATCTTGCCTGCGGGGACCCACGCACGGTGGGCGAGACCACCATCATTCCCGTCGGCGTCGTCTCCGATGGCTTCGGACTCGGCATGGGGACTCGACCGAACGCGAATGCC
>JBBRLR010000247.1:0-1266 GCA_038231255.1 Thermomicrobiales bacterium | reverse complement strand
GAACAATATCGGTCCCGGCGCCATCGCCACACCGATCAACAAGGGCACGCTCGCCGACCCGGAGAAAGTTAAGGCGCTCAACGCGGGCATCCCGCTCGGGCGGGTCGGGCAGCCGGAGGAGGTCGCGGGTCTCGCGGTCTACCTCGCCTCAGACGAAGCGGTGTACGTCACCGGCGCGAGTTACTTCATCGACGGCGGCATGATGCGCAAGGCGCTGGGGTTATAGGGGGCGTCTGGCGAAGGGTCCAGTTGGGATAGTGCCCTGAAGGACACTTCCCCGCGTGCTGTTCGTCGCGCCCTTCGCCGCCATGCTCCATCCGGGCCACCCGCTTGGCGTTGCCATACTCCTCCATCGCCACACACTCGTCGGCACCACTGATGATGGCGCACAGGGCGATGGTGAGGATGTCGAGCAGTTGATGACGCTTGGTATGGTCAATGCGGGAATCGGTGAGGGTCGCGAAATGCTCCGTGATCGGGGAACCGGGTGACACCGCCATGACGAGCCTCCGGGTGACGAGCGATCTGCCGATCGCTCATCCTAACCGGAGTCCGCTCATTTCAGATGCGATTGCCCTGGCAGACCGCCGACGACATCGTTGACGATTGCGTGCCAGGTGAGCATTTGGAGCGGGTACGCCCGCGCCACGCTATTTTGTGCGAAGGCGATCACTGGCTTGATGTCCTTGATCCATGCATCGGCCTCGGCGGGCGGGATGAACTTCGGGTGGTCAATCGGCGGGATACCATCGCGCGGTATACCGAGTCCCGCGCTCCCCGGAGAAAGCACGCGAACGGTGCATCAGGAATCGGTCGTATCCGCATCACCGACGCGATGCAGCGGCGTTACGGCCGCTGCGCTTCGCGGGCGACTGAACACGCAGGGAATCTCGTGCAGCACAGGTTACCTGGTACATTCGATCGGCTCGTCAGAAAACGAAGAAGTGCCGGACATCATCCGCGAGCGGACGCAGGCGGGACTGGCGTCGGCACGGGCGCGGGGGCGGATGGGCGGCAGGCCGAAGAAGAAGAAGCTGAACACGCCGGCGAAGGTGGCGATAGCGAAAGCACTCGACGCGGACCATAGCCACTCGATTACGGACATCTGCAAGACGGTGGGGTCGCGCGCCACGCTCTATCGCTGTCTCGACGTCCCCGCTCCGCTTGCCGCTGCACCGACGGAGCCCTGAGTACCGTCGGTATCCATCTATGCCCCTGCGGACCGACCGGGCGATCGTATCCGCTTGGCATCAGCCATCGGTCCAG
>JBBRLR010000246.1:0-1335 GCA_038231255.1 Thermomicrobiales bacterium | reverse complement strand
TTTGTCGTGCCAGGTCTGCCTGTTCGGGTCCCAGAGCATCCAGAGATAGCCGAGCAGGAGCACCGCGCCGGAGACGATCTTCATCAGCGAGCGGACGAAGGCCATCCCGACCGAGACCGGCTGTCCGCCGCGCGCCACGACGCGGATACCCATCGCTTTCTTGCCGATTGTCTGCCCGTTCCAGAAGGCGATCAGGAGCGCTTCGTAGATGACGAAGAAGAGGGTCTGCAACCCCGAACCGCCGGAGCGATAGTGGAAGCCGCCGCCGGTGATCGCGAGACTTACGCCGAGCGAGACGGCGAAGAGATTGGCGGGGATGCTGACGATGATGCCATCGAGCACGACGGCGAGGAACCGTCGCCCGAAGTCGGCGTACCCGGCGGCAAGCGCCGATGGCGGCCCGAGCGGTGGTTGTGCGGATGGATACGGGCCTTGTGGTGGATATGCGTTCATCGTGTCCCTCCGGTGATGATGAGCAGTCGGCACGCACTCGCCGCGCGCCCGTCGCTTCCTCGGCTCTTTCCAAGTACTGCGGCTGCGGTACCTGTTCACACGCGTAGCGTACGGTGTACCCCGTGACAGCGGCGTACCAGCGCGTCCATCGGTGTGACAAAAACGCAACGAATGGGTTGACAGGGAACCGGTCGGTGTTTCAGCCCTGTTCGACAATCGCCAATACGTGCGCGATGACATCATCGAGCGGCTGTGTCATGTCCAGATGAACCGCGTACGGCAGTTCCGTTGGCTCGACAAAGGCGGCGCGGAGAGCCGACCAGAGGGCGAGCCGGGCGTCTGATTCCGCCTGCGGATCGTGCGCGCGGGCGGCGAGTCGTGCCTTCACCGCCGCCTCATCCGCCTCGCACAGGAGCACGCGGAGCGGTGCCTTCGTCCGTTTCGCCAGGCAGCGGATCAATGGCGCATCAACGGCGTCGCGTTCGAGCAGGGCGGGGAGCATCCCGCTCTCGGGCAGTCGCCGCATCCACACCGCCGGTTCCACGACGCGCCCGGGGCCACCGACCCAATAAGTGCCGTCGCGCTCCACAATCTCGACGACACCGCAGTACGCATCCGGGCAGAGCCGCCGGTTCGGTGCCACTTCCACGGCGCAATCGGCGGCGCGGCGCGCGAAGGTGGAGAAATCGAGGAAGCCGAAGTTGACATGCTTCTTCAGTTTGTACGCGTATGGCCCCGCCAGGATGACCCACGAGATGTGCGTCTCGTGCACGCGCAGGTCCTCGGCGGGATGGGGGTATGCCTCCGGGCGCAGCAGGGCCTGGATCAACGGGGCGAAATCGTGCACCTGTGGCGAGGGATCGCGTTGCTGAGGCGGCGTGA
>JBBRLR010000245.1:0-1396 GCA_038231255.1 Thermomicrobiales bacterium | reverse complement strand
TTCGTCGTTGAGTTTTGAGACAGAGCCTGAAACGGCAGGAGGAGGAGCGGAAGCGCCACTGAGGGCGGGCTGGCACACCGCGCTATACTATGGATGGGTCATGCGAGCGGGCAATCTTGCCATATGAGGAGGAAGCACGCGATGTATGCGACGATGGCACGACGGACGCGCAATGAAGCACGGGCAAAGGAGATCAGAGAGCTGTCGGTGCGGGAACACTCATCGAAGCTCCGACGGGCCCCCGGCTTCGTGGCCAGCTACCTGATCGCCGATGGGGCGGATAACGTGTGGTTCGGGATCTGGGAGAGCAAGGCGTACGCGGACGCGTTCAAGGCTGAGGAGGAGGCGTGGGGACGCATGCTGGATGAACACGATGTACCGTTGGTGAGCGCGGGGAGTGGCGAGGTCCTCGCCCACTCCATCCCCGAGAAGTAAACGAAGCGCCCGCCGATCGCCCGCGCCGTCGCCTTCGCGTGGCGGCTTTCCCTTTTGGGACCGATTGGCGACGCACTGTCAGATTGGGGTCTACCCTTTTCCTTAGACTGTCAGCAGGGGTCGCTTCTCGACCACCAGCCGTTCGAGCAGTTCCACTGCGTACCCCGGCCCCGGCAACGCCGCCATCTCGTCGCGCAGGCGTTCGGCATTTACCCGGTACGATGGGGTGGCGAGTACTTCCCGTACCGCTGCACGGATCGCCTCCGGGTTGCGCTCGTCCGGCGCGATCACCCGCCCCACCCCGAGCGCGGCGCAGCACGCCGCATTCTCCGGCTGGTCCGCGCTGATCGGGATCACCACCATCGGCAGCCCGGCATTGAGCGCCCCGGTAATCGTGCTGAATCCGCCCTGATGTACGACGAGGTCGCAGTGCGGCAGGAGCAGGCTCTGCGGGATGAATCGCTCGATGTGCACGTTGTCCGGCTGCGGACCAAACTGCGCCGGGTCGTTGTCGCGCCCGACCGTCAGGATCAGGTTGATCGGCTCATCACGCAGCGCGTTCAGAAGGACGGGGAAGGTCGCCCGGCCGGTCGGATGCGCGCTGAAGACGGTACCGAGGGTCGCGTAAATAGTCGGGAGATTCGGCAGGTCCGCGACCCATGGCGGGAGTTCCTCATCCCCGGACTCGAAATTCACCGGGCGCAGGTGATGAGCGGTCGGGGCGGTCGGCTCATCGGCGCGCGCGAAGCCGGGGGGCTCGCAGGCAAGATAGAGATAGCGGAAGGGCATCGCGTCGTCGGGGTCGGGGGGCAGCCCGCTGCGGGCGCGCAGCGGCGCCAGCGCCTCCCGGTAGCGCGCCCGGCGGGCGTAGGCCGCGCTCATCGCGCTGGTGCGGACGCTCGCGTGGGGCAGGCCGAGGGTCTCGGCCGCGACGCAGCCGCCGAACTCCGCGCTGTCGCGC
>JBBRLR010000244.1:0-1453 GCA_038231255.1 Thermomicrobiales bacterium | reverse complement strand
TGTTGTTGTCCAGTGATTCTGTCACTCTAATTGTTCAGTGATTTTGTCACGCTGCTGCGGGAAGCCGCACTTCCACGGATGATTCTTCCCCGGTTTTGCTGCGCTGACCTTCGCGGCCGCGCGATCGCGCCGGAGCGCCGGGCGGGCCGCGACCGGCACGGGCGCGGCCGCCGCTGTTGCACTCCCTCGGCGTCCGCCGCGTGCGCGCAACAGCGGCGCTTCTGGCGGGGCGGGCGTCGTCATAAGACATTCCCCGTGATACGAGACGGCCAGCGAGCCATCGAGTCGTTCCTGTACTTCGACCGCCGCCCGCGCCCACGACCGACGATGCGAGCCGGGCATCAGTTGGAGTCGGTGTTCGCCGAAGCGCACCGCATTATCCATCCCGACCGTCCGCTGATACTTGAAACAAAAGAGCGTGTCGGCATCAATCGCTGGGTCCATCGCTCGATAGCACTCCCCTTCCGCCGCCGCTGGCACCATGAACCGCACATTGAAATCGGCGCGGAAGTCGGCCAGGCACGCGGTCGCTTCCGCCGCATTTGTCGCTCCGACGAGCCGCAAGATGCTCACCAGTCGGTCTTGCAACGTGCCGAATAACCGCTCCACCCGCCCTTTCGCCTGCGGGGAGCGTGCCGCGATGGAGGCGACCCCTAATTCATCGAGTAACCGCCCAAACTGCGTCGGCTCCCGCACGCCCGTCAATTCCTCTGCCCGTGTCATCTCCTTCGTGGTCGCGCGGAAGATGCCGTGTCGGTCGTGATACACCGCGAGTGGCCGACCATAGCGCGCGACGATCTGCCGCACGAGGAGAAAGTAGCCCTGCGCGTCCTCCTGCGCGCGAACGAGCAATGCCAGCAGCTCCCCCGTCGTCCTGCCCAGAGGGCACCCGTCAATCGCCGCGAACAGGGTGAGGCGTGGGCCGCGTCCTTCCAACCAATCGTGCGGGCTGGCGTCGATTTGCACGAGCATCCCCGCCTGCGGATACCGTGCTCGCCGACTGCGATGCGCGGACGCCCACCGGGTGCGCGGGCTGCCAATCCTCGCTTCCGCCAGGATACGCCGCACACTGGAGCGGGAGAGGGCGATTCCTTCATTCGCCTCCACCTGTTCAGTCAAGTGCTGCTGATTGAAGCCGACATACTTCCCCGTCGCGCAGGCCACGACCTGCTGCCGAACCGCCTGCGGGATCGTGTGCGCAGGCTGCCTGCCGCAGTTGCCTTGGACAAGCGCGGCCACCCCCTCTTGCCGAAATCCCGCCAATAATCGCTTCACTTGTCGCTCCGAGAGCCGCAACTGTTCCGCCGCTCCCGCCACCGTCAAGGCTCCGCTCACTACCCGCGTGAGTACCATCACTCGCCGTTGTGCTTGTTGGTTCACGGTCACGTTCTCCATAGCGTGACATTTTCACTGAACAGTTACTGGGTGTCAGAATCATAGAACACCGACATCG
>JBBRLR010000243.1:0-1461 GCA_038231255.1 Thermomicrobiales bacterium | reverse complement strand
TGTCGATGATGCACTGGGTTTCCTCGTCGAGCACGCTCACGGGCAGGCGGAACGATGGAATGTTGAAGCGCATCAACCCGCCGGCCTGCGGCTGTTTCTCGTAGATCACGACCTCGTAGCCGAGTGGCAGGAGGTCGTTCGCGACAGTGAGGGAGGAGGGGCCGGCGCCGATGAGCGCGATCTTCTTTCCGTTGCGGACCAGTGGCGCCTTGGGGAGATAGGCGCTGACGTCGTCGCGGAGGTCGGCGGCGACGCGCTTCAGGCGGCAAATGGCGACCGGCTTGCCATCGATCCGGCCGCGGCGGCATGCGGGTTCGCAGGGGCGGTCGCACGTGCGTCCGAGGATACCCGGAAAGACGTTGGATTCGCGATTGAGGAGGTAGGATTCGGTGTAACGGCCCTGGGCGATGAGGCGCAGGTATTCCGGCACATTGGTGTGTGCCGGGCAGGCATACTGGCAATCCACCACCTTGTGGTAGTGGTGCGGGTTACTGACGTCAGTCGGACCGGGCATCGGGCGTGGCCTCATCGGCGTGAATGACTGATGTTGCTTGCGGTGCAGGGGTGCCGCAAGGCGCGGCGCCGGCGGGTGATTGGTGGAACCGCAGCGGTGCGCCGGAGCCAATGGATTCCCGCGTTCGCGGGAATGACGAACGCGCAGCAGGGACGTCTTCGGCCACCCAAGTGCGTGCAGAGGTCTGCTCTGCGCGCCATCGTGCGCGCATGGTCTCCTTCCTGTTGTCCGCGGACGAGCTGCGCGCGTGATCGTGATGGACCTGGTGCCAGTGCACGAGGAGCTCTCGCAGTTCGTCAACGCCGGGGTCGCCGGTTTCATCCTGAAGGACGCCACGTTCGAGGACTTCGTCGGCACGATCCGGGTAGTAGCGGATGGCGGACGCGTGCTCCCTCCGCGCATGACGGGCACTCTTTTTTCACAGATTGCGCGCCTCGCGGTTCAGCACGACAAGGAGGAGGCGCTGTCGGCGGTGCGCCCTGAGCGGTTTCAGGGCGGAGCACGGATTCCCGCGTTCGCGGGAATGGCGAACATCGGGTTCGGATCAGGATCACCGACACGGGAATAACAAAGGCTTCGTGAGCAATCACGGGGCCATTCTCGGATGCGATACCGCTCACTTCGCTGCTACTCCCTCCTCCACAAAAGGACTACGTCCACAATCGCACATACGGACGATTGGAGCAAAAATGACGTGCACTAACGTCAGTGTATGGCCCATGTCGTGCATTAGAGGCGGCGTACAGCCCATGTCGTGCACGTCGCGAATGGGATGTGGCTCGCCGACGCCGGCATGGAGCCTACGACGCACTCGCGTCCATTCGCACACATAATGCACCATGTCAGGAGGAGTACGATGTCGAGCTTCATGAGGGTCCGCCTTCCGAATGCGCCTGCCTCACGCGCGCGGCTGAGCCGGATCCTCGCCGCGATCACACTCGCCGGAT
>JBBRLR010000242.1:0-1475 GCA_038231255.1 Thermomicrobiales bacterium | reverse complement strand
TCCCCCTTCTGCCGCATCGCCAGCATCGCCAGATCGAGGAAGGAGCGGCGCAGCACGCGATTGAAGAGCGCGTTGCTCGTCTCGACATGCACCGTGCCGTTGAGCGACCCGGCGTCCGCGTGCGCATTCGCCTGATCCGTCGCTTGACCATCGGCATGCGGGTGGACTTCGAGGTCGCCCTGCCGCTGCGCGTGGTCCGCCACGGCGATCGTCACGGCGCGCGTGCGGGAATCACCGGGCGCGATCCGGAATCGATAGGTGACACGATTACGTTCGAGCGCCGTCGGGGCGGGGTCGAAGCGGAGCGTCGTCGTCCGCCGGTGATCGTCCGCGCCGTCGTACTGGAAGACGAGGGTGCCGTCCGTGACCTGCGGGTCGTGGAGCGTGCCCCGCTTGCCCGGCTCCGCACCGCGCACCGCGAACATGTCATCGAAATGTGCGTCGCACGCGATGGTCAGCGTCAGGTCCGCCGTCTCAGTGCCGAAATTCTGCAACGTCAGTTCGTCACGGACGGTATCGCTGAGCGTCATCATCGCGCGCAGGCCAATCGTCCCCTTCGGAATTGTCCCGCCGTGTCCGTCGTCGAGTGCCGGGTTCGTCATCTCGACGATGCCGGTATGACCGCGGTCGGATGTGGTGAGCAGCGGCGTGAACCGGGCATCGTTGACGCGGAGCGACACGGCATCGAGGTGGCGCATGTCGTGGAAATAGAGGCCGAGGCCGTGGTCATCGTCGCCCATCGTTTGCGGCGGGATGTCGCCCGCATCGTCAACGAGCATGAAGAGCGCGCCCTGTTTGAGCGTCAGGTTCGCGCCGATATCCGCGACGCGACTGAACTGCCCGTGATGGCGGGCGCGATGCTCGCGCGAACCGGTCGTGCGCTGCTGCGGTTTCGCGCCGTCATCATGGCTGTCGGGGTCATCGCTCATACCGGTCTCCTTCACGCGCGCTTCGACCGCAGCACGCCGCACGATGTGGTCGGTTTTCCTTCTGCATTGATCGTGCCGTGACACGATGTTGCCTCGTTGTCAGTCGGCTGGCACGGATGATGCGACAGCGATTTTCGCTGGCTGTGGCGGGCATCGGTTGCCGCAGGTGGCTGCATCATTCTGACTTTGGACACTGAGCAGTGAGCGCGCTATGCCGGACAGCGGGGCGGTATGGCAGTGGGGGGGGGGGGCGCGATGCCGGTCAGTTCGCCGTTCAACCCGATTTCGCCGCAAGAGCGGGACATTTCCAACCTCTTCATCGGCATCCTGATCGTCGGGGCGGTTGTTTTTGCGCTCGTCACGGCGCTGGTCGTGATCGCGATGATCCGCTTCCGCCACCGACCCGGCGCCACGGGGGAGCCGCGCCAGGAGTTCGGCAGGCGCAATCTGGAAATTGGCTGGACGATCGCGCCCGCCGTGCTGCTCGCCGTCATTCTCGGCTTCACCGTCCGGACGATGGCGGCGACCAGCCCCGGCCCCGGCGAT
>JBBRLR010000241.1:0-1499 GCA_038231255.1 Thermomicrobiales bacterium | reverse complement strand
GCGCCCGTACCGCTGCTCCAACGACGCGCCTGAAGCGCACTATCCACAGCCGGGACGTATCGCGCCATCGTGCGTGCGAACTCCACGTAG
The DNA here is from genome assembly GCA_038231255.1 of Thermomicrobiales bacterium. Lineage (GTDB taxonomy): Bacteria > Chloroflexota > Chloroflexia > Thermomicrobiales > JALYUS01 > JALYUS01. The sequence goes on along the minus strand of JBBRLR010000241.1, from coordinate 1,409 downwards.
TCGTATGGAAGAATGTCTGCATTCGACAAGCGCAGGAGCATTGCGGCCCCGATCTTCGCGGCCGCGGCGTGATAGGCGAACGTCGAGTCGCCGAAGCGCGACATCCACGCGAAGTCGTCGTACTGCGAGTGATACACACCGCCGGCACCGCCAAACCCCCACTCGGCAATCGGCATCCCGATGTGATTGTAGAAGCCGGCAAAGTCCGATCCACCACCTGGATCACCCATGGCTGGCTCCGCGCCGGCGCCCGCTCCGCTCGCACTCCGCCACTCGGCATAGACACTCCCCTTGCCGTTGGGGTCGGGAACGGCGCGCGCAATATCGCGCAATGTTTCGCGCAGCGACGGCGATCCGCCGCCGCCAAAGCGCACACCCTGCGCGGCGACGTCCTGATTGAGATACGCCACGCCGCCATGGGCAAGACGCAGCGAATCGTCCTCGACATATTCTGACGAGCCCATCAGCCCCCATTCTTCTGCATCCCACGTCGCAAAGACGATGGTCCGCTTCGGACGATGCCCTGCCTTCACGGCATCGGACACGGCACGAGCCGCCTCGAGCACGCTGACCGTACCACTCACGTTGTCAGCGGTACCAGGACCCCAGGCGTCACGGTGGCCCCCGACCATCACGATCTCGTCGGGAAACTCACTCCCACGCACGATCCCGAAGGTGTCGTAGATCGGCTTCGTACCCTTCGTCGCGCGGTCGTCGGTCACCTTGATGCGCGCCTTGATCGGGCCCGGCCCGACGTGATACCGGAACGGCAAGCCACCTTGCCATCCCTCCGGCACCTGTCGGCCCGCAAGCCCGTCGAGCAGCTCCGACGCATTGCCGTAGGAGATCGGCACGACCGGGATGTGCGGGATCGTCATTTGGCTCTCGGTCAGCCGCGGTGCGCCAGCCACGCTGGCGTAGCCGGGCGTCGCGGGATCGCCCGCCCCATTGAACACACTGCCCCGCTGGACACCGTTCCTGTTGCGCATGGGCCCATTCGGATACACATCGCCCGCGACGTAGCCATCCTGCTGCGGATCGCTGTAGATCAGCAACGCGGACGCGCCGTGCTTCTCGGCTTCACGCGCCTTGATGCCACGAAACGAGCGACCGTAGCGAGCCACGGCTATCCGCCCCTTCACCGAGATGCCGAGCGAGTCGAGGCGGGCGTAGTCTTCGATCAGCCCATAGTTGACGTATATGACATCGGCAGTGACGTCACCGGCACCGCTGTGACCATTCACCGTCAGGTATTGGTCGAGCCTGGAGGTCGGGTCGCCCGCCACGGGCGGTTCCGCGAGCGGAAGCGCCTTCGCCCGCGGTGATACGCGCCACAGCTGCACGGACGTAGCGTGCGGAATGAACACGTCGTAACGCCGCACGTCGGTCTCGAGTCCCATCGCCTTCAT
>JBBRLR010000240.1:0-1534 GCA_038231255.1 Thermomicrobiales bacterium | reverse complement strand
GTCGGTGGTCTCGACCAGCTTCTCCATCTCCGCATTGCTCAGCACGCGCTCCGGCACGTAGCTGCCCGTGCCGATGATGGAGACGGTGCGATTGGCTTGATGGCGACGGGTGCGGGGCTGGGGCTGACTCATGGATGTGACAGGTTTATGACAGCGGAGTACCACTGGCACGCAAGCGCCAATGTTCATCGCTGCCGCCGCCTTCGCGCGATTTCAGGGGCGAAAACCAGTCATCCGCCAGCCATCGCTCCGACGATCAGCAGCGGTTCAGCGCCGGTGGTGACGACGTCGGGCAGTGTCGTCTCCGGCGGCTCAAGCGACAGATCCTCCTGGCCCGCGAAGAATCTTACGAAAGGCCGGCGCCGCAAGGTGTCGTGATCGCGAATCGTGCCCCGCAGGGCGGGATACGCCGCCTCGATGGCATCGAGTACCGCGCCGAGTGTGACGGGGCTTCCGATCTCCAACTGCACTTCGTCGCCGACACGGGCGAGCACGCGCAGATGGTAGGGAAGCACCACGCGGATCATGCCAGCGTCTGCACTTCCACCGAGTAGACGGCGGGAAGGTCGTGGACGATCGCCTGCCACGAATCGCCGCCATCGGCGGAGCAATAGACCTGACCGCCGGTGGTGCCGAAGTAGATGCCGCACGCATCGAGCGAGTCCACCGCCATGGCGTCGCGCAGGACATTCACGAAACAGTTCTCCTGCGGCAGCCCGCGGGTCAGCGCTTCCCACTCGTGGCCGCCGGTGCGGCTGCGATAGACGCGCAGCTTTCCCTCCGGCGGGAAATGCTCCGAGTCGCTCTTGATCGGCACGACGTAGATCGTCTCCGGTTCGTGCGCATGCACGTCGATGGGAAAGCCAAAGTCGGTCGGGAGATTGCCGCTCACTTCGTACCACATGTCGCCAGCGTTATCGGAACGCATCACGTCCCAGTGTTTCTGCATGTAAAGCACGTCCGGCCGGGACGAGTGCATCGCGATGCGATGGACGCAGTGCCCGACATCCGCCGTCGGGTCGGGCAGTTCGTAGGCCGACTTCAGTCCGCGGTTGATCGGCTTCCAAGTCTGCCCGCCGTCTTCGGTGCGGAAGACACCCGCGGCCGAGATCGCGACGAAGATGCGCTGGGGATTGGTCGGATCGATGAGGATCGTGTGCAGTCCCATGCCGCCGGCGCCTGGCTGCCAAAGGTTGCCTTTCGCGGCCCGCAGGGCCGCGAGTTCGCGCCAAGTCGCGCCACCGTCCACCGATTTGAAAAGCGCCGCATCTTCCACTCCGGCGTAGACGGTGTCCGGCTCCGTCAGTGAGGGTTCGAGGTGCCAGACGCGCTTGAACTCCCACGGATGCTGCGTGCCGTCGTACCATTTGTGGGTTCCCACCTCGCCTTCATAGGCAAACTTGTTGCTTGCGCCGGTCGGAGGCTCGCCCGGCGCCGGCATCTTCCCGCCGCCGGGAATGTTCCAGGTCCTGCCGCCGTCATCGGAACGCTGGATGATCTGCCCAAACCAGCCACTCGTCTGCGACGCATAGAT
>JBBRLR010000239.1:0-1629 GCA_038231255.1 Thermomicrobiales bacterium | reverse complement strand
GGGCCGGGGGTTAGGGCGTTAGCATTCGCTGTAGCCGCAGGCGTGGCATTTCTTGCAGCCTTCTTCGAGGACAAAGGCGGCGGAACCGCACTGCGGGCAGAGATTGCCGGAAGGTTGCGACGCTTTCTCGGCGACCGCGACACCGACGGCCGTAGTGCCGGCGTGGCCGTTCGTGACCGCCTCGCCGAAGTGCATGGCGATTGCCTTGCCGATCGCATCCGGCAGCGAGCGGACCTGCGCCGGGCCGAAGCCGACCGACCGCGAGCCGCCGATGCCGCGCAACTGCTCGGCGACCGCCTTCGCGCGCTCGCCCTGCGAGAGGGTCGAGGGGAGCCGGAGGGTGAGCGAGATCAACCGCCCCATACCGTCTGCCATCGCCTCGATGTCCGAACCGGCACGGCCAATCGTGGCGAAGACCTCCAGCGGCCCCTCGTCGTCGGAGTTGATCGTGATGTAGACCTTGCCTTCCGGCGCGGTCAGCTTGCGCGTGTACCCCTGCACGAGGTCCGGGCGCGGCTTGATCGTGGCGAGCGTCGCCGCCGTCGGTGTGCCGCTGCCGGATGCGGCGGGGACAACGGCGGGCACAGGCGCGGGGGCGGCTTCGGGCTTCTGCTCCTGGACGCCGATATTGAGAACCTGCTCGCTCTTGCAGCCGTCGCGGAAGACGGTGATACCCTTGCAGCCAGTGTCGTAGGCGCTCAGGTATGCCTCAGCGACATCTGCGTGGGTTGCCTCATTCGGCAGGTTGACGGTCTTGGAGATCGAGTTGTCCACGTACTTCTGCCATGCGGCCTGCTGGCGGACGTGCCACTCCGGTTTAATCTCCTGCGCCGTCACGTAGACGCGCTGGATTTCCTCCGGCACGCCCGGCGCGCCCTTGACGCTGCCCGTCGCGATCAGGTGCTGCTCCAGTTCCTCGCTCCACAGGCCGCGCCGCTCCATCTCCGCCTTGAAGATCGGGTTGACGAAGTTGAGGATGCGGTACTCCTTGCCCTGCTTGACGCGGTGCTGGAAGGCGAGCGCGAAGATCGGTTCGATGCCGCTGGAGCAGTCCGCGAGAATGCTGATCGAACCCGTCGGCGCGACCGTCGTCACCGTGCCGTTGCGGACGGGCGCGTCGTTCGCGTAGATGCTCTGGGCGAAGTTCGGGAAGGGGCCGCGCTCCGCAGCGAGATGGCGGGAGGCGTCCCAGCCCCACTCGTCAATCTTCGCCATGATCTCCTCGCCGAGTTTCAGCGCCTCGTCGGAGTCGTACGGGATGCCGAGCAGGAAGAGCACGTCTGCCCAGCCCATCACGCCGAGGCCGATGCGCCGGTTCGCCCGCACCTTCTCCTGAATCTGCGGCAGCGGCAGCGGATTGACATCAATCACATCGTCCAGGAAGCGCACCGTCAGCCGCGTGACGCGCTCCAACTCTTCCCAGTCAAGGAAGACCGTCTCCCCGACCTGCTTCGTCGTCGCGGCGAGATTGATCGAGCCGAGATTGCAGGCATCATAGGGTCCAAGCCACTGTTCACCACATGGATTAGTTGCTTCAAGCAATTCAATTGCAGGAGTTGGATTGCTCTTGCTGTTGTTCGCGCGATCAATGAAGACGAAGCCGGGGTCGCCGGAAAGCCACGCGGCGTC
>JBBRLR010000238.1:0-1644 GCA_038231255.1 Thermomicrobiales bacterium | reverse complement strand
TTCGTCCTCCCCGCGAAGGCGCGCACGGCGCTCTCCGCCTCGTCGGGGTGGTAGCAGATCATGTCGATCACGCAGTCGAACGGCGCCATATCGCGCATCCGCCCCTCGAACGCCGCGCAATCCGTGCGGTCGCCGGAGATGCGCGCCACACCGTCGGGGACCGCCACATCCGTCTCGCCACGATTGTAGATCGTCACCCGCTCACCCCGCGCGACGAGCTCGCGCGTCGTCGCCGTGCTAATCAGCCCCGTCCCGCCGATGATGAGGATATTCATGTGCGATCCTCCCCCATACGCTCAATCTCTGCGCTTCCATTTACGTGCAAGACAGAAGCAGCACCCAATCCCACGGATGGCCGTTCTCGCTGCCCGGCGGCGCAGTAAATTGCCCGGGCTCTTGCTCATCTCCAGTCGTCGGCAACACGCCCCCCGTCCGAGGGTCGAACCAATGCGCCAAGGTCGCGTCGATGGAGAGCCGTACTGCGCCACCGGCCGGGAGATAGACGGCGACCCGGCCTCGGTTCTCCGTCGCGAGCGCAGATGGTCGGTGGCCGGGAGGATACTCGCCATCGCGCAGCACATCGGGCGCGGGTCGCACCCGATCGAATGGCACAATCTCGGTGAAGAAGCGGCGCAGGTGCAGCAGGTATGCCATGCCCGGCTGGTCCTCATCGAGCCGCTGCCACGGCCCCCACGAGTTCTCGAAGCCGTGGATGATGCCGAGGCCACGGAACGCGCCGCGCCACGCACCCCGCCGCGTGTGCTCCGCGTCGCAGAATTCATGGTGCGGTAGCAGAAGATCGAAGTCCGGGTTGCGCTCGTAGCCCCACTCCGCGAAGAGGGCCGAGCTGTTCCAGCCTTCCAGCGCCGCGTCGATTGTCTCCTCGATCCCGGCGGCGAGCCAGCCGTCGCCCGCCTCGCGCGTGCCCCATTCCTGGAAAAGGATCGCGTCGATCGCCCCCGGATCGGCGACGAAGCGCTCGGCGAACGGCGGCTCGCGCGGGCCGTTGTGGATCGCCACGATATGCCCGTGCCCCGCCAGCCGCTTGATCCACCGGCCGATGCGCATCGCCCAGCGATCGGCAACCGGCGCATAGTGCCAGTCGCCATTCGGGTAGTACTCGTATTCGTTCATCGGCGTCCACATCGCGAGGCAGGTAAAGGCGTCGTAGCGCGCGATCAGGTGGCGCAGCCAGAGTTCCTCCCACTCCGCGACGAAGATGTTGCGGCTGTTCCACGGGAACTCGAAGCCCCACGCCTCCATGATTAACTCGACGCCGATGCCGAGCCGTTCGCATTCCCGCATCACGCGGTCCACGGTGCGGAAGTAGTGGAGATCGAAACGGTCGAAGCGGGGCGCCTGCTCGCTGCCGCCCCAGGGCCATGTCCGGCACGTCTGCCAGGTGTTGTAGCCATCCGGCGGGTGGAAGGGGCTGACGGGCACGCGGATGCGCAGGAGGTTGAACCCTTGCGCCGCGCGGCGTTATGCCGAAGAGGTTGTAGTCGGTGTCCCCGAAGATGAAGGCGGGTTCGCCCGATTCGTACCGGAAGCCCCACGCCTCGCCCGGCGTGGCTTGGAGGAAGCCGCGCGCCGCGCGCGCCGTCACCGCGACCGCTCCCGCGACGGTCAGATCGGCATTCGCGG
>JBBRLR010000237.1:0-1699 GCA_038231255.1 Thermomicrobiales bacterium | reverse complement strand
TCATAGGTGTACTTGACATCGGCACTCGTCAGCGCCTTACCGGAATGGAACTTGACGTCCTTGCGGAGTTTGAAGGTGTAGGTCAGGCCATCCGGGCTGGTGGTCCAGGAGTCCGCGATATTCGGCTTGAAGGAGCCATCGAAATCGCGGGTGATCAGGTTGTCGTGCAGGAGTTGAAGATAGCGCGTGGCGCGGAGGGCCGTCGTGATATGCGGGTCGAGCGTCTCGGCATCGGCAGACGCGGCCATGATGAGCGCGCCGCCCTTTTTCCCCGCCGCCGCAGCTGGTTTCGTGGCCGCAGACGCGGCGGGCGTCGCGCCTGCAGCGCTTGTGCCCGCTGTCGTCGTTGACGCCGCGCCGGACGCGGGAGCAGTTGTCGCGCCACCGGCAGGCTTCGGCGTGTCCGTCGCACTACTACCACCACAGGCGGCGAGAGCGGCGGCAGCGCCCAGGGCGCTTGCCCCGGCGAGGAAACGACGCCGCGTCAATGACAATGGGACAGCACTGGCTTCACCAGAGAAGTGTGACATTGGCGCAACCTCCCGACTGTGATTCCACAACGCTATGAGGCGTACTTTCGACCTTTCCGAATCGTGTGTTACCCTAGAGCGGTTTGCGTAACTACTGAGCGCATTACGTTGCGTAACCACAATGAGTGAACCAGCCTTTCGCATCATGCGCGGTCACGGTCGCCATCGCTGCCGTGATCGCCCTCCCCAACGCCTCCCGGCTCCGTACGCCGACGCGCCGCAGATATTCCTTGATCTTGCTGAATGCCTGCTCAATTGGCGTCAAGTCCGGTGAGTACGCGGGCAGATAGATCAGGAGGCAGCCCGCTCCCTCGATCAGCGGGCGCACCCGTTTGTCTTTATGCACGCTCAGATTGTCCAGCACGATCATCTGCCCCGGCACGAGCGTCGGGAGCAGGAACGACTCCAGATAGGCGACGAACGCATCGCCATCGAGCGCGCCTTCGAGCGTCATCGCCGCACCGAGTCCGGCCAGCGACAAGGAAGCAACGAGCGTGGTGTTTTTCTCGTGATTGCGCGGTGCGCGCCCCACTGCCCGTTCCCCACGCGGTGCCCGACTATAGCGCGGCGTCATATTCGTCTGCGTTCCGCTCTCATCGAGAAAGATGACGTTCGTCACCTCCCACAGCGTGCTCATCGCCCGGAAAGCGACTCGCACCGCCTCATCCCGCTCGCTGGCGATCAGACTCTTTTTTTCGTGTCCACCCCACACGCTGCTGGGCGCGGTACATCGTGCTCTCACTGACGCGCACCCCGGTCGCCGCTTCCCACCGCTCGCAATCGGTCGCCAAGGTCGCATCGGGATCGGCCGCGAACTGGGCGACGAGGGCGACATCGGCGGCGGGCGGGATCGCGCGGGGCCGACCGGGGCGGGGCTGCACGGCGAGCGAACCGGTGGTGCGCCACCGCGCGACGAAGCGTTTGACGCTGGGGAGACTGACATTATAGCGGTCGGCGACGACGGGTTGGGAGGAGCCCTCTTCGACCGCTTGGACGATCCGCTGGCGGAGATCGGCAGAATATGCTTTCATCTCTTCAGCATCGTACCGTTCCTATATTTTTGCAAACCGCTCTAGGTCGGACATGCCTGGGTGTGTTGGCAAATTTGATGGCGTCGCGCAGGGAGCAGGTGCCGGTGCCATTGGCGACGCAGGTGGCGTTGTTGCTAT
>JBBRLR010000236.1:0-1755 GCA_038231255.1 Thermomicrobiales bacterium | reverse complement strand
GTGTGAACGCGACCTCCCGCTTCGTCAGCACGGGCGCGTTGACGATTGGCTCATTGGCGGGCGGGACGCTCGGCGCCGTGTTCGGGCTGCGACCGACGCTGTTTATTGGCGCGATTGGCGGTCTCTTTGCCATTGTCTGGGTGCTCTGCTCGCCCGTCCGCACCCTCCGCGAGCAGTCCGTGCCGATTGAGGAGCGAGCGGACGCCGCATAATGAGCGAGGTAGCGTAGGCTTTCCAGCCTGCGTCCCCGACCTATGATGCAGGCTGGAAAGCCTGCGCTACCGGAGAGGGACGCTTCGCCCTGCAATTCTTGATGGGTGGAGTAATCGGTGATGTTGTCGTAGATGCCGTAACTGAACAGGAGGTGATGCGCCCAATGCCGACACCGCCACTCGACGCCGCCCTGATGCAGGAAGCCCTCGCGCACCTCGGCGTTGCCGACGCCGCGCCCTCGCTCGGTCTGCTCGATCAACTCGTGACCGCATACACACGCATCGTGCCGTGGGAAAGCGCATCGCGCATCGCGCGCCGGGCGGCAACGCCGGAGACCGCCGACTGCCCCCGCTGGCCGGAGCAATTCTGGCGGCAGACCTTCACGCAGGGGACGGGCGGGACGTGCTTCGAGAGCAACTACGCCTTTTTCAGCCTCCTGCGCGCCCTCGGCTACGACGGCTATCTGACGATCAACAACATGGGCGAGCAATTCCGCTGCCACACCGCGATTGTCATTCTGCTCGACGGGCAGCGGTGGCTCGTGGATGTCGGCATGCCGATTTACCTGCCCCTCCCCTTCGGCCCGGACACCGCCGAACCGCGCCGCACGCCGTTCCACACCTACACCGTGCGCCCGGATGGTGCGGGCGTCTATCAGGTTGAGCGCGACCCGCATCCGCACCCGAACTGCTTCACGCTTTTCGACCGGCCGATCCCCGATGCCACCTACCGCGCCGCGACGACCGCCGACTACGAGCCGACGGGCTACTTCAACGACCGCGTCATCCTCACGAAGGTAGTCGGTCAGGAACTCTGGCGCTTCAATGGCGTGAATCCGCCGCTGATGGAATCGTTCGTCTACGGCGGACGTGCCGATCAACCGCTCGCAGGCGATTACGCATCCGCGGTCGCGTCCCGCTTCGGCATTGATGCAGCGATTGTGCGGACGGCCCTGCGGGTAACGGGAGTGGAATAACGGAGTCATCGCCCAAAAAGCGGATGGAAACAGGGAGGGAATCATGCAGTACGTCGCAATCATCGAGGGAGATGACGCAACTGGATACAGCACGTACGTGCCGGACTTGTCGGGTTGCATCGCGGCGGGCGACACCTACGACGAGGTCGAGCAATTAATCCGCGAAGCGATCCCCTTCCATCTGGAGGGCATGGCGGATGCGGGCGATCCTATCGTGCCGCCCACGAGCCGCGCGATCACGGTGGACGTGAATATTCCCGTCGCCGCGTAGAATCTCTTTGCGGGTTGCGTTTTCGTACTTCATCCCTGCGACGCAATGTGCGTTTCGAGATCGTCCATTGTGGTCAGGAACGCCCGTTCAAGATCAACGCCGTAGATATCCGCCAGGACAATCACTGCCCAGAGACAGTCCGCGAGTTCGTGCGCGAGTTTTTCTTTTGCATCGGAGATGTCGCGTACGCCATGCTGCGCCATCACGAGTTTCATCAGGTCGCCGACATCGCCGACAAAGCCCATCGCGATCTCTTCCCCCGACCACGAGCGGCCATATTTCGCTTGTTCCAGCC
>JBBRLR010000235.1:0-1770 GCA_038231255.1 Thermomicrobiales bacterium | reverse complement strand
GGCACGGACGCTTCGAGGGAAATCAGGACAGGACGATCGAGATTCCGCGCTTTCGGCGGGCCGAGCATGGCGCACCTCCCCTCGAATCGGTTGAGGGTATGATACTACCGCCCAGCCCCAACGATTTTCAACAGGCTCGAGCCCTACAGCGACACTTATCCATTTCGCTCGTCTCATGCCGTCTGCGGCGTAAGGATTCCCACCACAGTCACCGTTCGTCAGGCACTACCCGACCGTTTGCCGAGTACGTACAGCGGCGTCGGGAGCCGATGTCGGCTCATATCAGGGGAATGGGACGTCCTCGTAGCCGCAGTCTGCTAAGTGTCGCTGTAGGGTCGTTTATGCGACGACCCCGAACGATGTTCGGTATTGCCGGTTTCCCCAATCAATGCCGTCGCGAAAGTCGTCTTTTTATCATCGTCCCGCGACGCGCTTTCGCGCAAGATTTATGAGACATCTCGCGACCCGTCCGATCACGCGAGATTCGGCAGCACTTCCTCCGCAAGCAGCCGCAGCCCCTCGCCATCGTCCACCGTCGTCCACTGTGCCATGAATTCCTCGATCCCGACCGCCCCGTACGCGTTGATCCTCGCCACCACCTGCTCCGGCGTCCCAATGATCGCCGTCCGGAAGCGCGCCCGGATCGTCGCCAGCAGCTCGTCGAACGGCATGTCGCCGAAGAAGCTTCGATATCCGCCGAGCCGACGGTCCATCTCCCGCTCGTCGCGGGCGCAGATCACCGCTGCGGTCATCGTCCTCCGCACGTCCCCCGGCGTGCGCCCCGCCGCCCGGATAAGGTCGTCCAGCCGCGCTGACTCCGCGCGGAGCTCGTCGGGCGTCAGGTTCTGCGCATTCCAGATGTCCGCGTAGCGTGCCGCCAGCGGCATGGTGCGCTTCGGGCCTCGCCCGCCGATCATCACCGGCGGCCCGCCACCCCGCTGCGGCCGCGGCAGCAGCAGCGCGTCCCGGACCCGAAAGTACCGCCCCTCGTGCGTGAACGGCTCGTCGCTGCGCAGCAGCCCCGCCACCACCGCGACCCCGTCATCAAATCGGTCCATCCGCGTGCGCAGGTCGCCCAGCTCGTAGCCGAAGGTTCGGTGCTCCACAGCGTGCCAGCCGGCACCCAGCCCGAGGATCATCCGGCCGCCCGAGAGGTCGTCCAGCGCGGCAGCCTGGCGCGCGAGCTGGACGGGGTCGCGCAAGGAGAGCGGCGAGACGAGCGTGCCGAGCTGGACGCGAACGGTATGCTGCGCGGCGTAGGCGAGGGCGATCAGTGCGTCGGGGGAAGGATAGGCCGGGGGAGAATGCATGGCGATGTGGTCGGAGATGTAGAGGCCGGCGAAGCCGAGCCCCTCGACGTCGGCGACGCGCTCCCGCCACACCGGCCAGGTGAGGCCGGCAACCCCCTCGATCGAGATCGACAGCTTGACCATCGCACCCCTCCTCGTCGTGGCATCGGCGTCGCGTGCTGCATCAAAGAAGCATATGGTCCGATGTGACGATCATACCACGGACCGTAGCAGACCCTAAGAAGAGTGCGGGCAGGGAGATAGGGCGAGGACATGACCTGGCAGCGGGTTTTTTCGAGCTTCCCCATCGGTTCAATGTGTGATTAGTCGGTCTGTCTATCTAGTGTTTGTTCAGAAGAGGCAGTCGAGCATGTTGGTTTGGCGGCAGAGTGAACAGCAACACGGGCGAATCAGTCCGGCTGATGGGAACAGAAACGACGCCATTCCGATAATGCTCAAAGAGGTCGCCTGATCATGCACT
>JBBRLR010000234.1:0-1803 GCA_038231255.1 Thermomicrobiales bacterium | reverse complement strand
TTCTTTCGCTGCATCGGTGGCAAGCCAACGCAGCAGAGTATGGCTCCCTTTCCTTTCTCGGTCTTGCTATCGGCTTTTAGACGCATCCATCTTCTTGCCATCGCGCTTCCATTTCGGGCGGAGAAGGGTATACTCGTGCAGAGGGTAGCGGCCCGTCTCGGAAGGACATGTGTATGCCCGTTTGTATCGCCGGTATGGCCCGATCGGGGACCTCACTCTGCACGCGCATGCTCAATCTGTGCGGCGTTTATCTCGGGGAAGAAGCCGACTTGCTCCCGCCCGCCCCGGACAACCCCGACGGCTTCTGGGAAAACATTCGGTTCGTCTCGGTCAACGAAGAACTGCTCAGTATGTACGGCGGGGCATGGGATTGCCCGCCGACAATTCCGCTCGACGATCGGAGCGAGCAGTTCGCGCGCCTGCGGGCGAAGGCCGAGGCGACGCTGGAAACCTTTGCCGACCGTGAGCCGTGGGGCTGGAAAGACCCGCGCAATAGCCTGACGCTGCCTTTTTGGCGGCGCTATTTCCCGGAGACGAACGTCGTCATTTGCCTCAGGAACCCGCTTGAAGTCGCCCAATCGCTCTATAAGCGGTCGTGGTATTCCACGGAACTGAGCCTGACGCTCTGGTATGTCTACAATCGGCGTCTCATGGACGCGATCCCGCCGGACCGGCGGATCATCACGCACTACGACGCCTATTTCGACGACCCGGAGAGGGAAATCCGGCGGGTGCTCGATTTTCTCGCGCTGCCCGTGGCGGACGACCGGATCGCGGCGGCGTGCGCGTCGGTCACGCGCGGATCGCGGCACCATCGCTTCACGACGCAGCAGATGCGCGATGCCGACGTCACGCCTGCCATCCTCGACCTGTACACCACGATGTGCGACGCGGCGGAAGGCCTCGCCGCCGATCCTCCGCATCCGTCCGACGACCAGTACAGCGCAGCGACGACCGAGACGCCGATTGGCCCGGCGGTTGCGGGCGTTGGCCGGCTCGATCGGGCGGCGATGGATATCCTGCTGCTGCGCGACGAGATACACGACCTCAACGCGGTGATCGGCGCCGCCAAAGAGGAGCAGGAGCAACTGCGCACCTGGGGGCACGGACTCGAACAGCAACTGACGAAGCTCGGGGAAGAATACGAGCGGCGCGGCGCATACATGAGCGAGATGGAAAAGCATCTCGTCGCCCGCGACGCGTCAATCGCCGAGCAGGGGCGGTACATCGCCGAATTGGAAGCGCTGATTCCAGCCAAGGAAGCGTATATCGCGCGCCTGGAGGGAGACATCGCCAATCGACAACGGTACACGACCGTGTTGGAGGGACTGATCCCGCCGAAGGATGCATATATCGCGCAACTCGAAGCGCTGATCCCGCCGAAGGATGCGTACATTGCCCGGCTCGAGGCGGCGGTCGCCGGGCAGCGGCAATACATCGCCGACCTGGAGGCGTATATCCCGCTGAAGGAGGCATATATCGCCGCGCTCGAAGCGGACGCGGAGGCGCATCGGCGATACATCGCTACCCTCGAAGGGGCGATATCGGCGAAAAATGCATCCCTCGCCAGTCCCGAATCCACTCCCCCCTCCGATGTCGGCGCACCTGCTGCCTCGCCGAACGGCAGGCCGCACAGACCGGCACGACGAGTGGCGAGTAACGAGTAGGGTCTTGTGCTAGTTGAAGTTGACGAACGTCCTGCGGTTGGATCAGGATTGGGTTGTCGAAACTCATCCACACCCAACCGGAGGACACGATGATCGTAACCGATTTCGCCGACTTCTGCCTCGTGATGTACACCCT
>JBBRLR010000233.1:0-1848 GCA_038231255.1 Thermomicrobiales bacterium | reverse complement strand
TCTCGCGCTCGGCGATATCGCGGTCGCACCGAAACTCTCGGAAACCGAGGGCAACCAGAAGATTTTCAATTATCTCGCCACCGGGCTACCTGTTGTTGCCTTCGATACCCCCGCCTCGCGGGAAATTCTCGGTGATCGTGCGACGTTCGCGAAGCGCGGGGACGCGGGCAGCCTCGCGGAACGAATCATCGCGCTTTTGGCAGACCCGGCAACCGCACGCCGCACGGGCCTCGCCGGGCGCACGATCGCATTGCAAGACTTTTCGTGGGAGCGACGCGGTACAGAACTACTCCGGGCCTACGCGCGCATTCTCCCCACCGAGAAACTGCCGCTCCTCGGCCTCCCGCAGGCCGCGCCTTTTGCCGCTTCCGCCTTCGCGGACGGCGGCTCGGATTAGCGAATCGTTCCTCATCTCGTCGAATTTTGTTGCCGACCGTTTATAATTCACGGTGCGCGTTGGAAGCGTCTCATAAGTGATCGGTCAGGCCGCGTGTGTTTCGCAGACGCGCTGATCCCACTCGTCATTGAGGATCGCCAGCCGTAACGCGATCACCCCGGTCGCTCGCTCCCGCCACCAGCGCATCCCCCGTCTTCCTTTCAAGCGCCGGTTGACGACGAGATCCACCCCCTTTTCCACCGCCCCGCTCCCAATTGTCTGCCCCGCCGCCCGCCGTACCGCATAATCGGGAATCCGCCCGGCATGTGTCCGTAAATACCCGGCGAACGCCCCCAGCGTCGGGTGGGGATGCCGCTGCATCATCTGCGTGAGCACGACGAGCGCAGTGTCCACCGCGCCGCCATCTAACGCCTCCTCCAACTGCATACTCCACGGCTGACGGATCGCTTTATCGGGGATCGCTGCCCGCGTCGCCCGCCGCCGTGCGTCGCGCAAATGCCAGCGATCCAACACCTGGGTCGCCCTCGGCGCCAGATCGGCGCCCAGCCGCCAAATCCACGCCGCGCCATCGCCGAGCAGCGTTTGATCCGTCGCCGCGAAGCCGTCCACCCGCTCGATTGCCGCAGTGACCAACGCTCCGAAGGGGGTGACACCTGCGGCGGTCGCGGCATAGTGGCGGGTGGTCAGGCGCGTGCGGGTCGCGCCGCACCGCTCGCTGCCGGTATGGACGACGCCGACCTTGATCTCCATCCCGTGGGCATTGTCCCAACTGTGTACCCATGCGCCATCAAGGGTCACCTCCACCGACACGGGCGGGACGCTCGGTGGCGGAGCGGTCGCGGGCGGTCGGCAGGCGGCGATCGCCTCACGTTGATACTGCTCAGCCACATCCCGCCCCGTTTGGGCGACGATGCGCCGGATCGTCTCGACCGCGAGGGGCGTGCCGCGCAGCATCCCGACGACCTGTGCCGCTTGCCGGTACGGCCAACTCGCTCCGCACTGTGCGACCAGCGCCCGCAGCGTCGGCGTACAGCGCCCCGCGCCGAGCGTCGCGTCGAGCGCGGCATCATCGGGCTGGAAATGCCCGCCGCATTCCTGGCAGCGTACGCGCCCCCGCGACAACCGCACCGGGCCGAACCGGGTCTCGATCGTCCGCTTGCGGTTGCCCGCGCGGTGCTGCCGCTCAGACCGGCAGCATGGGCAGGGGACGACCGGACGCAAGGCCGCTTGCGCCCGCCACGCGAGGGCAAACGCGGCTTGCTGGATGGCGAGTCCCCACGCATGGATCGCGGTTTCCAGCTCCACGAGTGATAACGGGCCATCGGGCAAGGTGAGCGGTAGTGGTATCATCAGTTCCATAGGAGCCTCTTTTCTGCAATGGGTGTCAGCCAGTGCGGGAAAGTATGGCTCCTTTTCCTCCCTCGGCAACCGATCACCTATGAGACGCTTCC
>JBBRLR010000232.1:0-1856 GCA_038231255.1 Thermomicrobiales bacterium | reverse complement strand
CTGCGCGTCGGCGAGAAGGCCAATCTCCACGAGGTACCCGCCACGCCCTACTACGGCACGATTGACGCGACCCCGCTCTTCCTCATCCTCCTCAGCGAATATGTGCAATGGACGGGCGATCTCGCCTACTTCAAGACGATGGAGACGCACGTCGAGCGCGCGGTTGAGTGGATGGAGAAGTACGGTGACAGCGACGGTGACGGCTTCCTCGACTACGCGAGCACGTCCGCCGAGGGGCTGGCGAATCAGGGCTGGAAGGACTCCGGCAATAGCATCGTCAACGTGGACGGCAGCATCGTCACGCCGCCCGTCGCCCTCGCGGAGGTGCAGGGGTATGCCTACCGCGCGCGCCGGGGGCTCGCCATGCTCTATCGCCAACTCGGTGATACCGCCCATGCCGACCGTCATGCACACACGGCGGAGACGCTCAAAAAGCGGTTCAACAAGGAATTCTGGGTGTCGAAACTGCACAACTACGCGCAGGCGCTCCAGAAGGGGGGACGCCCGGCGGTGGTGGACGCCTCGAATCAAGGGCAGGCGCTCTGGGGTGGCATCGTAGACAACGATCGGGCGCCGTGCGTGCGCGATACGCTGATGGACCCGGACAAACTCTTCGCCGGGTGGGGCATCCGCACGCTCTCGCACGCGGCGGCGGCCTACAACCCCTTCGACTACCAGGTGGGCGCGGTCTGGCCGCACGACAACGCCCTGATCGTCGCCGGATTGCGCGCCTACGGCTTCGACCGCGAGGCGCTCAAGGTCTTCAGCGGCATCTACCAGGCGGCGACGCACTTCGACCTCTACCGCCTGCCGGAACTCTTCGCCGGCTTCGGGCAGGATCAATACCGCGTCCCCGTGCGCTACCCCGTCGCCTGCAGCCCGCAGGCGTGGGCGGCGGCGAGCATCCCGTACATGCTGCAATCCGTGCTCGGTTTCACGCCGGACGCCGTTGCGGGCGAGGTGAAGATCGTCCGTCCGATTCTGCCGGATTGGCTGGATTGGGTCGTCGTCCGCGGTCTTCGGGTCGGGAACGGGCAGGTTGACCTGCGCTACGAGCGGTCCGGCGGGACGACCCTCGTCGCCGTCCTGCACAAAACGGGCGATCTGCGCGTGGTGATCGACTACTGAGAACGAACCTGGCCCGCTCAGCGCTCAGATTTTGCAGAGAGGAGCAGTGGTTGATGGGCAACACGACACGACGGTGGGGCGCGCTTTGCGGGATCGGGGCGGTCGGTGTCGGGGCCGCGCTCGCGCTGCGGGAACGGCAGGTGACGCATCGGACCGTACCTGAACTTTCCGATGTCGCGCCGCGTGTGGTGATCCTCGGTGCGGGCTTCGGCGGCCTGACGGCGGCGCGCACGCTCGTCGATCGGATGGGAGCGGGTACGGCGGCGATCACGCTCGTCGATCGCAACAACTATCATCTCTTCACCCCTCTCCTCTACCAGATCGCCGCCTGCGGCGTCGACCCATGGGACACCGCGCAGGCGGTGCGGGCGATCCTGCAGGGGGATGGCATCACTTTCCGGCAGGGCGTCGTGCAGTCCATTGACCTTGATGCGCGCACGGTGCAGTTGGACAATGGCACGCTCCCCTACGACTACCTGATCGTCGCCCTCGGCAGCACGACGAATTATTTCCACGAATCGTCCGCCGAGCAACACGCGCTGCCAATGAAGACGATCCCCGAGGCGCTGGCGATCCGCGACCGCATGATCGGCGCCTTCGAGCGTGCCTCCACCTTGCCCGACGGCGATGAGCGACGCACCTTGCTCACCGTCGTCGTCATCGGGGGTGGTGCGACCGGAACAGAACTGACCGCGTCGCTGGCCGACCTGCTCTACGACGTCCTGCCG
>JBBRLR010000231.1:0-1872 GCA_038231255.1 Thermomicrobiales bacterium | reverse complement strand
TTGCGGGGATCCGAACACCGCTGTAACCGTGTGTTTTGTCGATTGGGGGTGGGTGTGGAAATTTGGGGGGGGGGGGGGGTCCTCCGGCCGCTTAGGGGCTTGCTCACGCCCCCCACCACCCGGAAAAGCGAAAGCAGCACAGGCGTGCGTTTACACCAAGTCGTAGAGGAGCACTTACCGATGGCAGCAGCGTTTGAGGTTTCCGAAGCCGACCTTCGTGCGCGCCGGGGGGTGAAGTGGCACCACCATCCCGAGGACGTGATGCCGGCGTGGGTCGCGGACATGGATTTTGCAGTCGCGGACCCTGTCCAGGCAGCAATCGCGCGCGTCGTTGACCAGGGAGACTACGGGTATCCGTACCGCTCCGGCGAGGAGTCACTGACTGCGGCGTTTGTCGAGCGGATGCAGGAGCGCTTCGGGTGGACGGTCGATCCCGCGCTCGTCCAGCCGGTAACCGAGTGCGTCCAGTGCATGTACGGCACCGCGTTGGCCTTCAGCGAGCCGGGGGAGGGCATCGTCCTCCAGACGCCGATCTATCCGCCCTTCCTCGGCGCCATCGGCAATACGGGGCGGCGGATGATCGAGAGTCGCCTGAAGGATGACGGGACGCGGTACGTGCTCGATGTTGAGGGACTGCGCGATGTCGTGGACGAGACGACGCGCATCCTGATGATCTGCAACCCGCATAATCCGACCGGGCGCGCCTTTTCGCGCGACGAACTGCTGGCGCTCGGCAACCTCGCCGTCGAGCGTGATCTGGTGATCCTGTGCGACGAGATTCACGCCGATCTGCTGTATCCGGGCAGCACGCATATCCCGATCGCCTCGCTCAGTCCGGAGATTTGCGCCCGCACGATCACGATCACCTCGGCGACCAAGAGTTTCAACATCGCCGGGTTGCGGTGCGCGGTGATGCATTTCGGTTCCGCCGACCTGCAGGCGCGTTTCCGGGCGCGGGTGCCCGATTCGTTGATGGGCCAGATCGCCATCGTCGGCACCGACGCGACGGTCGCGGCGTGGCGGCACGCGCAGCCGTGGCTCGACGAGGTGATGGTGCGGTTGCAGTCGAATCGCGACTACGTGGCGCAGTTCATCGCCGAGGAGATGCCCGGTATCCACCATTACAAGCCCGAGGGCACCTATCTCGCCTGGCTCGATTGCCGCGCCCTCGATTTGCCGAGCAGCCCGTACCAATTCTTCCTCGAAGAAGCCAAAGTCGGCCTGAACGACGGCGCGGCCTTTGGCGAGGCGGGCAAAACCTGCGTGCGCCTCAACTTCGCCACCTCCGAAACCGTCCTGCGCGAAGTCCTGTCGCGCATGGCAAGCGCGGTCCAGCGCGTCCATGCGGGGAAAGCGTAACGGTTCGTTTCTTCTTGGGGCGGTTTTATGCGAGGCATCCTTATGGATGCCTCGTCTCTTTGATTGAATCGCGTCGTGCATCATAGCCCTCAGAAGTAGAAACCGCAAGTGGCGGGCGACGCACGGCGTGATTGCGGCCTCGTATTTACCAGCGAGACCGGCGGGCCGCGTACGCCCGCGAATGCATTCCGCGACCTGTATGGGATCATCATGGCAGCGAATGAGGAGCCGGGAAGCGATGATGACCGCCTGCCCCGCTTCCACATCTACGACTTGCGCCACACGCACTCGATGTGCCTGCTCATGGATAGAAGGGATGTTGCCCGCGTCGCCCGCCGTCTCGGACATGCAAACCCGGCTACCACGTTGAAGTTGTGATGTTGACCCGCTTTGGTGGACACCAGATCATTGGGCAATCGATGCTCAACAGGAGGTGTCCCGATGCCACGCACCCGCCCGGCCTACCCGCCGGAGTTCAAGATGGAAGCAGTCCGGCTGGCCCAAAGTGGTGAC
>JBBRLR010000230.1:0-1883 GCA_038231255.1 Thermomicrobiales bacterium | reverse complement strand
GATATGGGGAGACCCCGATGCCGTCAACATGACTCACGGCATCGGGGTCTCTCAATCACTTCCGCATTCGCGCAGAGTATACGATTCCTGCCGCCACAGTTCCGTATCTGTTCAGGGATGAGGGGACGGAGTATGCTGCGCGGATGATCGACCTGAAGGATGCCAGTCGTGATGACCTGATTCGACTCGTCGTCGCCCAGCATGAAACGATTGCCCAGCAGGAGCGGACGATTGCCGAACTGCGTGCGGTGATTGTGACGCTGGAAGCGACGGTGGCGCGGTTGACCGCGCAGGTGGGGACGTTGCTCGCCACGGTAGAGGCGTTGCAGCGGGGCGACGAGGGCGCGGGGAGCGGACGACCGCAGGGGATGCCGGGCCTCAAACCCGCTCCCGCGCAGCCCCGTCCGCCGAAGCAAGCGCGCAAGCGGCGGGAGCAGCAGTTCGTCCGCCACCGGATGGTGCCGACGCAGCGGATGATCCATGCCGTGGAACACTGCCCAACGTGTGGCCTGCTGCTCGCCGGGGGCAGTGTCAAGCGGACGCGGGAAGTGATCGAGGTGCCGCTCGTGCCGGTGGTGGTGACGGAGCACGTCTTCCTCGAACGCTGCTGTCCGCACTGTCGCAGGCGGCACACTCCGCCGGTGGACCTGGCGGGCGAAGTCGTCGGACGGCAGCGATTCGGGGTGCGGCTGGTCAGTCTGATCGCGACGCTACGCGAGGAAGCGCGGCTGCCGGTGGCGACGATTCAGTGGTATCTGCGGATCTTCCATGATCTCACCGTCAGCGTCGGGGCGATTGTTGGCGCGCTGACGCAGATGGCGCGAGCGGGCGGGGCGGCGGTGGACGCCATCCGGGAGGAGATTCGGGGCAGCCCGGTGGCGCATGGCGACGAGACCGGCTGGCGCGAAGATGGCGTCAATGGCTACGTCTGGACCTTCTGCACGCCGACGGCGCGGTATTTCACGCGCGGCAGCCGAGGCGGGGCGATGGTGGACGCGGTGCTGGGTGATGACTTCGCCGGGGTAGTGGTGAGCGACTTTTATGTGGGGTATCAGCACTATCCGGGGGTGAAGCAGAAATGCTGGGCGCATTTGCTGCGCGATGTGCATGATCTGCGGGTGGCCCATGGCGCGGATGCGGACGTGCAGGCGTGGGCGGCGGCGGTGCATGATCTCTACGTGCGGGCGGTGGCATGGAAGCAGGAACATGCAGCGGATGGGGAAGCGGCGCGGCAGCAGGCGGAGCGAACATTCATGCGGGAGTTACAGGCGATCTACGCGCCGTATAGCGAGGCGGCGGTGCCGCAGCGCACTCTCAGCCAACGGATGGCGAAGCACCTGCATGAGTTATTCGTCTTCGTGCGCGAGCCGGACGTGCCGCCGGACAACAACGAAGCGGAGCGGGCGTTACGGCACCTCGTGACGAGCCGGAAGATCAGCGGCGGGACGCGCTCGACGGCGGGGAGTGAGACGAAGATGACGCTGGCAACGCTGTTCGGGACGTGGCGGGTGCGGGGCATCAATCCCTTCCTCGCCTGCCGCGCCCTCCTCATTTCCCCTCAACCCTGAACAGATACGCGGCAAACGCCTTGACGGCGTCGAGTGTCCCGGTCGGCGCGGTGGGTGCGATAGCGATGGCGACGGTCAGCGCGAGCGGGTAGGTATCGAGCGGGCCATGCCCCGACGCGGCGTCCATGTCACCGATCGGGAGCGGTTTGAGGCGCGGCGCGAGTGCGGGCAGTGGCAGGAAGGCCAACCCACCCTCCCTGCCGAGCAGCGCGCCTGTCAGATCGTCGAGCGTGGCGAAGGTGCGTTGCGGCGGGGCGGTCAGGCGCACGTCGCCTTGACCCGCGAGCGCGCGAAGCGTCAGGAGTTCGACGGGTG
>JBBRLR010000229.1:0-1950 GCA_038231255.1 Thermomicrobiales bacterium | reverse complement strand
CGGCGGCCAGCGCAGCGCGATCGGTACCGAACCCATGAGCGCGCTGCCGATCGCCGCTGGCATAAAGAGAGATGCTTGGCGTGTGGATCACCCTGCCGTTCCGCAGACTGCCGGTGGCCACCTGAGCGATGGCGAAGGCAAGATAAAGGATACATCCCGCATGGGCTTTTTCCGGCGTCCCGATGGGATGGAACACCCCCCGCACATCGCTCGGCGGAGCGTGCCGACGCGGGGCGTCATGGTCACAAAGTGCCGCGCGATGGGTCTGGAACACCCCCCGCACGGGGCGAACGGGAGGAGCACACCACGATGAAGGGACGGATCGATGTTTATCTGGATGCGGAGACCGAGATCGCGCTCAGGGAATATGCCCGCCGCCACCGGGGCCGCTTCCCCAGCGTCTCGCGGGCGGCGGCGCACCTGCTCGGCCACGCCCTCACTGGTTGGCTCGATGAGGGCATGGAAGACCTGCTCGCCCCAGCGATCATGCGCGTCGTGCGCGAGGTGACGCGGCGCGAGATCCAGGATGGCGTGGGGGCGCTCGTGGAACGGCAGTCGCACCGGCTTGCCGCCCTGCTCGTCGGGAGCGGCAAGGACGCCTATCGCGCCGCCCGGATCGCCGAGGTCGCGCTCGGGCACCTGCTCGCCGATCCCGTCCGCGCCGCACAGATCGCGGAGGAGGCGCGGTTGCAGGCGGGGGCGCGCTATCGTCCGGGTAGTCACGGCGACGGGGAGCGCGAGTGAGGGTCGTGATCCTCCGTCATACCTACACGCGCAACCGTGACACGGCGCGGGCGGGGCTGCGCTACTACCAGATGCGCCCGCGCGGGGAGGGGGAGCCGCCCCGGTCGCTCTTTACGAAGGACGGCACGGTGAGTCGTGCGGAAGCCTACCAACTCCTCAATGCCCATCAGGCCCGCTGCTACCTCGCCCATCGCCTGATGCTCAGTCCGGCGGTGGACGAGCAACCCGATGACCTGCGTGCATTGACGCGCTACGTGATGGTCGAGCTCGAAAAGGAGAAGGGGATGCCGCTGCACTGGGTCGCGGTGGAACACCACAACACGGACCATCCGCATGTCCACGTCGTCCTGTGTGGAGGTGGGGAGGGGCGGACGGACGGGGAGGAAGTACGGCTCGATCGGGGCGACCACGCCCGGCTCAAGGGGGATGGGCGGGACTATTGCCGGGCGGAGGGGCACGAGCGGATGCGGTGGGAGGCGATGCTGGCGCGCGCTGCGGCGGCGGACGAGCGGGAGCGCGATGAGCCGCAGGGCGACCGGGACGATCACGACCGATGAGGGGAAGATCATGACCGACACGAATGTGCTGACCGTACAGATGCTCGATGGGGAGACCTGGGAGCGGGGCGAGATCGCTATCAATGGGCGACCCGTGACCCTTATTGAGTGGTTCGGCAAGCTGGTCGAGTGGGAGATGCGACTCTCCCTCATGCCGCTCTCGCGGATCACCGGGGGGCCGTACGATGGCGGGCATATAGTGATGGTCGTGGGAGACACCCGGCTCTACTTCGCCGTGCCGGCAGCGGCGATTCACGCCCTCCGACCCTGGCTTTCCGACCGCGACTACGCGGAACTCCTGCGGCGCACCCTGCGGTGAACCTCATCGGGGCGAGCAATGCACGCAACGCCGTTCCTCAAGAGCGGAATGCGGTGCCAGATGCATTTTCCGCCGCCGTCCCCCGCCGCGAGCACGAGGGTCGCATGGCCCTCAATCTGCCCTGAGGGCACCCGGCTCCGCTGCGCGTCGCTCTGCGGCCTTGACCGCCCTGCACCCGCAACCGTAGCGGCGGGGGACGCCGGGAAATGCAGCGAGCAGAAAGGGAAGCGAGATGGACGAGCGCGACCAAACAATGAGTAACCGTGACGTGGAGCGGTGCGAGTATGAGGATTTACGCCATGCCTACTATCGCACCCGCGCGGAGATGAT
>JBBRLR010000228.1:0-2127 GCA_038231255.1 Thermomicrobiales bacterium | reverse complement strand
GGGTGATCTCAAGCCAAGGAAAGAGACGGCCGATCGTGCCGACACTCCACGACGGAAGGAGATGCTGCTGTCGCAGGGTGGCGGCGAACGGCGCGGGGGCGTCCAACTTGGTGAGACCGGCGATGCCGAGGACGGCCGCGAAGTAGCAATCGAGCGCCAAGGTCAGAAACTGCATGATCGTCTCCCGCCTGCGCGGCGGCGCGGGCGAAACAAGCAACCTACCCGTCACGCCCTTGCGTGCCACCGATGATCACCCGATGCCTATTTCCCCTTGACGAGTTTCGCCCGCTGTTCTGCCTTGGCGAGCTTGGCGGGATCGGTAATCGGTCGCGCGCCTGCGGGCAGGCTCATCGGGATACCGGGGGGATGGTGGATCGAGAGGAGCAGAGGGGTGCTTTCGCCCTGCGGGCCCGCCGCTATTTTGCGCACTTCCCGGTCGATCTCCTTGGGGATCGCCACTGCCTGGCCGCACAAGGGACAGGTGACGTGCGACTGCCGCAGTTCATGATCGACGAGGTCGCGCGCGGTGACGCCGCCCGGTTCCCCGGGATGGATCGTGATCGTATGGAGTGCCTTCGGTGCTGCCATGTGTGTTCCCTCCTGATCGTGATCGATACGACGCGCCTGCCTTAGTACGGACACGGGATGCGGGCGATGACCGTCGCGGTCCCGCCGCAGGCGATGCCGAGGTAGTTGCAGCACTGGTACTGCACGACCTCGAAGATGGGCGCGGTGCAGCCGGGGTACGGCGGGTCGCAGGGATAGAAGCAAGGGATCTGCACCTCGCTGTAGCTGAGCGCGCAGTCGCACTCGCAGTCGTCGGGGATGCCGCACCCACAATAGTCCGCCGCAGCCGGGGGCGGCTGGGCGAGCATCCGGGCGGCGGGGAGAAAGGCGACAAGCCCCCCTGCGACCTTCAAGACGCCACGCCGTGAGATCGGTTTCATCGTTGCCTCCTTCTGAAGCGTCTGCCCATAAGCCGATTATCCGCATATAGGGATAATATGACATAAATCCCTATAATGTAGATAATACACGATGTAGTCGCCGGTTGTCGAGCCATCGCATGCCCGATGAAGGATCGACTCGCCATCGTGGGCGGATCGGCAGGCAAGCACACGGGAAGGAGGTCGTATGCCGGGTGATCGGGACGACAGCTATGGTGAGCCAATGCGGGAATCACCGCGCGAGCCGTTGCAGCCCACTGCGGAACAGCGTGCGGCATGGCGCGAGATGGGTCGCGAGAAGTTCCGTGATTCCGAACACCAGCGCTACGCGCAGAGCCACCGCACTGCGGAGAGCCTGCGCGACGCGGGCCGACATGGCTATCAGGCGACGGCTGAGCGGTATGGTCGGGAGTTCGCGAGCGACCTCCTCGCCAGTCACCGCCGCGCGCAACCGACGCGCCCGGAGCGTGAGATGGTCGGCCTCTTGAAGGAACTCGGGGCGGAGGAGGGGCGGGATTACCAGCGCGAGTACAAAGTCTCGCCCGGTATGTACGCGGACTTCGCGATCCCCGAACGGAAGCTGGCGATCGAGGTGCATGGCGGGGCACACCATGCGGCGTTCTTCCTCGAGAAGGGGATGGAAGCGCGGGAGAGTCGGCGCACCGAGACCTACACCCGCGAGGGGTGGGCGGTGCATGTCGTCACCGACCGCGATCTGCGGGAGGGGCGCGACGAAACCCGCGCGCGGATGCGCGAGACGCTTGCGGTATCGGCAGGGAGCAGACGATGAGGGAGAAGATCATGACCGACACGAGCGCGTTGACCGTGCAGTTGCTTGATGGGGAGGCGTGGGAGCGGGGGGAGATCGTCATCACCGGGCGACCCGTGACGCTGGAGGAATGGTTCGGCACGCTCGTCGCGTGGGAGATGCGACTCTCCCTCATGCCGCTCTCGCGGATCACCGATGGGCCGTACGATGGGGGGCATGTCGTGATGGTCGTGGGAGACACCCGGCTCTACTTCGCCGTGCCCGCAGCCGCGATCTCCGCCCTCCGCCCCTGGCTTTCCGACCGCGACTATGCGGAACTCCGGCGGCGCACCCCGTCGTGAACGGCATGGGTTCATCCATGACCCCTGTCGGCATTTCCGCCGTCAATCCCCCGCCGCGAGAACGAGGGTC
>JBBRLR010000227.1:0-2132 GCA_038231255.1 Thermomicrobiales bacterium | reverse complement strand
CAGATCGCTGAATTGCAGGCCGCGAATGGCGTGCGTGAAGTGTGCGGCGAGCGTGTAATTGACGGCCTGTTGCTCGTCCAGCGACCCCTTGTCGAGGTCCACGAGCGTCGAGGTGTCAATGTCAATGTTGTAAAAACCCGCCGCCATCTCGCGCGTGATCAGGTCGTGCATCGCGGCGATCTCGCCGTCCGGGTTTTTCGCGTAGTTCTTGGCGTTGACCTGCACATGGTCGCCCTGGATAAAGACCGGGCCGTCGTACCCCTCGCGGATACTCGCGGCGAGCACCTGGGCGGCGAACTCCTCCGGCCCCTGCCCGGTGTAGCCGAGTTCGGAGCGGGCGATTTCGTAGATCAGCGCCTTCGCGTCGAGCGACTGCGCGGCGCGGCGGGCGGCGCGGGAGGTGTCGTAGGTCATGCCGCGGATATTGCAGGCGGGGACGGTGACATTGGCGAACTCGCCGCGCCCGGCGGCCATGTAGTAGTCGTGGATCGAGGCGGGGACGACGCCGACCTGCTCGCCGATCGCGCGGATCAGCCAGATGGAGGCTTCCTTGACGCCGTTCTGCCCGAAGGCGGCGTTCCAGGCGATCGTGTCCGTCAGGTCGCCGCGCACCGCGCCCGCGTCGTTGACGATGACGCTCGATCCGTCATCGTTGACGACCACCGCGCCGTCGAGCGCACGCATCAGCCCCGCGACATTCTCGTGAACCTGCATCTCGCCCCTCCTGATGGTCGCAGGCGGGAAGCCGTTTTCCCGCGTCGTATGTCGCGCCCTTGAAATCACAGAACACGGGCCACGGCACGTCCGGTGTCCGCCCCGCACCGGAAAATCATAGCATAGCCACCGGTACCTGCGGGAACTGATCGCGCGCGTGCGTTGTACCTACCGTGATGTCGCTGGTCGCACACGAAAAGAGAGGAATGAATGCGGAATCATCCACGCGGGATAATTTGGCTTCTGCCGGTCATGTTGCTTGCCGCCTGCGTGACCGATAGCGGTACCGCGACACCGGTGCCTCCGACGATTCCGTCAGCCCCCACCGCAGCCACGGTGAACACAGGCAGTACCGCGACGTCGAACAGCGCTTCTCCAGTAGCGACGACGAGACCGCAAGCGAATGTCGCCTGTCCGGTGACGCCCTTCACGACCAGCCGGCCCCCCGATGCGAATACGGCGGGCTTCACACAGACCTGGTACGGCAACGATGTGTTGTGGGCCGGGCTTGCCCCGTCGTATCAGGGGAAGTGGTTCGTCGGCAGCCTGAAGGTTTTGTGGTGGCGTTCGGTTACTGGGCAACTGACCATCGAAGGGAAGCGGCTCGATGGACCCGCGCCGCCACTCGCGGCAACGATCCCTTCCGGTTACGGCGAAAACGGATATCAAGCAACGGGAATGGATTTTCCGACCACGGGCTGCTGGGAAGTCGTCGGAAAGGTGGCGAACCGAGAACTGCGCTTCACCGTCTCTGTCTATCCCGATGGCTGTCTGGCGACCAGTCTGCGTGATCCCGACTCCCGCCCGACGCCGATACCCTGTACATCATCAGAGGACCGTATGGATGTCTGCCCCGTGACGCAGCCGCCGAACCCATCGCTCACACCGCCGCCGCCGATCACCGATAGAGTCGGTTCGTATGGCTTCTGGTATGGCAACGATGCGCTGTGGGTCGTCCTCGCGAAGGATGGTACGACGCCGGGCGGCAAGTTCGGCTGGTGGCGCACCGCGCACGGACAGTTGACGATTGAAGGACGGCGGTTGGATGCGCCCGCACCGCCGCTTGATGCGAGCATCCCTTCCGGTTACGGAGATACCGGATTTCAAGTGAGCGGGTTGGATTTCCCGACAACCGGCTGCTGGGAAGTGATGGGGAAAGTGGCGGACAAGCAATTGATATTCGTCGTGAACGTCGCCCCTCCGCCCCGCTAGCCGATTGCTGTTGCCCCATGCCTTTGCGCGTACTCACTCGACATGTATCCGACGTAGTATGGTGGAGAGCGTCTACCTTGGATATCCGAACGATACGGGGGGCACGCGATGCAGGCGCGAACCGGATTCGTTGTCAGTCTGAGCCTCGTGGCGTTCTTCCTCAACGGGTGTAGCGCTGTCCGACAACCCACCGACACGCCGACTGT
>JBBRLR010000226.1:0-2156 GCA_038231255.1 Thermomicrobiales bacterium | reverse complement strand
GGGAACCACCTCGACGAACTGACACGCATCTGCCGCTCCCGCGAGGTGGACGGCCTGCTCCTGCGCGGCATGCCCGACTTCCGGGAGAGCGCCGCCCTGTTGCAAGCGGAGGGCCTGCCCTTCGTCGTCTTCGGCAGGCGCGTGGAGGACCCGACGGTCTCCTTCATCGCGCCGGACAATGTCCGCAGCAGCATGACGCTGACGCGCCATCTCATCGAGCGCGGGCACACCCGCATCGGCTTCACCACGCGGCCCACGCTGGCCGACGCATCGAGCGACCGTTTCGCGGGGTACCAGCTGGCGCTCGACGAGGTCGGCCTCCCGTTCGACCCCGCGCTCGTCGTCGAAACCACCCTCGAGCCCGGCAGTGCGTACCGGGCGATGGAGCAACTGCTCGACCTCCCCGTGCCGCCCACCGCCGTCTTCGGCATCCATGACCTCGTCGCCATCGATCTCCTGCAGGCGGCGAAAGACCGGGGCTTGCGCGTCCCCGAGGATGTCGCGGTCGTCGGACACGACGGCGTCCACGCGACGCTGGTCACGGACCCGCCGCTGACGGTGATGCGCCAGCCGTTGCAGGAACTGGGCAAACAGGCGGTGGCGATGCTGCTGATGCGGATCGAGAACGCGGACGCGTCACCGCTCCGGCGTTTCGTGCCGGTGCAGTTGATCGTCCGGGCGTCGAGCGGCGGGATTGTGCCCGCGCACGAGGGACGGGCCTAGTGGGTCGATTGGTTTGGGCATTGCCATAGTGGAAGGGCAGGTGTACACCGGGGATGCACGATGCTCGTCGTATGCCCGGAGGATGCCCATGTCTCGCCGCCAAAAGGATCCGCTCCGCTCCCTCACCGATGCGGAACGTACGGTGCTCGGTCACCTCAGCCGCTCACAGACCGCACCCGCCGCTCACGTTGCCCATGCCCGTGCCTTGCTCGCGGTCGCGGCGGGACACACGTACACCGCCGCCGCTCATGCCGCCGGTCGCCGCAGTGGCGATGCCGTCGCCCAGTTGGTGACGCGTTTCAATCGCGATGGCTTGGCCGCGATCCCGCCCGGACATGGCGGCGGGCAGGAGAAACAGTACGGGGCGACCGAAGCCGCGCGCATCCTGCGGGAGGCCCAGCGCACACCGGATCGGGACGCGGATGGCACGGCGACCTGGTCTCTAGCCACGCTGCAACGCGCCGTGCGGCGGGCGACCGATGGTCTGCCACGGGTTAGCACGTACACGATTTGGTGCGTGTTGCATGACGCGGGGTTCTCCTGGCAGCAGGATCGCAGTTGGTGCGAGACTGGCAGCGTGCTGCGCAAGCGCAAGACCGGGGTGATCGTGGTCACCGATCCCGACGCAACCGCAAAAAAAAGTTGATCGAAGCGGCCTACCGGGAGGGAGAAACCCAGGGATTGGCAGTCTGGACGGAGGATGAAGCCGGTCCTTACCAGACGCGACCCATCCCTGGGCACGGGTGGCACCCGACAGGACACCCGGCGCGGTATCCGCATGAGTACCTGCGCAACGGCACCGCGAAATTGTTGACGCTCTTCCACCCTGCCACGGGCACGGTACGCGTCAAGGGGGTGACGCAAAGCACGAATGCCGTGTTGCATCCCTGGCTCGAGGCGCAGTTGGCGCTGGTCCTTGCCACGTTGCCGCCGCACGCGTCAGACCGCACCCAGACGGAGATCCGTGCCACATGGGAGCGGTGGCAAGAAGGATTGCGCGTGCGGATCACCCTTCCCGACGATCTGCCACCGCTACGTATGCTTCTGGTCCTCGATAACCTCACAGGTCACTACACAGCAGACTTCGTGCTCTGGCTTTTCGATCACGGGATTCTGCCGCTCTATACGCCGCTCGGTGGGAGTTGGCTCAATATGGCAGAATCGATCCAGCGTATCCTGAAACGCCGTGCCCTGGACGGTCAGTATCCGCAGAGCGCGGAGGAGATCATCGCCTGGTTAGAGGCGACCGCCTATGCATGGAACCGGGAGCCGACACCGTTTGTCTGGGGTGGCAAGCGCGCGCAACGACGGGCCCGCAGTCGGGAGCGTGCGCATCGCCTAGGAGGGAGCAGGTCGTACACCCGTCGACCACTGCGGCGACGGCTGACCGCGTTCAATCAATGGCAATATCCAAACCAATCGACCCACTAGTG
>JBBRLR010000225.1:0-2353 GCA_038231255.1 Thermomicrobiales bacterium | reverse complement strand
TCCTGGATCGTCCGGGGGTTGGCGTCGCCGAGCACCTGATCGATCGTGCCCCAATCAGGGTTCAGTTCGACGACGATCGGGCGGGCGAGCGGCACCTCGGCGAGGACGAGGCCGGTGGCGAGGGCGACGGTCGTCTTGCCGGGGCCGCCCTTGGGACCGATGGTGGCGAGGATACGGCATCCGCTGGACATCATCGCTATGAAGTCGACGATCTTCGCATCGCATTCCGTCTCGATACGTCCCGGCTGGGTCCGTTCTCGCATCCACTGCTGGGCACGGGTTGACCACGGGACGACGGGAACCGGCGGGTGCGCACGCAAGTCCGGAACCGGGATACCTGGGGGTGACGTCCTGATTACTATGACTGGGGTACCCGGCGGTGCGCCACGGTCTCGGTCGGGATGTGGATGTGGCAGCGGAGTGAGCGTGGCGCCGTAGGCAGCATCCGACGCCATCGCGCGCAACGCGGTGGATGGCGTCACAGTGCTCCTGGTCATCTGGCGCGGTTCGTGTCGCCCATCCGGTTCTCCCAGACGATGCATGTGTTCATCCGTCTCTCGGTCCGTCGAGAACGACATGTGCAATCTCCCTTCCGCTCAATGCGCGATCCCCCAGCACAGGCAGACCATACCGGCACCCCAGAGCAGGACCGCGAGCCCGACCGCGCCGTACCGGGTGGCGATGCGCAGCCGCCGCTTTCGCTGCTCCACCCGATACACCTCGGCCAAGATGCGGTCGCGTAGCCACGGCGGCGGGACGGGTCGCGGGAGCGACCGCAGCGTCTCGAAAGCGTCGCCAGGCCTACGCACGTCGGTCATCTCTCGGGGCATCACTTTCTCCCCTTACTTGGAAAGACCGGTCGTTGCCACGAAGCGAACCCCTCCCCTCTCACCCCATCCATCGACCGGCCAGCAGTCGAAACGTATCGCCATGATGTCATCCTAATATTCCTCATATGAGGATAAAATGTCGCTATTCCTCCTATCAGGATTTTACGGATTCTCGGCATCTTCCGCAAGGGGGTTGCGCTATTCTGGGGAAAGTTGTATATAAATCCCTACTGGGGTTTTATCGGTGTCGCTGTGCATGGTGTCCAGGGCAGGGAGGCGCGACGATGGTTCGGAGGAAGTCAGGGCGGACGGCGGAGATATTTGATCATCCCCCCACGCTTGCGGGGAAGCTCGACCGCCTCTTCCAGTCGGTCCGTTCCCCCGATGGGGATGAGTACACCTACGCCGAGGTCGTCGCGGGGATCAATGCGCGCGATATTGCCAAGACCTCGGACACCTATCTCTGCGACCTGCGCAACGGCACGAAGGATAACCCGCGCATCAAGCACCTCGAGGCGATCGCCGACTTCTTCGGCGTGCCGGTGACCTATTTCCTCGATGGGGACGAGTCCGCAGCCCGCATGTACGCCCAACTCGCCGCACTGCCCGTGCACGGCGACGCTGGCCTGCAACGGATCATGCTGCGCGCGGTCGATCTTTCCCCGGACACACTGAACGCCGTCGCCCAGATCCTCGAGCACGCACGCCACCTCGAAGGCGTGCGGGATCGGAAAGGCGCAGCACATACGGATAGCAGGAATGCATCGGCGACCGCCGACGGCGATGCGTAGGCACGTCGCTCCCCCTGAGGGATGCGCCTAAGGGACCTTGGCAATGGATGAGAAAGCGATCCGCCGCCGCTGCGAGGCGCGACTCCGGGAGTTGTCGCTGCCTACCCCCTTCGACCTCGACACCTTCATCGCGGGGATCGCCGCGCGCCGCGAGCGCCCGATCGCGCGGTACGCCCTCCCGCTGATGGGCGGGCTGCCCGGTCTCTGGCTCGAGACCGACACGGCGGATCTCCTCTACTACGAGGAACGGACATCACCGCTCCACCAGCAACACATCATCCTGCACGAGCTCGGACACATCCTCCTGGGGCATCGAGGGGCCGACCCTGCGGAGGTCGGCGACCTGACGCTTGCGGAGTTGCGCGTGCTCCGCGCGGACCACTACACGCGGGACGAGGAACACGAGGCGGAGACGCTCGCGACACTGATCGGACACCGTGTGCAGCGCGCGCAGGCGGGGCTTGCCGTGGATGCCGATCCGCACACCACCCGCATCCTGCGCCTGCTCGATAGCCTGGAGGGCACCGCCTATGAGTAGCGTGCTCGTCAGCACCGCCATCGCGACGATCCTCTGGGGCAACCTCCTTTATAAGATGCTCCGGTTCCGCAGGCGTCCTCAGAACGATGCACAGCGCGCGAACAGCCTCGCCCTCCTCTGCATGGCCCTCTGCTTCACGGTGCTCGACCCGCCCCTCTACGCCGTGATCGACCGGGTGACCGGCGTTCCCAACC
>JBBRLR010000224.1:0-2451 GCA_038231255.1 Thermomicrobiales bacterium | reverse complement strand
TTGTCACCACTTTGGGCCAGCCGGACTGCTTCCATCTTGAACTCCGGCGGGTAGGCCGGGCGGGTGCGTGGCATCGGGACACCTCCTGTTGAGCATCGATTGCCCAATGATCTGGTGTCCACCAAAGCGGGTCAACATCATCGATACCACGGAAAACCGCTCCAGCGACGCGACATTCTTGCTCGGGCTATTCGTTGGACAGAGCGGTACATCGGCGCATGAAAAGTGCGGCGCAGCGTTATCGCAAGACTATTTTTGATCCATCCATCACATTTCGATGCATGATGACGTTAGTAGGGATGTACGAAGGATAGATCAATCGTACACCGTTGTTTTACTAGACCTTTTTGAAAAAGGAGAGTCCCATGATCCGGTCATCCCGCACTTGGCTCGCTGTATTCCTCGTCATCGCCACCATGATTATCGGCACATCCGGTGTCAGCGCCGCCTCAAGTACGGCGACGCTCACCGCCGGGTCACTCTCGATCGCCGCCGCGCCGGCCAACTTCTTGTACCCGAGCACCGCCCTTACCGGCGACATCATTAACCTGACGTCGTCATTCGCCGTCGGCGTCAACGACGCGACCGGCAGCAAGGCCGGCTGGAACTTGCAAGGGGTCGTCACGGTCCTGACCGATGCGGCCAGCGACACGATCCCGGCTGTCGGCCACACGGTCTCCGGCGTGGTAATCTCCGGCACGACGGGCACTGCGCCGACGAACAGCATCGCCAACGGGCAGATCCCGACGACGGCGGCGAAAATCTTCAACGCGGCGGCGAGCACCGGCATGGGCAAGTCCACCGAAACCTTCGCGACGGCCCTCGCCGTGCCCGCACAAACTGCCGCCGGCACCTATACCGCAACCCTGACGGTGACGATCGTTTCCGGCCCGTAACGAGTACCCGCAATCTCGTCGCAAGCGCCCGCGCTTCTTTCCAGAAACCGGGCACTTTGCTATAGTGTACGTATATGCATCTATGGTAGACTATTATTTATGTATTGCCTGAAGTTCACGAAGGAGGGGCGGGTGCGGATGTACAACGAAACAAGACGGCGAACCCCGCGCGGGGCCATCCTCCTCGTTATGCTACTCCTGATGATGCTCGTTTCTCTCACTCCCGTGCGCGGGGCGGACGAGCCGCAGTTCGGTATCCGCCCCGCGCACCCGAATGCTGATGCGGCGACGAGCGGCTATTTCACGTTAAAAGCCCAAGCTGGTGAAACGCTCAAAGACGCGGTCATCGTCGCGAATCCCGGCACCGTGCCGATCAAGGTCGTACTGTATCCGGTTGATGCCACGAGCGGACAGGGTGGCGGCGCGATCTATATGGGCAGTACCGAACCCCGCAAGGGCGTCGGCGCCTGGATCACGCTGGAAAAGGCCACCATCGAGGTCGCGCCTCAGAAACAAGAAACGATTCCTTTCACTCTCACCATCCCCAAAGAAACACGCGCCAGCCAATATCTCGGCGGGATCGCCATCCAACTCGACCGGGGCGCGAATACCGCGACCCAGCAAGCGGGGAGTTTCGGCGTCACCACCGTCACCCGTGCGCTGACGGCGGTGCTGGTCAATGTCGGCGAGGTGAACGCGACGCCCTCGCTCCGCATCACAGGGGCGCAGGTCGCTGAGGTAGACGGGCTGCCGACCTTGACGCTCTCCGTGCAAAATGACGGGACGACGCTGGTCAAGTCGCAGGGTGACGTAACGATGGTTGACGCATCGGGGCAAACCGTCCTCAGCAACCCACTCGCCCTCGATACGCTCGTACCACAAACAACGATTGCCTATCCAATCCCGGCGGAGCCGCCCACGACACCGGGTACCTATCGCGTCCATGCAACGCTTGATTTTGGTGGGAGCGCGCCTGCGGTCTTTGATGGCCCCGTTGTCGTCACCGCGCGACCAACTGCTGCGGCTGCCGCGCCGAGTGGACGCGCCCGGCCCACTCCGGCAACAGCAACAACCGCTACCGCGAGCGAACCGGCAAAGAGCGGGGGTATCTCCCCCCTCGTCGCGGTGCTCAGCGGCCTTGTCGGGGCATTCGCGGTTAGCATGGTCGGCCTGATCGTCCTGCTTGCCCGCTCGCGGAAGCGACCAACACAGTAAGGAAGCCGACCGATGAACGGCGCGTGCTTCCGAGGATCATCGAGGTTGATTGAGGGGCCAAGGAAACGGGGCATTCGGGTGGCCGAACAATCGCTACACCAACACGATCCACGGCGCGGTGTACGGTGCGCGCTGAGCATCCTGCTCCTTGCACTCTTCGCGCTCGGGACAAGCCCGACGATCATTGTCCTTGCCGCCGCGCCGACCGTCACGGGGGTGAGTCCTTCCTCGGGCACGACGGGCGGCGGCACGAGCGTGACAATCACCGGAACGGGCTTCACGGGCGCGACCGCCGTGACGTTCGGCGGCACGAATGCGACCGGTTTCACCGTCGTCAGTG
>JBBRLR010000223.1:0-2635 GCA_038231255.1 Thermomicrobiales bacterium | reverse complement strand
GAGGGGGCAAAGACCTCCGTGACGATCCGCGCGAGACGCTTGCGCGTGCGTGGCGCCGGCATGAGTCGTGATGCGGTCATTGCTCTCCTCCCATTTGCGTCGGCAACGGTGGCGGGAAACGCGGCTCATCGCCCAACGTCCTGGCACGCCCGGCGAAATGTCGGTAGGCATGTGCCACCCGTGCCAAGTGTCGCACTTCCGCGTCCAAGTCTATATCGGCGCGCATCGGCGTGCTGCTTACTGGCATAAGAACCCGCTGCCCGTGCCGCTTGGCTTGGATAGCCGCCGCCCAGACGATTGCATCGGTGCATGCCGAGATGTCCTCTTCGGGTGTGCCCGTGGCGCGACAGCGCGCTCGTGCCCAGTCGAGCAGCGCCGCGTCCGTGTAGCGGTGCAACGCGACGACCCCGTCGCGGATCTCCATCACCCGGCGGTAGAGGCGTCGGCTAGGATTCCGCAGGGTAAGCATGTCGGCACCCGCCGAGTGTGGCGGGTCGAGTGCGATGCCGGGCGTTGCGTGGTAGAGGTCGCGCCAGAGTGGGTAGAGTAGCCGGTAGGCCCGGTATTGCGCGCCCCAGTGGTACGCGCCCAGTAATCCCCCGCTCAACAGCGCGACACAACCGCTGGCAAAGAGCGTGTACGCCAGCGTCGAGGGATAGGCATGCGGGGAGACGTTGCCCAAGAGCGCGAGCGCGATGTAACCGCATTCGAGGCCGGCATAGGCGGTGCCGAGTCCCCAGCCGATCGTCTGCACGCGCGCCTGGAGCCGCAGGTACGATTGGGGGATGCTGCCGATAACCCGGCCATTGCGCAGCGAGCGAAGGAAGATCTGCAAGACGAGGATGCCGATGTACGCGAGCAGCACGAGCCGATATTCGGCAGTGTAGGGGGTGGCGCTGTAGCGCGCCTGGAAATCCGTCGGCGCCTCGACGGGCACGGAGGCGCGGAAGAACAGGAGCGCCATCATCGCGATCGTCCCTATCACGAGCCAGCCGCTCCCCAATATCCCGCGTTTGTGTGCGTGGTCGTGCAGCAAGCGGATGATCACCGGCTGGAATGCCCATGCGCTCATGACACCGAGACTGTTACCCAGGAGTCGCGAGAAGTTCGGGATACCGGCGACGCGGTCGATCGCGCGATAGACGGGCGGATGGAAGACCGTCATGGTGAGGGCGACGGCGAGGAGGGAGGCGCAATTGGCGCACTGGGCGGGATCCCGCAGATGCCAGTGCAACGCGTGGAGTTTGATGAGCAGGGATCCCCAGAGGAGCGCGACGAGGGCCGCGCTCACGGACTCACCCGCCACTGTTCAAGCCTTCCAGACAATCGAGGAGGCGCAGCACGCCGACAATATCCGGGTCGGTGGCGGCGGTATTTGCCTGTGCACCGTACACCCGTACGAGGATCAATGTGGTGAGCATCTCCGCCTCCTGTTCGTCGTCGTCATCGTAGGTCGCACGCGGCAGCGCCTGGGGCTCGTCGGGGGATGCTGCCGATCGGAAGGCGATGGGGGCACCTGCGCCGACCGCGAGATGGCCGCAGATGAGATGGCAGAGTTCGTGGACGATGATGTGCTGCCGATGCAGCGGTGTCGTGTCCTGCTCGTACACCACATAGTCGGCCGCAGATCCCGGGACACATGCGCCGAAGGGCGACCCGAGCAGCAGCATGGGATGCAACACGATCGGCCTGCCGCGGCGGGTGGCCACCTGCTCGGCGAAGGCGTAGACATCGAAGGGGATGGGAATGGGAAGATCGCGGAGGCGCGCTTCACAGCGCTTTCGCACGCGTTTCATGTCCATGCTTAGGTCCCTCGGGAAGTTTCCTCCTGCTCCGCTTCCCTCTGTTGTTCGCGATCGTTGTCGACACGCGGTTGCCGTAATCCTTGCCGACCGCCCTGTATTCCTTCGAGATGGCGTACCTGCTCGACGATCTGCCCGAGCATCTTGAGTGTGTCCGGGGAGAGATCGGCGGCGCGCAGGGCGATCCGTTGGATATCCCTGTCCTGGTGCGCCGGCAACAGGGCGAGTTGGGCGTAGAGACGGGCGGCCTCGGGCTCATTGTCGAAGAAGTAGGTGATCGGTACGCCGAAGAAGTTGGCCAGCGCCTCGATCGTGCGCATCTTGGGGTTGTCCAATTTTCCGGTGCGCAACTCCCACAAGGTGGTGTTCGACACGGGCGCGATCCCGCGCTGCCGGATGCCGGCGGAGACTTCTTCGTAGGAATACTCACGCCGTCCCTCTGGGCGGATCGCCGTGAACAGCTGGTCGATCTTCTCCGCAAGCGTCGGATGCACGATCGCTTGTTGTTCCGTCATCTTCTCACCTCTCGCCATCGCCGACGCGATGCAGGATGCGTGCGGCATTCGCTTCTGCGGATGATACCACAATCAGCACGAACTTGCGGACGTTGCGCGGATCACGTATTATCTGAATATACGAATGTGACGTTGATACGTTCGTATTTTCGGATAGATGGAGGGACAGATGAATCACGCCGAGTTACAGCCTGGAGGAGTGCTCCGCGTGCTCTCCCACCCTGCACCACCTCCGTGGTTGCATGACCGGATCGTCGCCACGATCCGCGCGGAAGCGTCACGGCAGCATCGGCGGCACCTCCGGCATGCCATCCTCGG
>JBBRLR010000222.1:0-2772 GCA_038231255.1 Thermomicrobiales bacterium | reverse complement strand
TCCGCAGCGAAGCGGATCGCGGGCGCCATCACCTCCGCGAGCGACAGACGGCCGAAGCGGCTCAACGCCTCCGCCCAGCCCTTCAGCGCGCCCGGTACGCCGACCGCCGAGTGCCCGATGCGGTTCTCGTCCCGCTCGGCCAGCCACTCGACCGGATCGGGGATCGGCGTGTACATCGTTTCCGTCGCGGCGGCGGGGCAGGTGGCGTAGTTATCGAGGGTGACGACATTCCCCGTCGCGCCATCGCGGATGACGAAAAAGCCCGCGCCGAAGACGCTCACCATCATCGGCTCGACGACCGTGAGCGCGAACAGCGTCGCGACCGCCGCATCCACCGCATTGCCGCCCCGCGCCAGCATCTCGATCCCGGCATTACTGGCAAGCGGATGGTTCGATGTCACCACCCCCCGCGACGCCACCACTTCCGCTTTTCTCAATGCCAATGGATACACCATATCCCCCTCCTGAAACTATTGTGAAATACGGAGCATAGAGAGCACGAAGGACACAGAGGAGTATGCTATTCGTGTCCCAAACTCCGTTCCCTTTCTCTGTGCTCTCTGTGTCCTCTGTGACCTCTGTGCTTCCGTCCGCCCCTTAGACCGATGCGGGGAGGCCGCTGGTGCTGGATTGTTCGACGATGGCAATGATCTCGCGCGCCACTTCCTCGACGGAGCGGTTGCTGGTGTCGAGGATCGGCCACGGGTAGCCATGCCGGTAGATACGGCGGGCGTAGGCGAGTTCTTCGGTCACCTGGTCGAGGCTGGTGTAGGGGCCGTCCGGGTCGCGACCGAGCGATTCGAGCCGCGCACGACGCAGGTTGACGAGCCGGGCAGCCTGGATCGTCAGGCCGATGATCTTGCGCTGGTCAATACGGAAGAGTTCGAGCGGCGGTTCGATGCCGAGCACGACCGGCACGTTCGCCACTTTCCAGCCGCGATAATGCGCGAGAAAGATCGAGAGCGGCGTCTTGGAGGTGCGCGAAACGCCCGCGAGCACGACATCGGCGTCGCCGAGCGTTTCGGGGTGCTGCCCGTCGTCGTGCGAGACGGTGTACTCGATCGCGTCAATCCGCCCGAAGTAGACCGGGTCGAGTTGCGTCCCGCGCAGGCCCGGCTCACCCGCCGGGACGAGGCCGAACGCCTCCTCCAGCCGTGCGACCAGCCCGCCGATGATGTCCACAAAGGGGACGCCGCGCCGCGCGCTCTCCTCCTCGACTGCCCGGCGCAGGTCAGGAACGACGAGGGTGTAGACGATGATACCGTGCGTCTCCGCCGCCTCATTGATGACGTTTCTCGCCTGCTCAATGGTGCGGACGAGCGGACGGCGGCGGACATCGAAGATCGCGCCGAAGAACTGCCCGGCGGCTGCGGAAACGACGGTCTCCGCCGTCAGCCCGGTGCCGTCCGAGATGACGTAGATCGGTTGGGGTGTCCGCTCGGTTGGTGGAACGCGCGCCGCGTTCGTTGCTGCCTCCATCATGCCCACAGCATGCCACAGCGCGGGCGCGGTCGTCTACGGGCAAACCGGGACTGATTTAGCCACAGAGGCACAGAGGACACAGAGGACACAGAGGGGATGAAAACCAATAGGATCAATGGCCCCATTTTCTTTGTCCCTTCTGTGCCCTCTGTGTCCTCTGTGCCTCTGTGGCTAAAATGCGTTCCGGCCCGGTGTAAATATTGAAGCGTTCGCCGCGTAGGAAGCCGACGAGGGTCATGCCGAACTCGGCGGCGAGGGAGACGGCGAGACTGCTCGGAGCGGAGATGGCGCAGATAATCGGGATGCCTGCCGCAAGCGCCTTCTGGACCAGTTCGAAACTGACACGACCGCTGACGAGAACGATGTGGTCATGGAGCGGCAATCTGCCGTCGAGCAGCGCCCAGCCAATCAATTTGTCCAGCGCATTGTGTCGCCCGACATCTTCGCGCACGGCGAGGAGGTTGCCCGCGCTATCGAAAAGCCCCGCCGCGTGGAGGCCGCCCGTGACATCGAACAACCCTTGCCCGGCGCGGAGACGGTCGGGGAGGCGGGTGATGAGTGCGGCAGATAATTCCGGGCCGGGCGGGGCAGTGATTTGCCCGCGCAGATGCAGTGCGTCGAGACTCGCCTTGCCGCAAACGCCGCACGCACTCGTCGTCATGAAGTGGCGTTCGAGCGTGGCGAGATCGGGCAATATCGTGCCGCGGAGCGCGACATTGACGATGTTGTACCGCTGCTCGGCGTCAACCTCCGGGTCCACGCAGTAGGTGATGCGCCAGATTTCCTCGCGGCCCCCGATGATCCCCTCGCCGAACAGGAACCCCGCCGCCAGTTCGAAGTCCGCGCCCGGCGTGCGCATCGTCACCGCGACGGTGCGTTGCTCGCCCCCGGCCAGTAGACGGATTTCCAGCGGCTCCTCGGTCGCTAACTGGTCCGCGTGCTGGCGGGTTTCTTCTCCGTCAACCGTCCAGACGCGGACGCGCGTCTTGCTCGTGCGCGGTGATGAGAGGGTCATGCCGAACTCCGGTGGTGATGATACGCTGAACGTACGATCAAGGAGATCATAGCAGCGACATGCAGATGACACGAGATGCGTTTTCCGAGTATCTGTAGACGATACATGGCCTGTTGATCCCTTTCCAAAACACGCTCTGAGAAACTGTTTGGGAATCGGCGCAGCGATCCTGGCAAGGTACGCGATAGGTATTGGGCAAGTACACCGTCGGCTCGCGCTGGAGGTCATCATGTCCGATTCCCGCCGTCCCTATCCATCCGATCTGTCCGACGCCG
>JBBRLR010000221.1:0-2782 GCA_038231255.1 Thermomicrobiales bacterium | reverse complement strand
TCCTCGCGCGTGTTCGCCGTCCCGCCGCCGTGGACGATGGCCTTTACCGCCAGCGTCGCCGGCACGATGGTCGCCTCTGCCACGATCGAGCGCCGCTTCGTCGATCCCGCAGTCACGCGCATCCCCATCCGCGATCAAGGCCTGGTCGGAACGCTATTTCTCCCCGAGGGCCCTGGCCCGCATCCCGGTCTCCTCAGTTGGGGAGGATCCTCGGGCGGCTACGCCGAGAACCAGGCGGCCCTCCTTGCCTCCCACGGGTTCGCCGCCCTCGCCCTCGCCTACTTCGGCGTCCCGCCCCTGCCGGACAACTTGCTCAACATCCCCCTGGAATACGTCGCGACGGCGATCGCCTGGATGCAGGCACAGGTGGGGGTGGACGGCGCACGACTGGCGGTGCTGGGCACGTCGCGCGGCGGCGAGTTGGCGCTGCTGGTCGGGGCGACCTTCCCACAGATCAGGGCGGTCGTCGGTTACGTGCCGAGCGGCCTGCTCTGGTCGGGGAACGACAACACGGGTAAGCGCGATCCGGGATCGGCATGGACGTACCAGGGTATGCCCCTGCCGTACGTCACGACCGCCACCTCCTATTTCGGCACCCGGTATGCCGACCCGACCGACCTGGCCCGCGCGACGATCCCGGTGGAGCGGATCAACGGGCCGGTGCTGCTGATCTCGGGCGAGGGCGACGCGCTCTGGCCGTCGACGGAGCTGGCTCAGCGGGTGATGGACCGCCTCGCCCAATACCACCATCCATACCCCGACCAGCACCTGCACTACGCGGGGGCGGGGCATCTGATCGGTGAGCCCTACTTGCCGACGACCGCGCCGACGTCGTACTACAATCCAACCGTGAAAGCGACGCTCAATGTGGGCGGGAACGCGAAGGGCTATGCAGCGGCCGCGGCCGATTCTTGGCCGAAGGTGCTCGCATTCCTGCACGACAGCCTCACGATGTGAGTACGCACTGTCGGCGCATACGATGCCATCAGTCGGGAAGGGGAAATCATCGTGTTCAGCCGGGGCAATGACCTGAGTGCCGATAACCGGCGACTCTTGAAGTCAGCTCCATGTACTTCTAACGGATCTTAATCCAAGACTGATCGCCGACAACAAGCAACTTTTTTGAGGCTGGGTAGATCTTATATGGACAATGCGTGCGCTCACTGTGGTGACGCAGGGCGACGCGGCCGTTCGCGTACTTTGATTGACGTTTCGTCATACTCGGGCAATCAATCCGCAGGCACGAGATCCCGCATTGCGCTGACCGCCTCGAACGCCTGCTCGAAGTCGGCGATGATGTCGACAGCGTTCTCGCAGCCAACCGAAACGCGGACGAGATCGTCCCGGTGGGGCCAGACGAGGGTGAAGACATCGCCGAGGCTGACCGCGTGGTCGCAGAGTTGCAGCGCGTTGGCGAAGCGGTTGCCTGCGGTCGTGCCCCCCGCCATCGTGAATGCGAGCATGCCGCCATAGCGGTCGCCCATCAGTCGCTTCGCGGTCGCATGACCCGGATACGTCTCCAGCCCGGCATAGTGGACGGACGTCACTTCCGGTTGGCGTTCGAGGAAGCGAGCGAGTTGCAGCGCGTTGTCGCAGTGGCGCTCCATCCGCAGTTCGAGCGTCTTGATGCCACGCAGCAACAGCCACGAGTTGAACGGGCTGATGCACGAGCCGAGCACCTCGATCTGCCGAAGGATCGGCTTGATCAGCGCTGCATCGCCGGAGATTATCCCGCCAAGCGCGTCGCCGTGCCCGCTGATGTATTTCGTCGCGGAGTGCAGTGAGAGGTGCGCGCCGTGTTCCAGCGGGCGAAAGAGATAGGGACTGCAAAAGGTGTTATCCACGATGAGCGCAATGTCGCAAGCGCGGGCAATGGTGGCGAGCGCGGGTACATCGGCGACCTTGATAGACGGGTTGGAGAGGAATTCGGTGTAGAGCACGCGCGTGTTCGGCCTGATCGCGGCGCGAACGGCGTCCAGATCGGTGATGTCCACGCGGGTGACCGCGATGTCATAGGCGGGTGCTTCCTCCTCGAACCAGACATTTGCCCACATATAGACATCGTCCGACGCGATGATGTGCCCGCCGGAGCGGACGAGGGCGTGAAGCGCCGCCGCAATCACCGCCATGCCCGATGCCCCGGCGACGGCCGCTTCTGCACCTTCGAGGTCGGCAATCTTTTTCTCGATCGTCGCGGTCGTCGGGTTGCCCCCACGGGTATAGACCCAGCCTTCCACCTCGCCACTCAGTACCGCCGCTTTCCGTTCCAGCGAGTCGAAGGCGTAGGTTGTCGTCTGGTAGATCGGCGTGTTGTGCGCGCCCGTCGTCGGGTCAGCATGCTCGCCTGCGTGAATCGCGCGCGTTGAGAATCCCTGACGATTGTTGCCCGTTGCCATCGGTATCCCCCTGTCTGTCTGCGTCTCGATTCAATACCGTGATTGCGAGTAGACGTTCATCGGCGCACAACCTGAGCATGGGGGTGCTGACACCAACCATTCTTGGCGGAGCGACCGAGGAACGACCCCTTGATTGTCACCGTCCTCGTTACCCTTGACGACCTGCTGCGCGCCTGCGGGCATCGCCCCTCGCATCGCCGTCTCCACCGTGCCGCGTGGCGGGTTATCGCTCATTCCCCGGTGCCACCGCCATCTGGAAGTGGAGGGCGGTGATCGCGAGCCGATGGTTCAGGTAGAAGCGGTGCGCGGCGTGGCGCTGCATGCCGGAATCGAGGTGCAGTTGCTCACAGCCCAGACGCTGTACCTCGGCGATCAGCCACGACATG
>JBBRLR010000220.1:0-3025 GCA_038231255.1 Thermomicrobiales bacterium | reverse complement strand
TCGAAGTACTTCTGCTTGCGCGTCTCGGCGTTCAGGTCCGCCTGCGCGGCGTCGAGCATCCCGTCCAACTTCGGGTCCGGCTTCATCGTCCGGTTGAAGTTCGTCCCCTGGATATTCCGCGAGTGATACAACGTCGAGAGGACGACGGGGTCGGTGTGCGAGAAATAGATGCGCGCGATGTTGTGCTCGCCGGCGAGGAAGCGCGTCGCGGTCTGCGCGTACTCCTGCGCGTCCACCTGATTGTCGATGCCGACCTGCTTGAAGTAGGCCTGCGCGAGTTCGGCGTTCTTCGCCTCGATCCCTGCGGTGACAATCGTCAGCACCTTGAGCCGCTGCCCGTCCTTGACGCGGATGCCGTCCGATCCCGTC
The DNA here is from genome assembly GCA_038231255.1 of Thermomicrobiales bacterium. GTDB lineage: Bacteria > Chloroflexota > Chloroflexia > Thermomicrobiales > JALYUS01 > JALYUS01. The sequence continues at coordinate 2,656 of JBBRLR010000220.1, read as the reverse complement.
TTCCAGCCCGCCTCATCGAGGAGCGCCTTCGCCTTCTTCGGGTCGTACCCGTAGGTGGACTCGACCGCCGGATTGTAATCGAGCGTTGGTGAGGAGAGCGGGCCGCGCGCCGCCTTCCGCCCGCCGTACCAGAGCGTATCCACGACGGCGGGCATGTCCACCGCGTAGATCAGCGCCTGCCGCACCTTGAGGTCGTCGGTCGGCGGCTTCAATAGGTTCATCGGGAAGATCTGCGGCGAACCGGGCACGAGCGGCAGGAGGGTCTGGTATTTCGGATCCTTCTGGATGTTCGACAGTTCCTGCGGCGCGACACCGTTGGTCATCTGCACTTCGCCGTTCTGCAACAGGCCAAGATTGGTCGCGAACTCGCTGTTGGGCACGAAGCGGTACGTCACCTGGTCGAGGTACGGCGCGCCCTGATTGCGCATCAGCGCCGGCCCCCACTTGTAATCCGGATTGCGCACGAAGGTCATCGAGACCTGCGCCTTATACTCCTTGAACATGAAGGGGCCGGTGCCGATCGGCTTCGCCGCGAAGGCGTTGTAATTCTTCCCCGCGACGGGCGAGACGGGCGACAGGACGCTGTGCGTCAGGTTGTTCAGGAAGGGCGCGTACGGCTCCTTGAACGTGACCCTGACGGTGAATGGGTCAATAACGTCGGTCCCCTGATACGGGCCGAGATAGCCAATCGCCGTCAGGGACTTCAACGCCGGATCCATGATGCTGTCGAAGGTGTACTTGACGGCATCCGCGTTGAACGGTGTGCCGTCGTGGAACTTCACATCCTGCCGGAGCTTGAATGTGTACGACTTGCCGTCGTCCGAGGCCTGCCACGACTGTGCGAGGCCGGGGACGAGTTTGAGCGTGCCCGCTTCCTGATAGATGAGCGGGTCGAAGAGCGCGTAGCCCGCGCGCCACCAATCCGTCGCGCCGGAGACGCGGGGATCGAGCGTCGGCGGTTCGTTGTAGGCGATGGTGAGTGATCCGCCCGTGACGGGCGAACCGTCGCTCTTGCCTTCCACAACGACGGGTGTTCCTTGAACCGCCGGCTTCGCCGTACCGCCCGGGGCAGGCGCACCGGGGGCGGTGGTGCCGGTCGTGGGTGCTGCTTTCGGTGTGTCGGTTGCATTGCTCCCGCCGCCGCAGGCCGCGAGGATCGCCGCCATCGCGGTGACCGCCGTGCCGCCGAGGATGGTGCGCCGCGAGAGCCGTGTCCCGGTTTTCTCCGTTACCATGATGCACCTCCCGATACCGTATGACCGCCGTCGTGTGGACGACGGCTTCTCGCGCAACACGGCCGCGCCGCGCGCTTCGAGCGTCCAGGCTGCGAGTTGCCGATTGGCAAGCGACGGGACCTCGGTGCGATTCTTTGCGACGAGCGCGCGGCGAGCATCCACGCCTGATTCTCTATCGCCACGCGATCGCTGCGCGTGCTGAGTTGCACGAGACCGACGCGTCGTGTCGTCATACCGCTCCCTCCCTGCCGTCACCGGCCTATTGCAGCACGCGCGCCTGCCGCTGGCGCGTCACCTGAATGTGTTGCTCCATAAGGAAAGGATTGCCGGTCGCCTGAGCGATCCCGGTGTGGAACCGTCGGTCGATCTCCGCGCCACGCTCGGTCGCTTCCACCGTCGTGAAGGTCGCCGGTGTCTCGGCAAGCGCGCCTCCAGCGCGTCCCATCTCTCCCCCGCCCCCATCCGCGCGGCCAGACGCGCGATATTCGGCTCCCAGACCATTCGTGCCTGTGCGAGATGCTGGAAGTCCATCAGGGAAACCAGTGCGACCATCATGCTGCGGCGCGGGAAGACGGCGACGAGGCCTTCGTGCATCAGTCGCTGCAGGGCCTCGCGAATCGGCGTACGCCCGAGGCCGAGTTGCTGGCTCAGCGTAGTCTCGTCAATGAGGCTCGCGGGCTGCAAGTCGAGGCGGATGATCGCGCGACGGATTGCGGCATAGGCCCGATCTCGCTTCAGCGTCGTCCCGTAGGGATGATGATTGAATTCCCGTTCGATAACGGTCGCTGCTGTTTGCATGCAGGTGATATATCAGGGGTATCCCGAGCTGTCAATGGTTCCATCGAGGCGTTGTCGGTGTTCGATGATTCTGACACCCGGTAACTGTTCTGTGAAACTGTCACGCTACAGCACGGAGAACGCCCTCCTCCCCACTGCCCAGAGGACACCCGCTCCCCCGCTGCGGCGGGAGAGGGGTGCCTCGCCACGAGGCTTCGGTCAATGCTTGTGAGCACCACCGCTCATAGATCGAGTTCCCCTCTCCCGCGCACGGGGGAGGGGTCAGGGGAGGGGGGCGCCCCCGCGTCACCTTCCTCGGCCAGCCAGACGCGCCGGACAGCTTCCTCGATCAAATCCTCAACAGACCGGTTCAGTCGAATCGCAATCTTTGCCAGTTTTCCGAAGTCTTCACGACGCATGGCAAAGGAATAGAGCGCTTCACCGGAGTGATACTGTTTGGCCGCTGCCTCATACTCGGAATGTTTACTCTGTGGGGCATACTCGGCAAGAACCTGCATCACCGACTGCCGCACCTTCTCCAAACTGACCCCTAGCGACTCCAGCACCCCCGCCGCGATCCCCTCACCCTCGCGCACCAGACCGAGCAGCAGGTGCTCCGTGCCGATGTAGTGGTTGTTCAGCCG
>JBBRLR010000219.1:0-3045 GCA_038231255.1 Thermomicrobiales bacterium | reverse complement strand
GCGATTGTGGCAGCGACGCGATACTGGAACGCCCATCGGCATCCGTTCGTGTGGGGACGGCGGCGCCGACAGCAACCGCAGCGGCGACCAGGGATCGCGCAGGTCGCCAATGTCGCATGAACTGACCGGATGCACCACTAAACGCGGTTGGATTAATACATTGCAATCACTGCCGCGCGCAACGATAGAGAGCATGGTGACGGTGGGTTCTATCCTCCCCTGTATTGGAGTGGCAGGCTAAGGCCGATCCCTACCAGAAAATCTGAGGTACGCGCCTTGCTATATCTTTGGGGGGTCGGTACGACGGAAAGGGAGTTTGGCACGCGGTGATGATCTTCGTCCTCCGCTCAATCAATGAGAATATGCAGTCCCTGCTGCGGTCGCACGCGCTGGCGGTAATCCTCACAATCATCTTTTTCGAGGAATTGGGCGTGCCAAGTCCGATCCCCGGCGACTTGATGATGGTGCTTGCGGGCGTGCGCGTCGCGCAAGGGCACGAGCCGCTCTGGCTCGTGTTGCTCCTGCAAGAAGTGATGACCGTCGCGGGTGCGACGGGACTGTTCTTCCTCAGTCGGCGATGTGGCCGCCCGCTCGTCCTGCGCTACGGGCGATTCATCCATCTCGGGCCGGAGAATCTGGCGCGTGCGGAAGGGCAAATCCAACGACACGGTGGCTGGGCGATTGTGATCGGGCGCATCCTGCCGGGCCTGCGGATCGTGACGCCGATCGCGGCGGGGATACTCGGCATGTCGTTCCGCGCCTATCTCCCCGCCCTCGCCCTCGGCGCGTTCCTGTACATCCTCACCTACACGTTGATCGGCGTCTTCATCGGCCCCGCCGCGCTCGCCTTCTTCGACCGAGTCTCCCTGCCGGTCAGCGCATTCGCCTCGCTCGCGATCCTCGTCGCGCTCGTGTTCATCATGCGTCAACTGCGCCGCGCGCCGCCCGCCTTCACGCAAGACCGACATGGCGCCGTTGTTTCGGCACTGGTCGCGGGGGTACTCGCCGGGGTTGCGGGGCTGATGGCGGCGAACGCCGTGAGCGAGTTTATCATCTTCGGGCGGCGGCTCACCGGCCATCCGGTCGTGATCGCGGGGCGGGGAGTGGGCAGCGCGCTGCGCTTCCTGATTGATTGGCCCACCTTCCTGATTTTCGCCGCGCTGTTGGGATTGCTCGCCTACGCGGTCGGGGTAGCGCGCCTGCCCCACTGGTCGGCGATTCTGCTGAGTGCGGGCGTGCCACTCGTCGTCAGTCTCGCCGTCCTGTATCCGCTAATCGAGCGCCGACACATCGGACTATCCGAATATCGTGAGCAGCTCATCTTTACGGTGGATGCGACACGCTGGATTGTCTACGGCATTACACTCGCGGCCTTTTTACCCCTCCTGCCACACCTGCGCCGCCCCGCAGCCGCCTCGCCCGTCACGACACGCGCACATGCCAACGCGTCCGCATCGTCTCCATCGCAGACGGGGTCGGACGACTAGTGCGCACCCTACAACAGGATTTGTCTCCTCTGCTTGCTGTCACATCGGCGGCAGGGATGGTGTTAAGGATGTGTGATCGGTGCAACGGTGGCGCGGCGGATGAAGGGAAGCGTGGGGGACGTGCAACAGGCGGCGATAGTTGGCATCGAGCGCTCGATTGCGGGGCAATTGCCTCCCTTTGACACCGTCTTCCAGCGGTACTACAACCGCGTTTTCGCCATCCTCACCCGAATCGTCGGGCCGGACGAGGCGGACGATCTGGCGCAGGAGACCTTTCTCCGCTTCCACGACCGCCCGCCGATTCGCCGATCGGACGACGAGGACGCAATCGGCGCGTGGCTGTATCGGGTGGCGACGAATCTCGGCTTCAACGCCATTCGCACGCGCAAACGGCGCGCAGCGCGCGAGGAGCGGGTGACACGGGCGGAACTGCCGTTCCAACGGACGCTCGACCCTGAGAATGAGGCGGTACGGCGCGAGGAACAGGCGCTCGTGCAGTCCGTCCTCGTAGAGATGCCCGACCGGGCGCGGGCTGTGCTGACGCTGCGGCAGGCAGGCTGCTCCTACGCCGAGGTCGCGGCGGCGGTCGGCATCGCACCTGGCTCGGTCGGGACGACGCTGGTCCGTGCGGAGGCGTTGTTCCGGCAGCGATATGAGGCGGTTCGCGACCGCCGGATGGCAGGTATGTACTATGGACGAACCGATGAATGAGGGGGCGATGCAACCAATTGACGATGGCCTGCTCCGGGCGTACCTCGATGGCGACCCGGTGCTGGATGATGCCGCGCGCGGCCGGATCTCGGCGGCGCTGGCCGAGCAACCCGCGCTCGCCGGGCGGCTTGCCGCACTCCGCGCCGATACGGACGCTGTGCAGACCGCGTTCGCCCGCTTCGCGCCGCCCGAACCGGACGCCATACGCCAGGAACGCGCCTACCGCCGCATCCAGACCCGCCTGACCACCGAACGCCACACGAGTTTCGTGACGAGTATCAAGGAGAGAGTTGCCGACATGACCACTTACAACCGTGCCGCACGCGTTCGTCGTTTCGCTTTCGCCGGCTCGCTGGGGGCCGTCGCGATTACCCTGCTGCTGGTCTTCGCGCCGGTCGGGAACATCGTCAGCGCCGCGCTCGATCAGTTCCGTTATCAGCCGACGCAATTCGCCGTCATCACCGTGAATACGAGCCAGTTCCCGCAGTTCCAGGGTGCCGTGCCGGGTACAAAGCCGGGCATGGGCGCGCAGCCAGCGACGGGCAGCAAGCCCGCCGGTTCCCCAACCCCGACTGCGCAGGATCAGCAGAAGATCATGCAGGAACTGTCCAAGTACGTCAGCGTGACCTCGCCGTTGATGCAGGCGCAGACACAGTCGCAGTTGCCGGGCCGCGAGATCAAATGCACGCCGGGGGCGCAGCCGCCGACCGTCGGGTGCCCCGCGTCGTTGCCGGCCCACCTGCCGACGGGCGTCGCGAATACGCCCCGCTATTACGTCTCCGACAACCAGACGGCTGACGCGACGCTTCACCTCAATGAGATTCGCCCGGCCCTCGCGCAAGCGGGC
>JBBRLR010000218.1:0-3057 GCA_038231255.1 Thermomicrobiales bacterium | reverse complement strand
TTCCGCTCCGGCCTCGACGCGGGGCAGTTCGGGCAGTTGGTGGCGAACCTGATCGTCGTCAGCGTCGCCACGCAGTACCGGACCAACGATACGGAGGCGGCGGACGCCTATATGCGCCAGAGCCTCAACGTCATCTTCAATGGCGCGATGCCTGATGGCGTAGCGCGCAGCAATGATTGGATGAAATAACAGCATTGGGCAATAGGGTTTAGCGATGATTGCAAAACCCCTTTCACTCCTGCCGCAAGGAAGTTTATGAGACGCGTTGGTCACATTGTCGCGCATCCCCGCACCGCGCGCAGACCCACCGGGGCGTATACAATGGCGCGCAGCACCGACCGCGTGACGCAACTGGAGGAGAGGGGAATCAGCGATGAGCATTTCCTGGGGGATTCACGTCGGGCAACAGAATATCACGATGGACGAATTGCGCCGCCTGTGGACGTATGCCGACAACAACGGTTTCGGCTGGCTTTCGGTCTGGGACCATCTCTACTGCGCGACCAACGACGCCGACCCGCACTATGAGGCGGTCGCCTGCCTCGCGGCACTCGCCGCCAACACGAAGAACTTGCGCTGCGGCTGCATGGTCTTCGCCGTGCCGTACCGCAACCTCGGCCTGCTCGCCAAATCGTTCCTGACTCTCAATCATCTTTCCAACGGGCGCTTCGAGCCGGGCCTGGGCGCGGGCTGGCACGAGCCGGAGTTCCGCGCTTTCAACTCTCCCTTCCCGCCGATCAAGGAGCGGATGGACATGCTCGATGAGGGCATGCAGGTGATGCGCAGCTTCATTGATAATGAGGTGACGGACCACCACGGCCGGTTCTTCGACTTCACGAATGCCTACATGAACCCGCGCCCGGTCGGTACGCTGCCCCTCTGGATCGGCGGGCGCGGCGAGAAGCGGACGGCGCGCATGGCCGCGAAGTACGCCGATGGTTGGAACATCGCCTATGTCTCGCCCGAGGACCTGACGCACAAAGTCGAGGTGCTGCACCACTGGTGCGCGGTCGAGGGGCGCGACCCAGCGGAGATCGCCGTCGCCACGCAACTCGGCTTCTTTATGTCCGCCTCGAACGACCCGAAGGTGATGGAGGCGACCGAAGCGGAGATGCGCCGCAAGGTGCCGCATCAGGACCCCGCCGGCCAATTGATTGGCAGCCCGGCGCAGGTCGTCGAGCGGCTCCGGGCGTACGAGGCGATGGGCGTCAAGGAAATCAATATCGCCATCCGCCCCCCTGTGGACTGGGCCGCGCTGGAAACTTTCGTCAGCGAAGTCATGCCGCAGTTCCAGTAATCGGTAGTCAGTAGTCAGTGGCACGCGACCCTTCTGACTACTGACTACTGACTACTTCGCGGAGGAGTGCGCGATGAGCGAGCGGGTGCGGTCTGTTTGGGACAATGTGGATCGGACGGCGGATCCGCATTGGTACCGGAATTACCTCGATGCGTTCAATGCGATGGAGACGGTGCGGGTGTGGAAAGAGCGCTCGTTCGCCATGCTCGCCGCCTCGCCGGGACACCACCTGCTCGATGTCGGCTGCGGGCTGGGTGGGGACGCGATAACGCTCGCGGCGCGCGTCGGCACGGGCGGCGCGCGTCGTCGGCGTGGATAACAGCGAGCAATTGATTGTCGCGGCACGGGAGCGGGGTGCGGAGGCGTCGCTGCCGGTGGAGTTCCGCGTCGGCGATATGTACGCGCTGGACTTCGCAGACGCCGCATTCGACGGCTGCCGCGCCGACCGCGTTTTCCAGCATCTCGACCGGCCCGCCGCCGCCCTCGATCAACTGATCCGCGTCACGAAACCGGGTGGGCGGATCGTCGTCGGCGACCCGGACTGGGAGACGCTGGTTTTCGACGCGCCGCAATCCGCTGTGACGCGGACGATCCTCAATTTCGTCTGCGACAGCCACCGCAACGCCTGGATGGGCCGCCAACTGTACGCGCAGTTCCGGGCAGCAGGCCTCGCCGATGTCACGGTCGCCGCCAACACGCTCCTGTTCACGGACTATGGCTTGGCCGATCTCACCGTCGCGCTCGGCACCCGCGTTCAGCAGGCACTAGACGCAGAGATAATTACCGAGCACGAGGCCGCCGAATGGCTGGACGCCCTCATGAGAGCGGCGGATGCGGGCCGGTTCTTCGCCGCGATGACCTGCTTCACAGTCAGCGGTCGCAAGCCGGACGCGTGAATGTCGGTGGCGGCCTGATGCGTATTACCAGCATGGCCCGGAGATTGGGTGGCACAGGGTTTCAACCTGTGTGCCGGGATCACAGGTTGAAACCCTGTGCCACCAAACCATACTCGTCTCGCTGTGCGTGCCGATGAGCGAGACATGGAGTGCGTCCTCGTACGCGTCCGCTAATTGTCCGACGAGGCGCGGGAAAGGTTCTGATCGAAAAGCAACCTCATGCATGTGCAATCAGCGTCAATCGCTCACGATCCGCCGCGTAGCTCAGACATGCTCGAATATCTTCCTCAGTCAAATAAGGAAATTCGGCCATGATCTCCTCAGGCGTCATGCCGGCTGCCAGATATGATAGTACGTCGTAGACGGTGATACGCATCCCGCGAATACACGGCTTGCCCCCCCGCTTGCCCGGCTCGATGGTAATAATGGATTGGTACGAGTCCCGCATACTGTCTCCTGAGCCTTGCTGTTCGGACGACATGCGAGAGTGTACCATCGCCATAGTCGTAGTCGGAGTCGGAGTCGGAGCGTTTTCTCGGTGGCGGCAGGCTTTTTTCCAATCTGCTATCCGGGCGTCGCTCCCTGTGTGTTGACGTAGAGGGCGTAAACGGACTGGCTGGCGGTCATGAAGAGGCGGTTGCGCTTCGGGCCACCGAAACAGACGTTGGCGCAGGATTCGGGCAGGCGGATGCGGCCGATCAGTTGCCCTTGGGGCGTGAAGACGAGCACGCCGCTGTAGCCGAGGCCGACTTCGCCCGCCGCGCTCGCGCACCAAAGGTTGCCGTGGACATCGGCGCGCAGGCCGTCCGGCCCGCAATGCACGCCGTCCGCCCGCATGTCGGTGAAAACCCTGCCATTCGCGAC
>JBBRLR010000217.1:0-3075 GCA_038231255.1 Thermomicrobiales bacterium | reverse complement strand
TGCACCGGGGCAATGTCAAAGGCCCGGTGGTGGATCAGGGGACGACGATGGCGAAGTTCCTCCATCTCGGCTTCACCCTCCCCGAGGTGATCCGCCTGAGCACGCTCGGCCCGGCGCAACTGCTCGGGCGCGAAGGTGCACTCGGCACGCTGCGCCCCGGCACCGGCGCGGACATCACGCTGTTCCGTGTTGTGGATGGCGAATTCGCGCTGACCGATAGCGAGAAACGAACGGAGCAGGCGACGCGGAATTTCGTGGTCACGCACACCGTGCGCGGCGGCACGATCGTGAAGGAGCCGAACCATTCCGCGTGACCTCATCCTCGCTATTGACCTCGGCTCGACGTGGTGTAAAGCGGCGTATTTCGATCGCGACGGCCGCAGTATCGCCGCCGGGCGAGCATATAATCGGGGCGGCCCGCCGTTCGGCCTCGACGCTGACGCGCTTGCCCGCACCTGGGGAGCGGTTTGTCGTGCCGTACGCACAGCCAGTACGGCGGCGCGCGACGCGGGCTATATCGCCGCCCCGGACGCGATTGCGCTCTCGTGTCGGGGGGTGATCGGCCTCTGGTTCGATGCGGCCGGTGAACCGATCGGCGTGCCGCCGGAGACGACCGGGGCCGCGCCGCGCGACGAGATCGCGGCGGTCTACGCCGATCCCGCGTGGCAGCCGGCCGATCCGTACCTGTTCAGCTACGCTCCATCCCTCGTTGGCCGCACGCGCTGGCTGCGGCGCCATCACCCTGACCGGTACGACCGGGTGAGACGAATCGGCGCGCTGCATGATTGGATCATCTATCGGCTGACCGGTCGATGGGCAACAGACCTCGCGACCGGTCCCGGCCAGTACGATTGGCCAGACGCCGTGATGGCGCTCACGGCGCTTCCCGCGAGCGCCTTCCCGACGATTATGGATTTCTCGGCGGTGGTCGGCACGCTGACAACGCCCGCTGCGGCGGATCTCGATCTATCCACGAGTACCCGGGTCATCGCCGGGGCACACGATGGCAGTGCGGCGAATCTCGGCGCGGGAGCGTTCAGGTCTGGTGACGCCTGTGTCACCCTCGGGACGCATTTTGTGCTGCGCATCGTGACGGGGACGCCGCTCGCCGGTTCGTTCGGCTATCTCATCACGCCCGATGCCTGGGCGTGGGTACGCGGCGCACATGGGCTCTCGGCGCAACTCGACGCAGTGGCCGAGATACTCGATGGGGGCGGGTTCCCGGTTACCCCGGACCGTCACATGGCGCTCACATCCCTCGCCGAGGGTGCGCCCGCCGGTACGCCCGGCCTACGGATACGCGCGCGCCCGTTAGGGCAGGAGGCACGCCAGGCCGAGGCGGCGCGCGACGCTCTCCGGGCAGGTCACGATCCGGGAATGATCTACCGGGCGACACTCGAAGGGGCGACACTGGCGGTCCGGGGGCTGCTCGTAGAAGCACGGAGCACTGGGGCGCGACCGGCGCGCTTTATTGTCACGGGAGGCGCGATCGCCAACACACTCCTGTTGCGCATTCTGAGCGGCGTTTTCGGCGCATCCCTCGCCGTCGCGGCGGGCGAGGCGGGCATGCTGGGGGCGGCGATGCTCGGGGCGGTGGGTGCGGGCTGGTATCCGACCGTGGTGGAGGCCACCGCGCGGATGATCCCGCCCGTCCATTTCATCCGCGCGACGCCGGACGAGATGGCAATCTACGCCGCCCTCGCGAACGAGACGACAATCTGAACGATGGAGGCGTGAGGAGCACGAAGGAGAGGCGGGCGGGCGCCGTTCATCTCCTTGCTCGTGCCCCTGCATCCCCCGTGGTTCATTCCCCCGATCTACAGGTTCTCGACCGCGTTCGTTTCGAGCGACCGGTGCAGAGCGACGAGGATCTTCGTATTCTCCACGCCGTCCGGGAAACTTGCGGCCGGCGGACGATCCTGCCCCAGCATGTCGAGATAGGCATCCATCCGCGCGGCGGTCCATGACAGGGTCGTCTCGTGCGTACGCTTGACACTCGTCACCTTGTGGATCATCTGGTCGTGCGTATCCATATAGAGCGCGCCCTCGGTGCACATCACCTCGTACTTGAAATCAACGGGCCCGGCCATCCCCTCAGGCAGGATCCAGTTCGCTTCGAAGATCGCATCGCTGCCGTCCTCGTAGCGGAGGACCGCATGGATGGAATCGTATGTGTCCACGCCGACGCTGACGAGTTTCTTCTTGACGCCGACGGCGTAGACGCTCACCGCGCGCTTATTGGTCAGCCAAGTCGCGAGATCGATGGAATGCGTATGCAGGAACCACGCGACGGTGGATTGCGCCGCCCAGGGCAGCCGCTTGGTCGGCGTGAGGATCGAGCTATTGAGCCGCGCGTTGATGCTCACCACCTCGCCGATTTCACCGGAATCGAGCACCTGCTTGGAGACGACGAAGGGGGGATTCCAGCGGTTGCTGAAGTTCACTTCCGCCTTCACGCCCGCCTTCTTGACCGCTTCCCACATCGCGAGGGCATCTTCAACCGTGGTCGCCAGCGGTTTTTCAACGAGGATGTTGACGCCCGCCTCGGCGGCGGCGATGACCGGGGCGCGATGATAGGGGTCCGGCGTCGCGATATAGACGAGATCGAGCGACTCCTTCTCGAACATCTCCCGGTAATCGCCGTACACCGCCGCACCGAACGGCTCGGCATTCTGCGTCGCCCGCTCGACATCCAGGTCGCAGACAGCGACGAGCTCCGTGCGATGATTCTTGGCGAAGAGCGCGGCATAGCGGCTCCCCATGATCCCGGCGCCGATTACCGCTGCTTTTCGTACCATCGATACCCCCCGTGCTTCGTTACGCGTCGCCGTCATGCCACGCGTCGCATATTTCCCGTCACACACGACGTCCGTTCCCCATTGATCGATTGCTGCACCTCCGTTCTGCCTCACGGCCAATCGTCACCTGCCCGCAGAGCGGCCACCATCGACCATGATGACCGCTCCTGTGATGAAGCTCGCATCGTCCGAGGCGAGGAAGGCGGCGGTCTTCCCCACTTCGGCGACCGTGCCGCGGCGCTGCATCGGCGACTGCCGGCCGAAGAGGCTACGCGTC
>JBBRLR010000216.1:0-3117 GCA_038231255.1 Thermomicrobiales bacterium | reverse complement strand
GGCGTGAAAAACGGGCACGCCTTGAAACTAAGACGTGCCCGCACAATTCGATATCGCGAAGTTGGCCGGCGCCGAGCGATTAGTGGGAGGCCTTGGTGCAGGTATTTTCAACTTCCATCGCGTCGAGCATCATGCGGCCTGATGGCGCGGGCAATGTTGCAACAGTCGTTTCGTCCGCCCGGATATAACGCGTCCACATTTCGAACGAATTGTCGGAGGTGTCGATAGTGGCCGTGATCGCCGCCTTCAGATAATCACCACCTGTAAATTGGCGCGTGGCGAGCAAACGTCCGGGTCGTTTGAACGAGGGGTCAACGTTGTAACCCTTGCGAATGAGTTCTAATTGGGCGCACTTCATGCGTGGATCGCTCAGTAGTGCCTGTTGCTTTTGATACGAAGGCGATGATGCGCACGCGCCGAGTGAGAGGGCGGCTACGGCGGTCGCGAAGACGAGAATTCGATTGCTCATGAATAGCTCCCGCCGCGGTTCTGTGAACAACTCGTTGCGGCTGAGAAATTGTGTCTGTCGGTGCATCGAAAAAGGGACAATCACGCGCGGTGCGTGACTGACCCTTCCTCATACCGTAGAATCCTCGAGGAGATCGCGTTTTGTGATGCGTAACCGCGTCGGATTTCGTCTGTTAATGCAACTGTTATTTAAACCGCATGCCGTTCGGAGCGACCGTACCCTTGGTTGGAACAATCGGCGGCTTAGGCGCGAGCTGCGCGGCCGGCTGCGCAGCGCGATTCGACGTCGGTCGAGTGCCTGGTGTGCGGATCGCGTTGTCACGACGGCCACTCTCATCGCGCGCCGCGTTTCCGGGCACACTTGGAGTTGCTCGCGGCGCCCCCGCCGCAGCCGGATCCTTCCGCATCGTTAAGGCGATACGACCACGCGCGAGATCAACACTCTGTACCGTCACCTTCACACGCATACCGACGCTCACGATTTCGTTCGGATCACGAATGAAGCGGTCAGCAATCTGACTCACGTGCACGAGCCCGTCCTGATGCACGCCAACGTCAACAAAACATCCAAAGGCCACGATGTTGGTCACGACGCCTTCCAAGACCATGCCCGGAAGCAGATCGGACGGCTTCGTGAGATCGTCACGAAAGGCGGGCGGTTCGAACGCCGCGCGCGGATCACGTCCCGGTTTCTTGAGCTCACCAAGGATATCTCGAAGCGTCGGCAAGCCGACTTCGGCGCTCACGTATTTCGTCGGTTCGAGTTTTTCTAACAGCGCATCGTTGCCAATGAGCGAGGCAACATCAACATCGAGATCGCTCGCCATGCGTTGCACGAGCGCGTAACGCTCTGGATGCACGCCACTTGCGTCCAGCGGATGCGTGCCGCCGCGTACGCGCAGAAACCCCGCCGCCTGCTCAAACGCCTTCGCACCCAACCGCGGCACGTCCTTGAGCGCCGCGCGTGATGTGAGGCGTCCACGTTCGTCGCGCAGCGTGACGATGGACTGCGCGAGCCCGGGCCCGATGCCCGCGACATAACTCAGTAACGCAACGGACGCGGTGTTGACCTCGACACCAACGCGGTTCACGCAACTCTCAACGATTTCGTCGAGCCGCCCTTTCAACCGTGTCTGCTGCACATCATGCTGGTACTGTCCAACACCAATCGACTTGGGATCGATCTTCACGAGTTCCGCGAGGGGATCCTGCAGACGTCGCGCGATGGATACCGCGCCCCGCAGCGAAACATCGAGTTCGGGAAATTCCGCACGCGCCAAATCGGACGCAGAATACACCGAAGCGCCCGCCTCATTCACGACCGCGTGATAGGAATTTCAATCGGGGTCGCTGCGTGATAGGAATTTCAATCGGGGTCGCTGGAGTCTAGGCCCCGGTCCGCTGCGTGGCGAGCACCGGGGAGCGGGCGTCGTGGCGACCGCCACCGCGCCGGTGTGCCTCGCGGGCTGTTCGGCCTGCGGTCCGGACGGGTGACCGGCGGCCGACGGAGGCCGGCGGGGCCCACGGTGACGGTGCGGTGGGACCGCCGTGCACGCCGAACGTCCCCGCGGGGTCGCGGGGTCGCGGGGGGTCGGGGGGGCGCGTCCTCAGGAGGGAGTCGGGGCGTCGGCGGCCGGGCGTGCGGCGCGTGACGGGCCCCGGCTCGACGTGCCCCGGCTCGCGGGGGCCCGCGTCGATGGGGGGCTCCGCGCGCCGGCGTGGGCCGCTGGCGCCGCGCGAGCGCGGAGGTGGGTGAGGATCTGGTCGATCACAGACGTCTGCGTGATGCAGGCGACGATCCGCATCGCGCCCTGGCAGGTGGGGCACGCCAGCGGGTCGACCTCGAAGATCTGCTGCAGCAGGGCCGACCAGCGACGGCTGGCCTCGGTCGGCGCGAGTCGGGGCGCGGGGACGATGGCAGGTGGCCCGTCCGTGGCGGCGGGCGCCGCCTTGTCCCGCATGCCACGCGGGCGATTGGCATACCAGCCATAGTACCGTGTGGTGACGTGGCCTTGGTCGGGGATGTGCACCAGCACCCGGGCCAGAAACTCGAGTGGGTCCACCGTCTCGGTGCCCGCCGTCGGACCGTCCGACTTGTCGGAGCGATATGTCACCGTCTTCTCGGTCCGGTCATACGTCAGGCGCTCCAGCGCGACGGGGTTCCGGGCGCAGTAGCGCGCGAGGCGGGTGGCGAACGCGCGGTCGTCCTCGGGGACCCAGACGGCGGTATGCACATGGAACCCTGAGTGCGGCCAGGTGAGCATGCCCGCGGCTTGGGTCTCGTCGAAGAGCGCGAGGCGGACGAAGAGCCGGAGCACGGCGCGGCGGAACGCCTCCGTCAACCGCGCCGTGTCGTGCGCGGGCCAAGACACGAAGGTCCCGTCGGGCCGGAAGCCGCCGTCGGTGACGAGGAGGTGCAGGTGCGGATGCCAGTTCGCCCGGGACCCGTGCGTCTGCAGGCAGGCGACGATCCCCACGGCGAGGTCGCGCTCGCCGGTCAGCGTACGGATGGCGGCCGTGACCGTGCGGGCCGCGACGCGGGCGATCTCGCCGAGCAGGCGACGCCGGTAGAGACAGTACGCGCGCAGCCGCTTGGGGATCGTGAGCACGACCTGCCGGTGCGGCACCGGTGCGAGGAGCGTGGTGTCC
>JBBRLR010000215.1:0-3131 GCA_038231255.1 Thermomicrobiales bacterium | reverse complement strand
GCCATTGCGCAGCACGCGCACGCGGTCGTTGCGCCGGATCACGCCGTCGGTAACATACAAGCCCGCCGCGACGATCTTGTTCGGCAACTTGAACAGCTCGCGCACATCGGCGTAGCCGTCCGTCGTTTCCTGCTCGATCGGGTCGAGCATCCCGGTCATCGCCGCCTTGACATCGTCCACGAGGTGGTAGATGACATCGTAGAAGCGGATATCCACGCCGTGCGTGTCGGCGGCGCGCTTGCCCGCCACATCGGGGCGGACGTTGTAGCCGATGATGATCGCCTGCGACGCCGAGGCGAGCGAAACGTCCGACTCGCCAATCGCACCGACGCCCGTATGGATGATGTTAATCTGGACGGACGGGTCGTCGAGCTTGTTGAGTGCGTTCTGGATCGCCCCGAGCGAGCCTTGCTCCGCCGCCTTGAGGATCAGGCGCAGTTCCTTGGTGCCGCCCGTCTGGACATTGCGGAGCGCATTTTCGAGGCTGAGGCGCACGTCCGAAAACGAGGAGGCTTGCTTATCCAACCGCCGCTGCTCGGCGACGGTACGCGCCTCGCGGTCGTCCGCGTATACTTGCAGGATGTCCCCCGCTTCCGGCACGTCGTCGAGACCCGTGATCTCCACCGGCATCGAGGGGAGCGCGCGGCGCACCTTGCGCCCCCGGTCATCCTGCATCGCCTTGATACGGCCATAGATCGAGCCGATGACGACGCTGTCACGCAGGTTGAGCGTGCCATTCTGAATCAGCACAGTCGCCGTGACGCCGCGCGACGGGTCGCGATTCGTCTCGATGATCACGCCGGTTCCGGGGACATGCGGGTTCGCCTTCAGTTCGGCGATGTCCGCAACGAGGATGATGGTGTCGAGCAGATCATCAATGCCAAGTTTCTCCTTCGCGGAGACCTCAACCGTCGGCGTATCGCCCCCGTAATCCTCCGGGACGACGTCCGCCTCGCTCAGTTGCGCCTTGACGCGGTCCACATTCGCACCAATGGCGTCAATCTTGTTGATCGCGACGATGATCGGCACATTCGCCGCTTTTGCGTGGGCAATCGCTTCGAGCGTCTGCGGCTTGACGCCGTCATCCGCCGCGATGACGAGCACGGCAATGTCGGTCGCGCGCGCGCCGCGTGCCCGCATGGCGGTGAATGCCTCGTGGCCGGGGGTGTCGAGGAACGAAATCTTCCGCCCCTGCACCTCGACCTGATAAGCGCCGATCCGCTGCGTAATGCCGCCCGCCTCGCCTTCCGCGACCTTGGTTTCGCGGATTGCATCGAGCAGTTTCGTCTTGCCGTGATCCACATGCCCCATGATCGTGACGATCGGCGGGCGGGTGTCCGTGCCATCGGTGGCACGGCTGTCCACAGCAGTCGTGATGCCCTCGGCATCGGTTGCCTCTTCAGCGGGCGACACCTCGATTTCCAGCGCCGCGCCCACCTTCTCGGCAGTCGCGTAGTCAATTTGCTGGTTGATATTGGCGAAAACGCCGACACCGATCAGTGCCTTGATCACTTCGGTCGGCGACAGCATTAGCCGCTCGGAAAGGTCACCGACGCTGATAACGGCGGGCAGCACGACCGGTTCGGTCGGACGCGCCGGCCCACGGCGCACCTGCGCCATCCGCTCGCCCGCGACACCGCCCGTGTTCGGGCCGCGACTACCGGGCCGCCCGCCACCGGGCCGTCCGCCGCCTGGGCGTGGGCCACCACCCGTGCGAGACGGCCCCGGTCGAAATCCACCACGCGGAGGTTTTCCTGGCATAAACAGTGCTCCTTCTTCCCACGCCTTCGTGGGAACTATTGAGTGCGGAGTGCTGAGTGCTGAGTACTGAATAGCCTCAAACCTCTCATTGCTCGTTGCTCATTGCTCATTGCTCACCGGAAGCGTTTCGGCGTATGCCTGGAGCGTCGCCATGTCTTCCGGGTTGATCTCTACTTTCAGTGCGCGACCGAGGACGTTCCCTTTCAGGGCACGCTCCCAGATCTCACGGTCGGCGGTGAGGTACGCGCCCCGGCCGTTCTTCTTGCCGGTCGGGTCCACCTCTATCCGTCCGTCGGGCGTGCGGACGAGACGGATCAGTCCGCGCTTGTCGCCCGTCTGCCGCGTGACGACACAGGTTCGCTGCGGAATGTGGCGGGGTTTCAGCCCTTTGCGCCTTTTGCGGGGATGGGGAGCGGCCCCCTCCCCCGCGCGTGCGGGGGAGGGGGAAACCTCGGTTGCTTCATGAATCGCCTCAGCGGTCATAGGGGTATCCTCCCGCTCAGGCGTTAACCATGATGTACCGCGTAGGTGGCGATCTGATTCTCCGCCTCGTCCGTGACGATCACCTGATCGTCCTCCTGGCGCACGATCACGCGGCCACCGATGTAGTTCGCGGAGAGCGGGCCGTAGAATTCGCTATTGAAGGTGAACGTGCCGTCGCCGCGCACGACGCGGGATTGCCCGGTCGTCGTGCCGGTCGCTACGGCAATGGCCCCGGTCATCGCTGGTGCGGGCGCGGCGGCGTCCGTCAGCGAAAGCGTCGTGCCGTCCATCGAGTATGCCGCGACGAGATTGCGCTCGTAGAAGATGTCGAGCCGGTCCGGCATCTGCTCGACATCCACGCTGCGCCCGATCAACTCGTCCGGCAGCGGGCCGAAGGTGCGGTCGTCCATGACGATCGTGCCATCAGCAAGCACCATCGTCGGGCGACGACCGAGCGAGATGAAGGCATCGGGCCGTTCGGCGAGCGCGGCGGCGCGGGCCTTATCAATCAGGTCATCGCCCTGCGCCTTGAGCGCCTCGGTGTCCTTGACGTCAATCTTCCAGTGCGTCAGTTTGTAGGCGAGGCGGGCATTCTGCCCTTCCTTACCGATCGCGAGGCTCATCTGATCCGTCGGCACGATGACGCGGGCGATCTTGTCCGCCTCATCGAGGTTGACGGAAAGTACCTTCGCCGGCGAGAGCGCCTTGGTGATGAAGGTCGCGGTGTCGCTGCTCCACTCGACGACGTCAATCTTCTCGCCGTAAAGTTCGGTGACGATGTTCTGAATGCGCACGCCGCGCACGCCGACGCACGAGCCGACCGGGTCCACATTGTCCTGCGTCGCGATCACGGCGACCTTGGTCCGCAGGCCTGCCTCGCGCGCGAT
>JBBRLR010000214.1:0-3149 GCA_038231255.1 Thermomicrobiales bacterium | reverse complement strand
GTGCCACCGGGAGTCGTCGCTTGTGATGGGACCGACTCCGATGTATACATGCCTTGGTCGCACCGGGTGGACGCATCGATGCGACGGTCGGAAACGACCGATTGCTCACCCGGCTCGGCTGATGACTGCGGTGTCCGAATGAGGGAGGGAGTGGGAGATGGGTGCCATTGGAGACGATCTGCCTGACTATCGGGATGCACTGCGGGAGCCGGATGTCCTCGCCCGTTTCGAGCGCAACGTGCGCTCGACTGGCGTGAGCCGCCGCGCCTTCCTCGCGTTCGCCGCCGGTGTCGCCGGCACCGCCACACTCGCCGCCTGCGGGGGTGGCGCTAGCCCCACGGCGACGACCGCTCCCACCACTGCGGCGCCCGCCGCTGCCGCGCCGACTGCCGCGCCAACGACCGCTGCGACGGTCGCGGCTCCGACTACTGCGGCGCTCGCCACTGCGGCACCCTCCCCCACGTCGGTGGCGTCGTCGGTTGCACCAACGACGGCGGCGACGGCGGCTGCCACGATCCCCGCTGTCGCCGCGTCCGGCCCGGAGAGCAAGAAGCTCTACGTTCACTACATCACCGCCGAGCCGATTAGCCACGACGTCAACCAGAACATCTTCTGCGGCGGCGTACTCCCGATGCACGCGGGACTGCTGCAATACGACCCGGACTTTGCTATCCTCCCAGACCTTGCCGAGTCCTACGCGATCAACGGACAGATGTATACCTTCAAGATTCGCCAGAGCGCCGCCTGGAGCGACGGTCAGCCCGTCCGGGCACAGGACTTCGTTTATTCCATCCGCCGCTTCGCGGACCCGCGCACCGGCAATCCATATAAATCCTACTGGGATAGCGTCATCAAGGGCGCATCCGACCTTTCCCGCTCGCCGAAGGATGCCCCCAACCTGGATCAACTTGCCCAGGCGATAGGGGTGCGCGCGGTGGATGACCGCACCCTTGAGATCGCCGGCGACGCATTCGCGGCGCTGATCGTGCCGCAACTCGCCTCGTGGGCCTCGTCGCCGGCGCGGGAGGATGTCGTCAAGAAGTACGCGGATAGCGGAGGCGTCTCAACGTGGACCGACCCGAACAAGACGGGCGGGCCGGTGCTCGCCAGCGGCGCGTACCAGATCACGGCGTGGAAGCACAACCAGCAGATCGATCTCGTCCGCAACGACAAGTACTGGAATGCCAAGGCGATTCGCCAGAAGTACATCTCCGTGAAGATCATCCCGGACCTGGCCAGGAGTTCGCTCGCCTTCGAGAACGGCGATATCGACATCCAGCCGATCCCGGCGGCGGACGTCGCGCGTTTCCAGGGCGATCCGAAGTTGAAGGCGCAGACCTTCCCCTTCGCGAACCCCTTTATCCGTTTTCTCGTGCCGGACACGGGGCATCCGCCCTTCGACAAACTCGAGGTGCGCAAGGCGACGCTGCTCGCGGTCGACAAGGACCGGCTCGTCAATCAGGTCGGCAAAAAAGTTAACCTCGTCGCCTACGCGATGACACCGCCGGGCGTGGTCGGCTACTTCGACGATGATGACAACAAGCTGAAGAATCTGCAGAAGTACGACCCGAAGGCGGCGATGGACGCGCTCAAAGGCACCACCTTCGAGGGTGGACGCAACTGGCCGAAGATCACCCTGACGTACAACTCCTCGGACACCGACATCCCGGCGGGCTACCCGGACGAGATCGCCCGCCAACTCAAAGAGAACCTGAATATGGATGTGCAGCTTGAGCCGCTGGAGGGGAAGGTCTTCGACGCGCGCCGCTTCGCGCTCGACCTCCAATTCCTGCTCTACCGCTGGGCGCAGGATTATCCGGACCCGCACGCCGCCTACTACCTGACGTGGGGCATTCACACAAAGGGCGCGGCGCGCCAGAGTTACACCGATCCGGTGTTCGACGACCTGATGAAGCGCGGGGCGACGGAGACGGACCTGAAGAAGCGGCTCGACCTCTACTACCAGGCCGAAGTGCAATTGCTGAGTCAGTTTGCCTACCTACCCGTACACTGGCGGATTGACTACTACGGCATCAAGCCGTGGGTGACCGGCGTCCCGAAGAATAAGCAGGGGTACATTGTCCCGAACAACGCGCTCTTCGTGCGGCAGTGGGACCGGATCAGCGTCACCGACGACAGTCCGCACGACCCGCCGAAGTAGACGCAGCGCGGAACTCGATGCAACGCCGCTCAGGGCGGAGGAAGGGAGACAGCGCATGGTCACACAGGAAGCGGCCACACTGGCGACACTTGTGGAGCGGGAGTTCCCGGTTGCCCAACAATTCACCTATCTCTCCGCTGCATCGCGCGGCCCGTGGCCGAATCGGACCCGCGATGCGGTGGCGGCATTCGCCGAGTGGGCGCAGTTCCCCTCCGATGCCAACGTGGACGACAGCGCACGGCCGCACCCCGCCGCCGTGCTCGCCCGTAGCGGGCTGGCGCGCCTGATCGGCGCGGATGAGGAGGACCTCGTCTGGACCCAGAACACGAGTCACGGGCTGAACATCGCCGCGCACGGCATCGCCTGGCGTCCCGGCGACAACGCCGTCGTGCCGGTGGACGATTACCCTTCGTTATCATTCGCGTTCCATAATCTCGCGGCGCGCGGTGTGGAGACGCGCTTTGTTCGCTTCGCGGGTGTCGGCCCGACGGTCGAAGAGTTGATGGCGGCGACCGACAGCCGCACCCGCGCGGTCGCGTGCAGCGCGATTCGCTGGGACAGCGGTTGGCGCATGGACCTCGAGGCGTTGGGCGAGCGATGCGCGCGCCAGGGCTGCCTGCTGATCCTGGACGGGACACAACTCGTCGGGGCGCGTCGGCTGGATGTGCGCGCGGCGAAGATCTCGGCACTGGCGGTCCACGGGTACAAGTGGCTGATGGCGGGGCAGGGCATCGCGGCACTCTATGTGGCCCCCGAGGCAATCGAACAGATCCGCCCGACCTTCGCTGGGAGCGGCGGCTACGACGGCCCGATCGAGACCTTCGATCCGGCTCGTCCGTGGAAACCCGGCGCGGGTCGGTATGCAACGGGCGGAAACAACCCCACGGGGTTCGTCGCGCTGACCAGCTCGCTCTCGCTGATCGAGGAAGTGGGCATCGAATGTATCGAGGCGACGAACGCCACCTTGTCGGAACGCCTGCACGCGGGG
>JBBRLR010000213.1:0-3456 GCA_038231255.1 Thermomicrobiales bacterium | reverse complement strand
CGCAGTCGCCACGCCGACGATTGATCTCGTCGCGGTAACGACGGTGGCCGGGAATGTTGAGCTGGATCACACAACACGCAACACGCTCCGCGTACTTGATTTCGTCGGCGCAACGACGGTGCCGGTCTATCGGGGGATGAGTCGCCCGATAGACCGGCCATTGCACACGGCATCACATATCCACGGGACGGACGGGCTGGGCGGCGCGGACATCCCGATGTCATCGCGCACGGTCGAGGCGCTGAGCGCGCCGCAGTTCCTCATTGATGCGGCGCGGCAGTCTCCCGGTGCGCTGACCTTTATCTTCGTCGGGCCGTTGACCAATCTCGCCGTCGCCGTCGCGCTGGAACCGGAGTTGCCGCGCCTCGTCAAGCGCCTCGTCATCATGGGTGGCGCATTTCGTATGCCGGGAAACACGACCGCAACGGCGGAATTCAACATCTTCGCGGACCCGATGGCGGCGGCGCAGGTGCTCGCGGCGGGTTTCGACGCGACGTGGGTCGGCCTCGATGTGACGACCAAAGCGGTCTTCGACCGCGCGCAATGGGACGCACTCGCTAGCGCGACCGCGCCGAATGCGCAGATCGTCCGCAAGGCGGGCGCGCAGATGTTCGTCACCTTCAACCGCCCCGCTTTCCAGTTGCACGACCCGCTCGCCGTCGCGGTCGCGGCGGACCCGACGTTCGTGGATGCGCCGGAGGAGGCCGTGATGATCGAAACCGGCGGCGCCTAGTCCGCCGGCCAGACGATCATCCAGCGCCCGGGCCGCGACGGCGGCTTCGCGACGAAGGTGGCGAAGACGGTTGATCGCGAGCGGTTCGGCGCGTTTTTTGCGGAGACATTGGGACTGGGGCGGGGAACCTAACCCCCTCCCCCTTCCGTACCTCGGCGTGGGAAGGGGGAGGGGGTTAGGTTCTTACGACTTCCGCGCCGTCACGAAATCGGCCATCGCGGTGAGGTAGTCGCGCGGCTCGCCGGCGGGGAGGGTTTCGAGGTGCCGCTTCGCGCTCTCCACGGCGGCTTGCGCCTCGGCGATTGCGGCGTCGAGCGCGCCGGAGGTGCGGACGCGGCCAACGAGCGCGTCAATCGCGGCGTCGTCAGTTTTCGTGCCGAGGACGATCTTGCGGATCAATTCGCGGTCGTCCGCGTCGGCGTGCCGCTCGATGTAGAACATCATCGGCAACGTCAGCGTGCCCTGGCGGAGGTCGGAACCGGCGGGCTTGCCGATGTCTTCCGATGCTTCGCGCAGGTCGAGTACATCGTCCACGATCTGGAAGCCCATGCCGATCTGCGTCCCGTAGGCGCGCAGCGACCGCACGGCATCGTCCGGTGCGCCAGACAGGATGCCGCCGAACTCCGCAGCCGTCGCGAAGAGCGCGGCCGTCTTGCCGTGGATGCGGCGGTCATATTGCTGGCGCGTCTGGTCCCACTGGCGGGTCTGGAAAATCTCGTCCAGTTCGCCGTTGCAGATGTCGCCGAGCGTCTCGGCGAAGAGCGTCATCGCGCGCAGATTGTGCGATTTCGAGACGAGCACGGCGGACTGCGCGAAGAGGTAGTCGCCGAGCAGCACGACAATCGTCGTCGGCAGGACGGAATTAAGCGTCGCCGCGCCGCGCCGGAAGAGCGCCTTGTCCACCGTGTCGTCGTGGATCAGGCTGGCAATGTGTAGCAGCTCGATCCCGGCGGCGGCGGGCGCGAGGTGGACAAGGTCGTAGTCGAACAAGCGCGCGGCGGCGAGCAGGACGCGCGGCCTCAGCATCTTGCCCTTGGCGGCAATGATGCCGTTGAGTAGGTCCGTCATCACGGGATAATTGACCGCCACGGTCTCGCGAATCGCATCTTCGACGCGCGCGAGATCGCCATTCGTGATCGGGTCGCGCAGTACATCAATGTTGGCGTTGGGTGCGGTCATCGGAAGCGTCTCTGCTTTCTATCCTGCCTCGTCGCAGGATGCGGGCGGTTCAACGGTGCGCCGCCCCGGTGCGAGATGCGGCGGGAAGTCCCGGCCACCACCCGAAATAATACTCCCTTCACGCGCCTCCGTCAAAGCGCGACGCACATCGTTTACAAAGTCAATTAGCCGAGTGATCTGTGCAAAATCCGCACCTTCGGGACAGGGCTTATGCGTTCTCCATGATAGGAATACCGAGTAAGGCGAGGGCGGCGTGTGCATTCCCACTGTAGAAGCGCAGCCGTTCGGCAATCGTGCGCCATCCCGCCCGATGCAGCACACTGACGACGGTATCGCGCAGGATCGCCATGATGCTCGGTCCATTCCCTTTGTGGATCAAACTGCGATCCTCGCCCAGCGTGACGTCTTTCACGTAATGCAGCCCGTTCTCGATCTGCCAGTGTCCCCGCACGAGCGTGAGGAGACGATCCGCGCTCGCGACCGCGGCGGGCAGGCTGGTAATCCCGTAGCGCACCGCCGTTCTCCGTTCCCCGCGCTCCCACCACGTCCGCTCAATCATCATCACCTGTGCCAGTGCGGGCCAATCGAGATAGTCATGCAGTTCGGTCGAGGCGGCGAGGTGACGAACCTCGAGGCGACCGTGTCCTTTGTCCACCGTCGTCGCTTCCCGCATGTCCCACGCGGGCAAACTGGCAGCGGCGAGGGCGGCATCGGCACGCGAGGCGAAGAGGGTCGCAATCGCGTGCAGCAGGGTCGCTTGATTCTCCTTGACGATCAGGAGGTAATCGCCGTCCGCGTCCAGCACCGTCTCGCACAAGTCGCGATGGCAATAGAGTGCGTCCCCGGTGAGGACGCCCCCTGTCCAGTCGAGCCGGGCCACCAACATCGGTGCGGCGGTTTGTTCGGCTTCCGCTTTCTCCCCCCTATGGTCGAGCGGCGTCTGGGCGAGGACGATGCCGAGATCATGCAACACTGCGCTCAGCATATGGACGGGATATTCCGGCTGGTCGGCACAGGCAAGGCGTCCGCGCTGCGCTTTGCCGTCGAAGGCGATGCCGACGCTGCCCTGCGGATCGCTCAGCGGGGAACGGGGCGGGGCGAAGCAACTGGTGAGGGCGGCGGCGAGCGGCAACGGATCGAGATTGCGAAAGAGCCGTTGCACCGTCGTCTGATGTGGCGTGACGCCATCGGGAAAGCCAAGCGCGGCAAGGAGCGCAGGAGATTGACGCTTGCCCCACTGGGCGATGGCGAGCACCGAGAGATGATTGGCAAGGAGGGCGGTGACAGCGAGGGCGAGGATGGCAACGAGCGGAAAGCGTCTGCCATGCGGACGGCGAGGATCGGGGACGCGGGCAAAGGCGGCAAGCAGATGGAGGGGCGAGAGCGTGCAGAGGGACGATTCGGTTGCTTCCGGCAGGGACGACGACATAGACTGCATGGGGCGCTCCTTTGTGGTTGATCTTCGCTTTAGACACGAAAATCGTAACAACGGAGCGTTCTTTTTACCTCCTTCAGTCTCCGACACCGAGAACGCATAAGCCCTG
>JBBRLR010000212.1:0-3463 GCA_038231255.1 Thermomicrobiales bacterium | reverse complement strand
GTACGTGGATGTGGCGATCCTCAACGCGCCGCCGGGCGTCACCTACACGATCTTCGTGCAGCCGAACACGCTCGGCGCGCCGGTGCAAGTGACGACGGCGACGACGAACGGGCAAGGGAACGTGACGGTCTTCGCGCCGACGCCGGCGCCGATCACGAGCGCGAGCGTGCCGACGGCGGTGGTGGTGACGGCAGTGCCGACGGGTGGGGGAGCGACGCTGACGCTGACGGCAAGCGGGGCGACGCTGACGACGATCCCCTGCTCATCGCTACAGGCTGCGGCACGACCGAATGCGGCGGCGGCGGCACAACCGCTCGGCATCACCCCCGGCTGAAGCCTGCTCCACCATACCTGCCAATTGCTCCGTGGCAGACCACTAGGACGGGGTCGGTCGCGACCCCTCGAAAGTGGCTTCGCGGTCGCCGTCCGGTGTGGCCGCGCCAGGTTGGAGGGGCAAGCCCGCTGTCGCCGCCAGCGGCTGTGCGTCCGTGTCGCCGAAGGTCCAGAACTCGTCGAGCAGGGCTTGCACGATCACAGCAAGCGGCACCGCCAGCAGCGCGCCGAGGATGCCGAGCACTTCCGCGCCGAGGAAGAGCGCGAGGACGACGACGAGCGGGTGCAGGCCAACGATCTCCCCAACCAGTTTCGGCGCGACGATGTGCGCTTCGAGGTTGACGACAATTGCGTACCAGACGAGCACGGCGATGATTAGCCAGAGTTTGCCGGTGGTGGCGGCGACGAGCACGGCAAGGAGGATGGTAATGAACCCGCCGACATACGGGATGATTTCCAGCACCGCGCCAATCGTGCCGAGCGTCAGCGCGTACGGGGTGCGCAAGATCGCGAGTCCCAACCCGAAGGTGAAGCCGAAAAAGAGCGCGAGCAGCAGTTGGGCGCGCACCCAGTAGCCGAGGCCGGTGCCGATCTTGCCCATCAGCCCGAGCGCACGGCGGCGGGAGGTGGGCGGGATGAAGCGTGTGACGACCCGCTCCGGGAATTTCGGGTCCACGGCGAGAAAAAAGGCGATCACGAAGATCAGTAGTAGTGTGACGAGCGCCGACCCCGCCGCCAGCGCGCTCCGGCCTACCTTGCCCGCCGCGCCATTGAGTTGGCCACCAAGATTGCCGAAGATCGTGTTGACCCTGAGCGTTTCACCGTTCCGCTTCGGCAAGCGGGCGAGCAGTTCGTTCACCCGGTCCTGATACGACGGCAGGTTTTCCCGCAGCGTCTTGACCTCACCGGCGATCAGCGGCACAAGCAAGGCGACGACCCCGACCAGCACCGCCAGCACGACGATATAGACGAGCAAGATTGCGATGCCGCGCTTGATATGCAGCCGCTCCAGACGATTCGCGGCCAGCGAAACGGAGGACGCGAGCAAGAGCGCGATGAACAGCACAACGAAGATATGCGTCGCCTGCCGCAGCAACCAGAAGAGCAGAAAAACACCGAGCACCACGAAGATCGCCCGGTTCGTCAAGCGGATATTCACTTCGCCCTTCATGCGCAGCACACTGAAACGTGCATCGGGTCATTCCTTTCCGGTAGCGGGCATGATCGCAGATCGCCGCCAGCATACACGGCAAGGGGTGTGCCAGCGAATCGGTTCCGCATCTGCGATACTGCACGGCACTGAGTGAGGTTACGAAAAGGAAAGGAGCGGCGACGGATGGCTGTGGCGACACTGGACCCGATGATCGAGGCCCTCGCGGAGCGCGTGAGCAGGGAGCGGCGCTACCTCCACATGCACCCGGAACTGGGGCTGCATGAGACGAACACCGCCAACTTCATCGCGGAAAACCTGCGCGAGGCGGGCATCCCCTTCCGTGCCGGGGTCGGCGGCGACGGGCGACCGTTCTACATGGACGCGGCCGCCATGAAGGTCGCCGGGATCGAGACGATGCCGACGACGGGCGGCACGGGCATCGTCGCGACGATTGAGGGCGCCCGCCCCGGCAAGTGCGTCCTCCTGCGCGGCGACATGGACGCACTCGCGATGCAGGAGGAGACGGGCGCGGATTACGCCTCGCTGACGCCGAATGTCATGCACGCCTGCGGGCACGATGTCCACACCGCCGTGATCCTCAACACCGCCCGCGTCCTCTGGGCGCGCCGCAATGAGTTCGCGGGGACGGTCAAGTTGATGTTCCAGCCCGGCGAGGAAGGGTATGGTGGCGCGCGGGCGATGATCGAGGATGGCCTGCTGGAAAACCCGAATGTGGACGCCGCCTTCGCCCTCCATGTGGACCCGCAGGTGCCCGCCGGGCAGATCGCCTTCACGCCGGGGATGGCAAACGCCAACTCAGATCGCATCTTCATCCGCGTCCACGGCAAGGGCGGGCACGCCGCCCGACCGCACAGTGCGGTGGACAGCACGCTCGTTGCGGCACACATCCTGATCGCCCTCCAATCGCTGATCAGCCGCGAAACGGACCCGATGGAGTCCGCCGTCATCACAATCGGCACGATGCAAGCCGGCGTTGGCGCGGCGAATGTCATCCCAGAGTTCGCGACGCTCTTCGGCACGGTGCGAACGCTGAATCTGGCAGTCCGCGAGCACATCCGCAAGCGCATCCCCGAAGTCGCCTCCCACATCGCGCAGGCGATGGGCGCGACGGCAGAGACGGCTTATCTCACCGGCTATCCGGCGATGATCAATAACCCCGCGATGTGCGAGCTGATCCGCCGCGCCGCGCTGCCAATCATCGGCGAGGAAAATGTCAGCGAGAAGCCGCTCGGTCTCGGCGGCGAGGATTTTTCGTTCGTGCTGGAAAAGGTGCCCGGCGCGATGATGCGCCTCGGCACCGGCAACGCCGAGCGCGGCTTGACGAACGGCGTCCACCACCCGAAATTCGACGTGGACGAGCGCGCCCTGCCCCTCGGCGTCGCCATGATGGCGGCAATCGCAATGGAGTACTTGCGGAGTAGCGAGTAAGCAGTGACCAGAACATGTAGGGGCGCACAGCCGTGCGTCCTCCCCTCAGCCCTTCGCGCAGAGGAGTGAGCAATGCTCGACTTCGGTATCACCCTCAAACCCGATATGGCGCCGGGGCGGATCGTGGCGCTGACGCGGCAGGCGGAGGAGGCGGGGTTTGCGTACGGCTGGCTCTTCGACTCGCACGTCCTCTGGTTGGAGCCGTACCCGCTCCTGACGCTGATGGCGCTCAACACGACGCGGATGCGCCTCGGCACCTGCGTCACGAACCCGGCGACGCGCGACCCGACTGTGACGGCGAGCGCGCTGGCGACGCTCAACCTGATCTCCGGCGGGCGGATGGACCTCGGCATCGGCCGGGGCGACAGCGCGCGCCGCGTGATGGGCAAAAAGCCAACGACGCTCGCCACGCTCGAACAGGCAGTTCGGATCATCCGCGACCTCGCGGGTGGCCGACCGACCGACTACGACGGCGAGCAGATTCGCATGGAGTGGGCGACCGGGAACCTGCCGGTCTGGATTGCCGGG
>JBBRLR010000211.1:0-3701 GCA_038231255.1 Thermomicrobiales bacterium | reverse complement strand
TCGGCCATCGCTCACAAACGATCCCTGAGAGCCGACGCAGGGTCCGTCGGCCGCGCGATGCCCACCGCAAGCGGCGCCATCCCACCGCGTACCGTTGCCCCGCGTGATAAACCACGCCGTAGACATCAACCGTCCCTCGACCTCAGCCCCGAATCTCTCGCGCCTACCGTACCACAACTGAGGACATGCTCCGGCAACAGAACACCGAGGCTTCATACCCCGTTAGCGGAAAGGTGAACTGTTTTGCTCATGGATAACATTCTGATCGTCTCTGCGTCAGTCTCCCTGTGCATCATAGTAGTATGAGGCTGACGCAGAGAATGAGATCGTTTGTTTCCCAGCGCACTCGATGAAAGGAAGATCTTTATGGCGCCACGCGCACTCGAACCCGACGATATTCTTCGCCTGCAAGCGGTCGGCGATCCACAGATTTCGCCGGATGGGGCGCGGGTCGTCTACACCGTCGGGGCGATGGACGGCGAGCAGGACAAAGCGTATTCCGCGCTCTGGCTCGTGCCGACAAACGGTGGGGAGCCGCACCAACTGACGCGCGGCGCCGTGCGCGACGGCAATCCGCGCTGGTCGCCGGACGGTCAGTGGATCGCCTTCACATCGGATCGGGGCGGGGGTGCGCCGCAACTCTGGCTGCTGCCGCTCGCCGGGGGCGACCCACTGCAACTGACGACGCTGCACCACGGTGCGGGCACGCCCGTCTGGTCGCCGGACGGGGCGCGGATCGCCTTTTCGTCCCGCGTCACGCCGCAAAACCGTCCGAAGAACGCACCGCGCGTCGCGCGTCGCCTGCGCACCTTCGTCAACGGCAGCGGCTACATCGGCGATGGCTTCTGGCACCTCTTCGTCGTGGATGTGCCGGGCGGCGCGATCCACCAGATCACCGAGGGCGACTGGCACCATTTCTCGCCCGCGTGGTCGCCGGACGGTCGCCGCCTCGCCTTCGTGACGACGCGGCGCGAGGAGTGGGACCTCGAATGGATCTGGGACATCTACACGAGTGACACGGACGGCGGCGACCTCCGCCAACTGACGCAAAGCGCCGGTGTCGCGCAAGGCCCGGCGTGGTCGCCGGACGGCGCGCGGATCGCCTACTACGACAACGGCAATCCGCACACCGGCTCGACGGAGGATCATCACCTGTTTGTCATCCCGGCGGCGGGGGACGAGGCGACGAGCCTCACGGGCCATCTGGATCGTGGTGTGGCCGCGTGGGAGCCGCCCGCGCCTTCGGTGCCACCCCTGTGGTCATCGGATAGCCAATCCGCGCTCGCCGTCTTCAACTTCGCGGGCAACGCACACGGGTATCGTGTCAGCATGGATGGCGAGGCGACACGGATCGTCGGCGGCACGGGCAGCACGGGATGGCCGACGATCAATGTGGACGGCGCACGCCTCGCCTTCCTCTGGACCGGGCCGGACGCGCCGCCCGACATCTGGACGTGCGACCGGAGCGGCGACGACCGACGGCAACTGACGCGGACGAACGACACGCTGCTAGAGGAAATCGCCCTCAGCGCGCCGGAGCGGTTCGCAGTGGCGGCGGAGGATGGGCGGCAGGTCGAGAGTGTCCTGTGGCTGCCACCGGGCACGACAGCGGCGGACGGCCCGTTCCCGACGCTCCTACACCTGCACGGCGGGCCGCACGGCGCGGTCGGGGAGGCGTTTTCGACGCAGCAGCAGATGCTCGCCACGCACGGATTCGCGGTCTACTCGGTCAACTTCCGGGGCAGCGCGGGCTACGGCAAGGCATTCGCGGACACGATCCTTGCCAACTGGGGCGCGAAGGAGCACGCGGACAGCATGGCCGCGCTCGACGCCCTGATCGCGCGCGGTATCGCCGACCCGCAGCGGCTCGGCGTCTTCGGCGGCTCGTACGGCGGCTACATGACCAACTACGTCATCACGCACACTGACCGCTTTCGTGCCGCCGTGACGATGGCGACGATCAGCGACCTCGCCACGCTTTCCGGCACGACGGATCAGTGGGAGTCCATTGACTTCGACAGCGGCGGCGTGCCGTGGGAGGAAGCGGACTATTATCGCGCGCATTCCGCGATGCCGCTCGTCGCACGGATCACGACGCCGCTGCTCATCCTGCACGGCGAGGAGGACTACACCTGCCGCATCACGGAAGCGGAGCAACTCTTCGTCGCGTTGCGGAAACTGCGCCGGGAAGTCGAATTCGTCCGCTATCCCGGCGAATCGCACGGCTTCATGCGTGGCCGCCCGCAGACCCAGCGGGACGCGCTGACGCGGCTACTCGGCTGGTTCACGGATCACCTGATGTCGTGACCATCGGCACATTCGCGGACGACGTCAGGACGGGGGCGCATTCGCCCGGAGGTTGGGGCGCTCCCAGATGTTCGCGCATTTCGCGCAGGTCTCCTCCGGGACAAGTCCGAGTTTCATCAGCACACCGAAGATTTTGCAACCGACGCAGAAGCCGAAGCCTGATTCCAGCGTCGCGAATACCGCGATCATCCCGACAAGAGCGAATGCGGCATTGGTGCGCTTGAAGGGAAACGCCAATGCCAGCGCCGTCAGTGAGATGCACGCGCCAAGCGTTTGGGCAAACCGCTTGGGTGGACCGGCTACTTCTTTCGGCGGCACTCCCAGGCGGGGTGTGACGACCCGCGTCGCCAACTGACCAAGCGGGCTGAGCGTTGGCCCGGTCAGGGCGCGGGCAACGAAGCCGTACGCGAGCGGAAGAATCAGCCAGCGCCGGCGCGACGCCACGGTGGCCGTCGCCAGCGCCACGACACCGGCGGCAACGACGCGTGCCGAAACTTCATTGACGGGGTTGGGGAATATGAAGATGTCCTTTGTCGCCATTGCTCGCCTCCTGTCCCTTCAGCTACCCGCCGCGCCTCATCTGGCGGCAGCATACCAGCGCCCTGCATCGGCGGACAAACGATTTGTAGTGAACCCCTTCCCCTTAGACCGGGACAGCCACTCATTTTATCCCGGTCTAAGCGGAGAGGGGTTCAATGATGCGCATACGACGGAAGTTCGACCCGGAGTTCAAGGCGCACGTTGTCTTGGAGTTGTTGCGGGGCGAGGACGCGGCGAAATAGTCGCCATGGTTGCCCCACACGCATTTCGCGTCCGCACCGATAGGCTGCTATGATCTTGCCATCACGAAGCCGGACACGACGGAAATCGGCCCGCCGCGCGGGTTTGGGGAAGGGGAGCCGGGATGGAGCAGCCTGACATGACGCCGTCGGCGGCCTTGAGACGGTTGGTGGACGGGTATCAGATCTCGCAGGCGATCTACGTCGCCGCCACCCTGGGCATCGCCGATCTCCTCACCGACGGACCGCGCACCAGCGACGCTCTCGCCGCCGCCACCGACGCCGATCCGCGCACGCTCTACCGGCTGCTGCGTGCGCTGGCGAGCGTCGATGTCCTCCGCGAGGAGGAGGGCCACCACTTCTCCCTCACACCGCTCGGCGACTGCCTGCGCTCCGACGCGCCGGAGCCGGTGGGGAGCTGGGCGACCTACAGCGGGCGGCCGTATGTCTGGAACGCGTGGGCGGATCTGCTGCACAGTGTCAAGACGGGAGGGAATGCCTTCCGTCATCTCCACGGGATGGACGTCTGGGAGTATCGGACCGGCCATCCGGAGGAGAACACGATCTTCAACGGTGCGATGACGGCGCTCTCGCGCCGGGCCACCGCGTCGGTGT
>JBBRLR010000210.1:0-3708 GCA_038231255.1 Thermomicrobiales bacterium | reverse complement strand
TCTTTTGGGGTGTTACCTGCTTTCACTTTTTTTAGTCTTGTTGCTTTTGTTTGTTTTTCGCTGTGGGTGGCGTCACACCCCCCGCCACCTCCAGATTCCCTCGCGAACTGCATAACTGCTGAATTCATCAAGTGGCGCGGCGTTTTCGAGTTATGAACGATGGAAGCGGCGAGACCACCAGCCGTGTACCCGCTCGCCGAACGATTCGCTCGTTTCTTCGCGGGCGCGTCGGGCGGCATCCTTCCGCTCTTTGGTCGCCTCCGCCGCCTCCGCTTCCCCACGCACCGCCTCCTCATCGCCCGTGTAGTGGTTCTGCGCGCGATTGCGGGAGCGTTCGAGCATGCGGTTTGGGCCGACGAGGTCAATACGGTCATCGCCGCGTAATGAGCCGGGACCCTGATTGTACACCGGATACTCCTTCCGACACGCCGACCGAAACCTACGGTCATCGCGATGCCGAACAGGGGTGACCGTCCCTCGATGCAATTCCGCGAGTACGGGCCGTACCCGGAGAGATACCCTGGTGGGAGGTATTGATTTACTATAGCACGCGCGTCCACTCGTTGCGGGCATCGCGGAAGAACCTCACCCCCACTGCCCAGAGGGCACCCGCTCTCGTACGGAGCCATCGCAATGGAGAGCGGATACCTTCTGGGCAGATGGGGGGTGAGGTTTCCCGAGACCGTGTGCTTGACAAATTCGCGAACTGACAGACACTCATGCCATCGGGCAAGCAGACACCCCCGCACGCCGACGCGGCAGGAGGGATGGGCGGATGGCAGTGCAGTTCGGGCCGACCGGCCATGTGGATACCTTCGCGCGCGACAATCTCCCGCCGACCGCCGATTGGCCCGATCTCGATTCGCCGCTTTCCTACCCCGCCCAACTGAACTGCGCGGTCGAACTCCTCGATACCGTCGCGAACGGCCCGAATGGCGACCGCCCTGCCCTGCACTTCGCGGGGCGCACGCTCTCCTATCGCGACCTGCTCGCGGAGGCGAATCACATCGCGCATGTGCTCGCCGAAGACCTCGGCGTCGTACCCGGCAACCGTGTTCTGCTGCGCGGTCCGAACAACCCGACGATGGTCGCCGCCTGGTTCGCCGTCCTCAAAGCGGGCGCAATCGCTGTCGTGACGATGCCGCTGCTCCGCGCGCGGGAGTTAACCGACGTGATGACCAAGGCGCGCGTCACCGTCTCCTTGTGCGACGGGCGGTTCGCGGACGAGATGCACGCGGCGATTACGCAGGTGCGCGGCAGCGACGCGGCCCTCAATCCCCGCCTCTGCCTTTTCCATGCCGGGGATCATCCCGACACGCTCGAAGCATTGAGCGCGGGCAAACCGGGGACGTTCGCGAATGTCGCGACCGCGAGCGACGACGTGGCGTTAATCGCCTTTACCTCCGGCTCGACGGGCCGGGCGAAGGGGACGATGCACTTCCATCGGGATGTACTGGCGATCTGCGATTGCTTCTCCGCGCACATCCTCCGGCCGACAGCAGACGATGTCTTCTGCGGCACGCCGCCACTCGGCTTCACCTTCGCGCTCGGTGGCCTCGTCCTCTTCCCCTTCCGCGTCGGCGCGTCCACGGTGCTGATCGAGCAGCCCAGCCCGGACGGCCTGCTCGACGCGATCCAGCAGTGCCGCGTCAGCATCCTCTTCACTGCGCCGACGATGTACCGCCGCCTAACGGGCATCATTGAGGCCAACAATTACGATATTTCGTCGCTACGGAAATGCGTCTCAGCGGGCGAGACGCTGCCGCTGCCGACTTACGACGCCTGGCTGGCGGCGACGGGGATCACACTGATTGACGGCATCGGCGCGACGGAGATGCTGCACATCTTCATCTCCGCCGCCGGCGACGACATCCGCCCCGGCGCGACCGGCAAGCCCGTCCCCGGCTACGCAGCGCGCGTCGTGGACGACAAGGGCGCCCCCCTGCCGCCCGGCAGCATCGGGCGGCTCGCGGTGCGCGGCCCGACCGGATGCCGCTACCTCGACGATCCAGATCGGCAACACACCTACGTCCAGAACGGCTGGAACCTCACCGGCGATGTCTATTTGATGGACGACGAAGGGTACTTTCGCTATCAGGCGCGTGCGGACGACATGATTATCTCGTCCGGCTACAACATCGCCGGGCCGGAGGTCGAGAATGTCCTGCGGGAACATCCGAAGGTGCAGGAGTGCGCCGTCGTCGGCCTCCCTTATGCGGCGCGCGGCCATATCGTCGCCGCCTTCGTCGTGCTGCGCGACCCGGCGGACGCGCAGCCGGAGACGGTCATCGAACTGCAAGACTTCGTCAAGGCGGAAATCGCCCCGTACAAATACCCGCGCGCTATCGAATTCGTCGCCACCTTACCGTACACCGAAACCGGTAAACTCCAGCGCTTCCGCCTCCGCCAATCCGGGGGATGAAACCGGGGACGAACCGCAAAGGCGCAGAGGACGCAGAGAGCGCAAAGAGGGGAAGGGAATTTGAACTACGAAGGCGCGAAGAGCACGAAGGAGAGAGGAGAGGTGGGTGTGAGCGGAACGGTGGAGTAGGGGGATGAGACACATGCATGCGAGTTCGCTAGAATCTTCTTTGTTGAGGAGGAGATTCTATGAACCCGCATGCCGTATTCTGTCCCAATCCCGACTGCCCGGCAAGGGGGCAGGTCAACGAGGGGAATATCTGGATTCACGCGCGTACGCCACCCCGCTACCGCTGCACCGTCTGCGGCGCGACGTTCAGCGGACGTGCAGGCACGCTCTATGTACCGCCGCTCTACCGACGAGGCGACGATCACCTGTGTCGTGACCCTGGTCGCCTATGGCTGTCCCCCGGCGGCGATCGAGGCAGCGTTTGGGGTGCGACGGCAGACGGTTGCGGACGGGACGGACGCGGCGGGGGCGCAGGGCGAAGCCGTCCATCAGCACCTGGTTTGCCAGCCGCGCGACTTGGGGGCGGTGCAAGCGGACGAGATCCGGGTCAAGCAACAAGGCGGGGTCGTCTGGCTGGCGCTGGCGATGCAGGTGGTGACCCGGCTCTGGCTCGGTGGGGTGGTCAGCGTGCGGCGGGATGGCGCGTTGATCGCCCGCTTGCTGATGATCGTCAAGGCGTGCGCGCTGCCCACGCCGCTGCTGGTCTGCGTCGATGGATTCGCGGCCTATGTGACGCAAGTGCGGCGGATGGCGCGTTCCCCCGCACCCCGCGATGGGAGGCGGGGACGGTGTCGGCTGGTGGAATGGCCGGGGCTGGTGATCGCGCAGGTGGTCAAACAGCGCGCCGACAGACGGGTGGTCGGGGTGGCGCGGCGGATCGCCCATGGCACCCGCCGCTGGGCGAAGCGGTTGTTGGGCACGGGGACGATCCAGACGGCGTACATCGAGCGGCTGAACGGGACGTTCCGGGCACGACTGGCGCGCTTGGCGCGGCGGACGCGGGGACTGGGCCGGACGGTCGGGCGATTGGAGCGCGGGATGTGGCTGGTGGGGACGGTCTACAACTTCTGCACGCCGCACCGCAGTCTGGCACCGGGGCAGACGCCCGCGATGGCGGCGGGGATCAGCGACCATGTCTGGAGCATCGACGAACTGTTGCACTACCGGGTGCCTCCCGCGCGCTGGCGTGCGCCGACGAAATGGGGGAGGCGGACGAAAGCGGAAGAAGCGCTCATCGCGCGGTGGGCTGCATGACCACCGTTCCGCATCCACCTACC
>JBBRLR010000209.1:0-3762 GCA_038231255.1 Thermomicrobiales bacterium | reverse complement strand
CTGACCATCCTCGTCGCGGATGGGCACCTCGAAGAGACGGATGGGCGGTATCGCCTCAGCGACAGCGGGAGCAAGGAGGGAGGGCGGCGCTTCGCCGACGAGATGAACGACTTGCAGAAGACCGCCCACGGGGAGTGCGGGCCGGACTGCCCGGTCTGCGCCGGGATGTCGCGCGACAGTTGCCCGCATTGCGCGGCAGCCTGATGGGGGCGTAGCGATGGCATCGGTCAGCGACGAGACGCCGCTTTTCCTGATCCCGCTTGAGATGGTGCAGCAACCGGTCGCCGATCCCGAGGCGGAGTTCGCGCATCTCCTCGAATGGGTCGGCGAGGGCGTGGAGCGGATGGAGCAGATCGCGGACGAGCAGACGCGGACGGAAGTCTTCGCGCTCCTCGACGGCATCGACACCGTGCATCGCTACGCGCTCGGTCGCCTGATGGAGCGTCTGGCGAAATATGGCGGGCCGGGCCTCGTCGCGCGGGTCGCCGACGACGCGATGGTGCAGACACTCCTCGACATGTACGACCTCGCGGCCGTGGACGAGCGGGAGCAGGTCGAAACTGCACTAGAAAATGTCTACCCGTATATCGAATCGCACGGCGGGCATCTGGAACTCCTCGGTGTGGACGCGGGTACGGTGCACGTCCGTCTCTCGGGCTCCTGCGGCGATTGCCCCGGTTCATCCGGGACGCTCACGCGCGTGGTCGAGGCGGCGCTCCGCGAAGGCTACCCCGGTTTCCGCGCGCTGGTGGCCGAGCAGTCACTTCCGGCGACCCCGATCGCGGAGCCGGTGGCGCATCGCGCCCTCCGTCGGCCGCGCTGGGTGACCGTCGGGCGCGTCGATGACTTCCCGCCGGGAGGACTGCGCGCGGTGTGGCCGGAAGGGGCGTCGCTCCTCCTCGCGCGGCTCGGCGACGAGTTCTACGCCTACCAGAACGGCTGCCCGCCGGGGAGCCCGCTCACCCTGCACACCGGGCGACTGGAGGGCACGACGCTGATCTGCCCCTGGCACGGCTGCCGCTACGATGTCCGCACCGGTAAGTGGCTGGACGGCGAGGGGAAACTCGAGGTGCTGCCGGTCGCGGTGCGCGACGGGGAGATCAAGATCGCCGTGGGCACCGAAGAGGTCGCGGCGGCATGAAGCCGCGCGTGCTCGTCGCCGGGATGGGCAACGACCTCTGCCAGGACGACGGCTTCGGGATCGTCGCTGTCCGGCGTTTCGTCGCGGCGGGGGTGCCAGAGGGCGTCCGCGTCGTCGAGCCGGGGAGCGGCGGCATCAGCCTCGTGCAGGAGTTGATGGACGGCTACGAGGCGCTGATCATCGTGGACGCGGTCGATCGCGGCGGCGCACCGGGCACTGTCTATCTCCTGGAGACGGAGGTGCCGGACTTCGCGACGTTGCCCGAGGAGGAGCAGCGCGACTTCCTCGCCGACATGCACGCGACGGTGCCGTCCCGCGTGCTCACCCTCGCGCGGGCGCTCGGCGTGCTGCCTGGCGTGATCTATATCCTCGGTTGCCAGCCGAAGCAGTACGAGTTGGGGATGGGTCTGAGCGCGCCGGTCGAGCGCGGCGTGACCGAGGCGCTCGTCCGCCTGGGCGCATTGACGACAATGATCATCGGAAATCTCGTCGCGATCCCGTCGGGGTATTGAGGAGCATAGGGCATGTGCCAGGCAATTCCACGGAAGATATTACGCGTCGCCGAGGGGAAAGTGGAAGTCCTCTACGACGGCGAGCCGCGTTGGATGGCAGTCAATGGCATCCCGGACCTCGCGGTCGGCGACTACGTCGTCGTCTACGCCGCGCAGGTGCTGGAGCGGATGCCGACCGATGAGGCGGAGGACATGCTGCGGTTCCTCGCTGAGCTCGACATGATGCTTGAGGAGGCGACCCGGTGATTGATCTCATACCGCAGACGACACCGCTCGCGGGGCAACTGCGTTTCATCCGCTACGCCTTCATGCCGAATCAGCTCCGCTACTGCGGCGGCGACGACAACCGGACGATCTTCCAGTACGGCGTCGAGCGGACGGTGGATGACGGCCTGCGACCGCTCCTGAAGAAGTTCACCGGCGCGCTGCCGTATCTGCAACTGATCGCGCGCACGAACGGCATCGCCGATCCCTTCGACGACCGCGTCGTCGAGGCGTACTGGCTCGGGAGCGACCTCCTCAACCATGTGGAGGTGCGGCAGCTCTACGACCACCTGCTGGAGCGCTTCGGCACCCAGTTGCAGGGGCGCACGAGGGACTGGGTGCTCGGCAAGGCGCCGGCGGGGGCGCGGCCCCACCACAACTTTCACGTCTTCGATGTGCACAGCAAAGTTGGTCAACTGGAGAACTCGCTCCACACGATCGACAATTGCCGCGTCAGTTGGGGCAAGGTTGTCAAGGTCAATGGGCCGGAACTGGTCGTCGAACAGGCACCATTGTTGATCGTTGAGGGCAAACTCACCCTCGGCCCGCCCGCCCCGATGCGCGCCGTGCGACAGATCGAGGCGCGCGGATTCGCAGATACCGCCGCGATCGGCGATTGGGTCTCCCTGCACTGGGGCTGGGTCTGTGAAGTGATCACCCCGCGCCAGCAGGTGAATCTCGCGCGCTTTACCGATCATCAACTGCGGATCGCGAATGAGACCGTTTAGCGACGGACGCGAGGTAATGCGCGATGGCTGATGCGTATCGCATCGAGCGCGTGCGGCTCTATCAGACGACAGCGCAGCGCCGACAGCTGGAAAACTACGCGGGCGCGCATCGCTGGACGTGGAACTGGGCTTTGGCGGCACGGGAGGCGCATTTCGCCGCGCACCAAACGTCGCTCTCCTACTACGAGCAAGGGCGCGCCCTGACCGCACTTCAACAACAGTCCGATAACGTCTGGCTCATTGGTATCCCGCGTCGGGTCAAGGTCGGTGCCCTGCGCGACCTGGACAAGGCGTATCGCGCTGCATTCCGTCGCGCCCAGCGCGGTGAGCGGCCGGGGTTCCCCCGCTTCAAGGCGCGGAAACGGGGCGACGCATCGTTCGAGATCCCCGCCGAGACGCGCTTTGACGGGCGCCGCGTCAAGGTCCCGGGTATCGGATGGATCCGGGCGCGAGGTGGACGAGACATCGCGACGACCATTACCACGGCGCGCTACTTCCGCGAAGGCGCGGGAGATTGGTGGGCGGCGCTCCGCTATACCGTGGCACTCTCATCCGCTGACGTATCCGATATTTCCCCCGTCGGCGTGCATCTGGAGCCGGGGCACGCGCTGACGCTCTCCACCGGCGAGATCGTCAACGCATCGCGGTATGTCGGCCGGTCGGATCGCAAACTCCGCCGCCTCAAACGCGCGGTTCGCCGCACACAGCCGGGCAGCGGCAATCGGCAGCGCGCGCGCCAACGGTTCGCGCGCGCGACGCGACACGTCGCGAATCAGCGTCGGGATTGGCAGCATCAGGTCAGCCGTCGTTTGGTCAATACCCATCCCCGGCTTGTAATGCAGGAGCGCGGCATGACGGCCCAAACTACCGACTCGGAGAGCCAACGGGCGGTGTGGGGCAATCGTGCGCGCAGGGCGCGTGTCAGCGACGCGACATGGGGCGGCCTGACCCGCCTGATCCGGGAGAAGGCTGTGGCGTCGGGGTGTCCGGTGCTGGTGATTCCGGCGGAGATGCCAACAACTGCGACCTGTAGCCGGTGCGGCAATGTGCGGGAGGCTTTGCCGGACTTGGTGAACATCTGGCTCTGTGAGCAGTGCGGTACGCTGCACGAACGGGG
>JBBRLR010000208.1:0-3850 GCA_038231255.1 Thermomicrobiales bacterium | reverse complement strand
CGGGGAATTGCTGCCCTACACTGCGAAAGCCCAATCACTCGCGACTCGCTACTGCCTCAACTTCCATTGCTCGTACGCCGCGAGGATGTCCGCGTCGGGCGGGTAGACGCCCTTGATGCTGCGGCCACTGTCAATCAGTTCGCGGATGAAGATCTCCTTCGGCTCGTATTCCGCCGCCTCCGCCGCGACTTCTGCCGCCATCGCCTGCGGCACGACGATCACACCCTCGCCGTCGCCGACGAGCACATCGCCGGGGCAGACCATCACGCCACCGCAGGCAATCGGCACCTGGATGTCCGCCGCGAAGTGCTGCGTTGTGTTGACGGCGGCGTGCATCCCGCACGCGTAGATTGGCTGGCCGAGGTCGCGGATGCTCGGCGTGTCGCGGAACGCGCCATCGGTGACGATGCCCGTTGCGCCGCGTTTGAAGATGCGGGCGGCGAGGATGTCACCGAGGCTCCCCGCGTTCGTATTGCCGCGCGCGTCAATGACGAAGACCTCGCCCGGCCCGATTGTCTCGACGCCCTGACGCTGGAGATTCGTCAGATCGTCCAGCCCCTCGCCGCCGGGCATATCCTCCCGCGCGGGGATGTAGCGCAGCGTGAACGCCCGGCCGACCATATGCTTGTGCGGGTTGAGCGGTAGCACCCCCGTCATAAAGACGGACCGCACCCCCCGCCGCATCAGCAGCGCGGAAAGCGTCGCCGTCCCGACATTCTCCAGTTGCATCAGCGTTTCCGCCCCAATCGCCACCCGCCGCCGAATATCCGTCGCAGGCATCCCAATCCTCCTTTACCAAAAGGGATCTAACGCAGAGCGTGCAGAGAGCACAGAGCGGGAAAGAATGAAGCGAAGAATAGCATGACACGGTGACAAAAGAGATATTCCTTTCTCACTCTCTTTTCTTCTCTGCGCCCTCTGCGTTCTCCGTGTCCTCTGCGCTCCGGGTTCCTGTGTCGGCAGTAAGTTTGGTGGCGAGGCGGCGGAGGGCGAGGGCGCGCCAGCCGAAGGCGTCAAAGTGCCAGACGCCGCGACCCCGGCGGGGTGGTTGCAGGAGATGCGGCGAGAAGCCGTACGCCGCGCCGAACTCGATCAGCAAATCGTGGTCGCTCGACAAAACGTGGCAGTATTCGCCCGTGCCGAAATGCGGATGCGACCAGCGGAAAAAGTGCAGCGCAATCCCGCCCGTCTGCGCGTAGGCAACCGCCTCCCGCACCGCCCGCCGCTCGAATACCCGCACCGGCATCGCCATCGTATGCGTCACGCCATCACCTGATAACCAACGGAGCGCAGAGGACACAGAGGACACAGAGGACGCAGAGAGGGACGAAATGGAAGACGAAGCTATTCTTCTATTCTTTCTCTGCGCTCTCTGCGTCCTCTACGTCCTCTGCGCTCCGTTTTCCCTTATATTGAAGGCTTTAACTGGCAGCCGTCCACGGCGATGTTGGCGCCGGTGACAAGGCTAGCGCGATCGGAGCAAAGGAAAACGCAGACATTGGCGATCTCCTCCGGCGTGCCGAAGCGGCCGAGGGGCATGTCGTTGGCGATGAAGGCCGCGATGCTCTCCGGGTCGCGCTCCTTGCGCCGTGCCCAGCCACCGCCCTCGAACATGATCGAGCCGGGCGAGACGGCGTTGACGCGGATGCCATCCGTGCCGAGTTCCTTCGCCAGCGAGCGCGCGTACATGATCTCCGCCGCCTTCGCCGCGTTGTACTGCGGCGAGCCACCGACCTGCCAGCCGGAAACCGACGAGATGATGAGGATGACGCCGTGCCCCTGCGCCTGCATGAGCGGGACGGCGGCGCGGCTGGCGCGTACCGCCACGTTGAGGTTGATGTCGAAGGTGTACTGCCACGCCTCGTCGGTGTTGCCGCCCATGCCGCCGCCGACATTGTTGATGAGGATGTCCAGCCCGCCGAACGCCACCGCCGCCTCCCGCACGACGCGTTCCACATCTGCCGCGACGGTGAGATCACCCGTAAGCGCGACAGCCTCCGCGCCGCCTCCCTGCAGCCGGGTCGCCGCCGCCTCGACATCGGCGCCCGTCCGCGCGGCGAGGGCGACGCGCACACCTTCCGCCGCCAATGCCTCTGCGATCGCGTAGCCGATCCCACGGCTCGCGCCGGTGACGAGCGCCCGTTTACCGGCCAATCCGAGTTCCATGTGTGCTCCTTCGGGGAAAGTGCTGAGTGCCGAGTGCCGAGTGCCAAGAACGTATCTCCGTTATGCTACCGCATAGGACAAGTTTTGATGATACTGTTCCGGCGGATTCAGCGTGGGGAAAATGGAGGAAACGAATGACCGCACCAAGTCGAACTCAGCACTCAGCACTCAGCACTCAGCACTCTCTCGATCCAGAGTTGCACGCCTTTATCGCGCAGGCGATGGCGCACTATCACATCCCCGGCGTGGCGGTCGGGGTGTACCACGACGACGCGTGGCAGGTCGGCGGGCTTGGCGTGACGAATGTGGACCATCCGCTCACGGTGGATGAGCGGACGCTTTATCAGATCGGCTCGATCACGAAGACGTTTGTCGGCACAACGGCGATGCGGCTCGTGGAGCAGGGGAAACTCGACCTCGACGCGCCGATCCGCACATACTTGCCGAACCTCAAATTGGCCGATGCCGAGGCGACGGAGCGCGCGACGATGCGGCACCTGCTGACGCACACCGGCGGCTGGGTGGGCGATTACTTCGACGATTTGAGCGCGGGCGACGACGCGCTGACGAAGATGGTCGTGGCGATGGCCGACGTGCCGCAGGTCG
This sequence comes from Thermomicrobiales bacterium, assembly GCA_038231255.1. Lineage (GTDB taxonomy): Bacteria > Chloroflexota > Chloroflexia > Thermomicrobiales > JALYUS01 > JALYUS01. The sequence goes on along the minus strand of JBBRLR010000208.1, from coordinate 1,078 downwards.
CGCCGCTCGGTACGCTCTGGTCATACAACAACGCCGGGTTCGCGCTCGCGGGGCGGATTATCGAGGTGCTGACCGGGCAGCCATTCGAGGCGGCGGTGCGGTCGCTCGTCCTCGATCCGCTCGGCATGAAGCACACCTACTTCTTTGCACGCAACATCGTCACCGAGCGGTTCGCCGTCGGCCATACGATCACGGACGGCACAGCGACCATTGCGCGACCGTGGGAACTGCCACGTACCGCGAACCCGGCGGGTGGCCTTCTCTCCGACGTGCTCGATTTGCTCGTCTATGCCCGCTTCCACATGGGCGACGGCACGGCACAGGACGGGGCGCGCGTCCTTTCGCCGGAAAGCCTCGCCTTCATGCAGTCTCCCCTGTATTCTAAAGGGAGCGCGGGCGAGATGGGGCTGACGTGGATGCTCGAGGACGTAGGCGGCGTGCGCACCGTCCGGCACGGCGGCGGGACGGTTGGGCAGCAGACGACCTTCGTGATGGTCCCGTCGCGCAACTTCGCCCTCGCGGTGCTGACCAATGCCGACCGGGGGAGCGAGTTGCACGGTGAGGCGACGAATTGGATTCTGCGCCGCTACCTCGGCCTTGAAGACCCGGAACCGGCGCCGCTCGACGCAACAGCGGACCAACTCTCGCCCTACGCCGGGCGATACACCGCCGCCATGAGCGACCTTGAACTGACCGTTTCGGGGAACGGCTTCATGGTGCAGCGCCTGCCGAAGGGCGGCTTCCCGAACAAGACGATTGCCGCGCCCGAACCGCCCCTGCCCAGTCGCGCCGCGCTCTATGGCGAGAACCTGCTAATCGGCCTCGACGAACCGATCAAGGGCCTCCGGGGCGAGTTCCTCCGCGACCCGGACGGCGCCATTGCCTGGCTCCGTCTCGGCAGCCGCGCGCACCGGCGGGTCGAAAGAATCTAACCCCCCTACTGCCCAGAGATACGGTATTGGTTGTCAAGCAGCAGCCAGCGCGGGATCGACGATTCGATAATTCGACTGATACCGCTCTTGCTTTGTCACGAGCGCCCACGCCAGGTGCAACAGCTTGCGCGCCGCCGCACACCGCG
>JBBRLR010000207.1:0-3862 GCA_038231255.1 Thermomicrobiales bacterium | reverse complement strand
GGCAGGTCTTCTATCTCAAGGGGCCATCGTGGCGGACACGCGGGCGACCGGAACGGGATGGAGCGATGGACGAGGCGGCAACGGCATAGGGTGTACCAGTTTTACGTCGGCGCACCGTCCACTTGCATTTCGGCGTCTACAATCCGAGACGCCGATGCTGCCCAGGGGGCGCCCGTTGGCAATGATGGGGATGGATTTGCCGCCACTCAGAACGAGCCGTACGGCCTCCGCCCGGAAGGCGGGCGGGTAGGGGGGGGATTGGTACGGGGCATCGGGACACCTCCTTCGGCTACCGCCAAAGCATCGGGTGTCCACCAAACTCACGCAACTCCAGAATTGCTCTGCGCCGCGGAACAGATCCTCAAACCCGCGGTAAACACCCGTATCGGCGTGCGAGCGGCCGCGATAGCCGATCTGCGGACGCCCCGCGCCGTCCGTCGTCAGTAGCGCGCCGGCATCGGCCATGTAAGGAATGGCGTAGAGATCGCCGATGAGTCGCTGTGTCTCCAAGATGAGCGTCCGGCCCTGCTCCGTCACCGATCCCAGATGTGCGCGTGCCGAACTCTCGAAGGAAGCAATCATCCGATCTCGTTGTTTCTTTGATTCGCTCTTCACCACGACCGGAATAGCCAACAGAGATCATTTCGCCCGCAAGGTCGTAAAAGCAATAGATCATGTAGACACTCATGCCGAACCGTCCTTACGATGCAGCGGATGATCCGGCGATGCCACACCGCGCTTCCCCCATCGTTCACGCTTGTACGTCTCAAAGTCCACCTCGGCGACAACCCAGTCGCGCCCCATCTTCTCTGCCACAAGAACGCCTTTCGCGATCTGCTGCCTGAGGGTCGGCGGTGATAAACCGAGAAGTTTCGCCATTTCCGAAAGCGTCATATAGTTTTTCACCTCCTCAGCATAATCCACGCTGACGCCGGATTACATCTACTCTAGAGTAGATTATAAATGTCAAGATGGATGGCCCCCGGACATAGGAGATCCCGGTAGCGCTCGTGATGCTCTGGGGTTGACACAAAAAGGCGGTCCCCCTGCAGGATCAATTCAGCACCGGCAAGGACAGGAGCACATTCGCCGGAGCCACGGCGACACTCCGGAAGACGAGCGCGGGCAGTTCTGGCAGGGCGTACGGTGCGCCCTCACCGAGAAGGTGCACGTCTGGCGAACGGGTGCAAGCGCAACAATCGGTGGCCGAGCGCGTGGGAGGTCGTCAAGCATCCCGCAGGCCGTTACAATCACCCTGTCGATCATCGGTCGTTCCTCCGGCAACGGGTGGTCTGAGAAGGCCTCGTTTTCCGACACACCCCGATGAACGACGAGTAGCAATCACGGTGTCCTCTTTTTCGAGGGGAATAGTGGCGAAGGAGACGCACATGGGCGGCGGTCCGAGGACAGCGGCGGGCAAGGCGGTCGCGCGGCTCAATCGCGTCGCTCACGGGATGGATGCGAGCACTCCCGTCATTCCCTCCGAAAGCACCGCGGAGTGGGAGGCGCATCGCGCGGGGATCGCCGAGGCGCTCGCGGCGACCAATGCCCTCGAGGCGGAGTTGGTCGATCGCATCGCCCTCCTGCTCTGGCGCCTGCGCCGCGTCGTCCGCTACGAGACCGCCGTCGTCGCGATCGAGCAGGAATCGGTCGTCGAGGCGATCGTCACCGAGAGTGACCCCGACGACCTCCTGGCGCTTCTGAGCGAAAGGAAGGAAACCTTCGCGGAGCGATTGGCCGCCAATGGCCGTGCCCTGGCCGTCGCGTCGCACCGGCTGCAGGTGCTCGACGGATGGAATAATCAGGAGGATGACTGGGATCTTGCATCGGTCGATGTGGTCGCGCTGCTCGAGGCGGTGGCGGAGCAAGGGGAAATCGACCTGCGGCGGGTCCGGTTTGCGGGAGTGCCGAAAGGCGTGGACATCGACGCCTTCGAGGGATGGACGGTGGACGCGGTGCAGCAGTCGCTCGATGTTATCGCGCGGTCCGCACGAACCGACCTCGCCGACCTCCTTGCCGAGGCGCGCGAGGCCACCGACGAGGAGGTGCGCTCCTTGACGACCGTCCGGGAGCGGCTCATGCAACGGATGGATCGCCTGCGCACGCAGCGGATCCTGCCCGACAACGCGACGCTGGAAAAGATCACGCGCTACGAGAGCCATCTCCATCGCCAACTGCTGAACACCCTGCACGAGCTCGAAGCGCTCCAGGCGCGTCGGCAGGGAGCGATCTCTCCGCTGGCCCGCATCGACGTCGCCGGCATCCCGTCGCCCGAATAAATCGCGGAGAGTGTCCACTCTTCTCCGCATCGGTCGCTGCAACCTGTAGGCCCGAAAGGAAGGGCGGGGACGAACATCCGAATAGCAAAAACGCGGAACGAACATATCCACTCGAAGTTGCCTAGCCGAACGGTCGGAACCCGCCGCGTTAGACCAGTTTGCTTTACCGCCACAGCTAAGCGCCCGTCAGGTTGGTATGATGCCAGTGAACTGCGGTGACGTGCGGGAATGATTCCCCGTCGATCATCTGAATCGTGCTGGCGTGGGATGTGCATCCCGCGCTCGAGATAGACCGGGTTCCTCTCGCTACTGCGATCGAGGGTGTCATAAGGGAGATGCGACGAGCGATGGCGACACGGGACTGCCACTCTTCCATCGCATCGATCCGCGCACTGCACGCGGCGTGCGAGGGCTGGCAGGACGAGACGAACGGCGCGTATGTCGCGGGCTGGGCGTGGGATCCCCGACATTCCAGCGCCCCGGTGTCGGTCGAAGTGTACGACGGCGACGCGCTGCTCGCGACGATTGCCGCCGACGTGTACCGCGAAGATCTCCGGGACGCGGGCAAGGGGAAGGGCCGGCACGGATTCGTGTATCCCCTCGCTGGGCATCTCCGCGACCGTCGGGCGCATCGGATCACCGTGCGCATCGCGGGGACCGGGGTGGTGCTGCGCGACCCCGCGACGGGCGCCCCGCCGCAGCCCGTCACCCGTCACGACGCGCCTAGAGGGTGTTATGAACTTGGGAGCGGCGTATGCTCGGTGAATGAATATCCGACGCCAATCCTACCCCACCGATGTCGGCGATGACGAATGGCAGTTCGTCGCCCCCTATCTCATCTTGATGCGCCTCGATGCCCCGCAACGCGATCATGACCTGCGCGACGTCTTCGATGCCCTGCGCTGGATGGCCCGTGCCGGAGCGGGCTGGCGACTGATGCCACACGACTTCCCGCCGTGGGCGGCCGTCTATCAGCAGACCCAGTGCTGGCTCAGCGCGGACGCCTTGGAGTCCATCGCCCACGATCTGCGCGTCCTGCTGCGCCTCGCCGCCGGGCGCGACGCGGAACCGAGTGCCGCGATCTTCGATGCGCGCACGCTGCAATCAACCCCGGAGAGCGGCGGGCGGGATGCGACGGCCACAAGCGCAAGGGGGGATCGAAGGTCGGGCGTCCTCTGGGCAGCATCGCGGTGGATACGCTCGGTCACTTGCCAGCCCTCTATGTCACCCCCGCCAACGTCCAAGAGCGGGCGATGGTCGCGGACCTCGCCGCACAGGTGCAGGAGGAGACGGGCGACCATGTCACGCTGGCCTACGTCGATCAGGGCTACACCGGCGAGGAAGCCGCGCAGGCTGCTGCGGCACACGGGATCGCCCTCGAAGTCGTCAAGTTGCCCGAGGCGAAACACGGCTTCGTGCTGCTGCCGCGCCGCTGGGTGGTCGAGCGCGGGTGCCCTCGTATATTAGTGATGACGGTTCGCGGCGGAAGGTGAGGACGCGGGTGCCCATGCAGCAACGACTGCGTCCCAGAGAGTGTCCCCCATCCGCCGGGGCGCGGCAAGTCTGGACCGTATCGAGTGGCG
>JBBRLR010000206.1:0-3937 GCA_038231255.1 Thermomicrobiales bacterium | reverse complement strand
ATGGCATCGAGCAGCCCCTGCATGTAGCCGATCGCGTGCGCCCGCCCCCGGTGCCCCCACGGCGTGTCCCCCGCCATCTGCGGCACGTGGTCGTCCAGCAGAAAGCCCGTGAAGCCGCCCCGCTTCAGCAGCAGCATCGTTTCCGCCGCATTGAAGTTCCCCTCCCCGATGAAGCACTCGGCGAACCGGGGCACGGTGCCCTGCACGTCGCGGAAGTGGACGTAGGCGATGCGGCCCTTGGGGGCGAAGTGCGCGATCATCTCCCGGACGTTGGCGGCGCCGCCGGGCATCTCGGAGCAGCAGCCGAGGCAGAGGTCGAGCGCCCAGGCCGGGCTGCCGTCGGCGATCGCGTGGCCGCGTTTGAAGGCGTCCACGCTCGTGAAGATGCGGGCGACGCCGCCGAGCGACGGCACGGGCGGGTCGTCGGGGTGGAGGGCGAGGGTGACGCCGGACGCTTCGGCGACGGGCAGGACGGCTTTCAGGAAATAGGCGTAGTTCTCCCACATCTGTTCCGCCGAGACGGTCAGTGCGCCCACCTCGGCCCACATCTCGTCAATCGCCGGGCTGGCATTCTGGACGAAGGCGCGTTGCTCCGCCGCGCTTGTCTGCCCAACGAGCGCCATGTCGAACGAAGTAACGTGCGCCTCACCGCGTCCCGGCGTCGTGCGCGAGGTGCGCCAGACGGAGTTCGGCATGAAGTGATAGCCGAGGATGGGGATACCGGCGCGGCCCATGTTGCGGATCGTGGTGCAGTAGTGCGCGATCTGTTCGTCACGCCCCGGCGCGCCGAGCATCGCCTTGTCGTAGAAATGGAGCGGGACATTCTCGATCGCCTCGTACTTCAGGCCGAAGGATTCGACGCGCTGCCGCAGCCGCAGCAAATCCTCGTACTCCCACTGCTGCTCACCCGGCAGCCAGTTCCGGGGTGTCCCCGACCGAACGCTCGTAATGCCGAGTTGCCGCGCGAATGTCAGGTTCTCGTCGCTCAACTCGCCCGAATCGCACAGCCCCACCCGCATTTTCGTTTCTTCTGCCATCCCCATCCCCTTTCGCTCAAAAGGAATGAGCAATGAGGAGGGCGTCCTCCACTCATTGCTCATCACTCATCGCTCCGCGTTGATTGCTACTTGCGTTTCGCGAGCATGTCATTGACCTTCTTGGCGGTGTCCTGCCCTGCCTGCTGCGGCGTCTTCGCTTTGGTCATCACATCCTGCATCATTTGCGGAACCATCAGGTTCATGATGTCGGACGACTCCGGCACCGCTGGGAATGAGATGCCATACTGCAAGTTATCCGTCGTCACATTGAGGAAGGTGTTCTCGGCGAGGCGCTTCTGCTGATCGGGGAGCGAGAAGGCGTCGCGGTTGCCGGGATTGGACGTTTCCCACTGATGATAGAGCGACCATTGCGGCGACGTCCGATCCTTGACGACCGCTTTCGCGGCGTCGAGGTCCTTCGCGCCCTTGAAGATGACGGCGTCTGAGCCGCCGAAGACGACCGCGCGACGCACCGGTCCCATCGGCATCAGCGTATAGCCGAGTTTGGCCGCTATGTCCGGCGCCGTTTTCTTGGCGAGCGCGTAGGTGGTCGGGTGGCCGGACATCATCGCGATTTCGCCGGAAAGCAGGAGATTCTGGTTCTCGACGCCGGTATTCGTGAAGGCGGAGGCCGGCGCGGACTGATCGCGCACGAAGACATCGTAGATCCACTGCAAGGCAGCGATCGTCCCCTCATTATCGAAATTGGACTTGTCGTTTTTCGGGCTGTCCGCCGTCTCATCGAGCGCCGCGCCGCCATGCGCCCAGCAGAGCGGCATGAAGCGGTAGGGGATGTCGCCCGCATTCAGTTTCGCCACGATGCCGTAGCCCGGCTTGCCGGTTTTGTCCTTGATCTGCTTGGAGAAGTTCTTGACGTCTTCCCAGGTCGCGGGCGGTTTCTCGGGGTCCAGCCCGACCTTCTCGAAGATCGCCTTGTTCCAGATAAAGCCGTGCGTCTCGTTGTTGGTCGGCACGCCGTATAACTTGCCATTCCACGAGACGGACTTGAGCGCCCCCGGCCAGAATTTGTCTGCTGAGTAGCCGAGTTCCTGGAGATTGATCTCCGCCAGCGCGCCCTGCGCGGAGAATTCCGGTATCCACAGGAGCGGCAGCACAGCCACATCCGGCCCCTGACCGGCTTTCAGGGCGACACGCAGCTTGTCCAGCATGTCGTTGTACCCTTGCTGTTCCTCCTTGAAGGCGACGTTGGGCAGCGTCGTCTTCAGTGAGTTCACCCACTGTTCGTGATACTTGGCGCTCGGCAACTCAGGGGTGTCGTACGTCGTCTGCCAATAGCGAACGTTGCCCTTTGCGGTCGTATTCGGGGGGCTGAGCGGCACCTGCGCAATCGGATTCGTCACCGGCGTACCGGCGGCCGGCGATGTCGCATTCGCCACGGTTGAGCCGGCCGGCCGCGTTGCATTCGCGGCCGCTGCGCTTCCCGATACCGTCGTTGAAGCCGGAGCGGCGGTCGCCGCAACCGGCGTTTGCCCACCCGTCCCGCCACCCAAAGCGGTCGGCTTCGCGCCACCACTACTCGGGGTATTGGTCGCAGCATTGCCGCCGCCACAGGCCGCGAGCAGCGCCGCCGCCGCCGAACCCGCCGCCAGTTTCAAGATACCGCGCCGCCCAAATCGCTGCTCCATCTCGTAATCCTCTCCTACCTAACCCCCGGGCCCTTCTCGATACGGGCAGGGGTGACTCATCGAAATGCTGTGCCCTCTTCCCCAACACCCGAATGCGACGGAGGCTCACTCCCCCTGCCTGTTTCGGGAAGGGGGTTGGGGGGTTTAGGTCCCCGCGCCCGTAACGGACGGGGCATCCAGGATGATCGGGGCATCTTCAATCGCCATTTTCTCACTCGCGAAGCTGACGCGCGCCATCTGACCGGGAGAGGTGATTTTATCCCGGATCGCCAGGCCGGACGCGCCATCGAAGAAGTGGAGGCGGTTGAGATCGGGCGCGAGCCAGACATCCTCATCCGGCACGAACTCCACACCGGGTTCGACGCTCGCGACAACCGGATCGTTACCGACGCGCACATGGACGAAGGTGATGTCGCCCGTCGGCTCGACGGCGTAGACGATGCCGCGCACGCTGTCCGGCATCTCGGTGCGGCCAATCGTGATGTCGCGGTGGCGGATGCCGTATGCCACTTCCGGCCCGGCATTCATCGCCTGCGCGGCGGCATACAATCGCTGCGGCAGCGGCCAGCGGCTCGACCCGATGCGCACCGATGGCTTGCCGTCTGCCTGCTGGAGCGTGCCGCGCAGGATATTCATCGCGGGGGAGCCGATGAACGAGGCGACGAAAAGGTCGGCGGGCGTGTCGAAGACTTCCAGCGGCGTGCCGTATTGATGGACGGTCCCGCCACCCATCACCGCCACGCGGTCGCTCATCGTCATCGCTTCCAACTGGGCGTGCGTGACATAGACGACAGTCGCGTTCAGGTCGCGGTGCAGCCGCTTGATCTCCGCCCGCGTCTGAACGCGCAACTTGGCGTCGAGGTTGGAAAGCGGCTCGTCCATCAAAAAGACCTGTGGGTTCCGCACGACCGCGCGGCCGAGCGCCACGCGCTGCTGCTGGCCGCCGGAAAGCTCGCGCGGGCGTCGGTCGAGCAGTTCCCTGATACCGAGGCTGTCCGCCGCCGCCCGCACCTTGCGCTCGATCTCGTCCTTTTTCTCGCCGCGCATCTTCAGCGGAAAGGCGAGGTTTTCGTAGACGGACTTGTGCGGGTACAAGGCGTAGTTCTGGAAAACCATCGCGATGTCGCGATCCTTCGGGTCGAGGTCGTTGATCACCCGGCCACCGATCGCGATCGTCCCGCTCGTGATGTCCAGCAACCCCGCGATCAGGTTCAGCGTCGTGGTCTTGCCGCAGCCGGACGGCCCGACGAGCGT
>JBBRLR010000205.1:0-3976 GCA_038231255.1 Thermomicrobiales bacterium | reverse complement strand
TCTCCCGGCCTCGCCGGGCCCGAGTGGGCCTTCTGGTACAACGACGCGGGCAAGGAGATCTACGGCAAGCGCGATCTCGACAAGGCGAAGAAGTTGATGGCGGATGCGGGCTACAAGGGGGAGGAGATCCGCTGGATCACCACCAAGGACTACGACTACATGTACCGCAGCGCCCTGGTCGCCTCCGAGCAGATGAAGGAGGCCGGCTTCAACGTCAAACTCCTCGTGCAGGACTGGCCGACCGAGATCAGTAACACCGATAAGCCGGAGGCGTATGAACTCTTCAGCACCGGCATCGGCTTCGTCGGCGACCCGACCGGCACAGCGGCCTTCACGCCCGAGTGGTCGGGCTGGAACACCTCAGCGCGTAACGCAGCCAATTACCAAGCATTGATCCACGAGACGGACCCGACCAAGCGCAAGCAGCTCTTCGTCGAGCAGCAGCAGATCTTCTGGGAAGAGGTCCCCTACATGCGCTGGGGCGACAATTTCAGTTTCCGCGCGTGGCGGAAAGAAGTGCAGGGCATGTCTGAGCCGAGCGAGTTCTTCGCCTGGAATGCTTGGCTGGATAAATAGGCCGGGGATCGTACGCGGTAGATAGTAGATAACATGCACAGTAAGCGTTCGTCCACTCGATTCACGGCGTTAGGATGCGGTAAACTTGCCATCTCCGCGAAAAGGCTTGTTTGGCGCATTCCAATGGGCTAACCTCGTTACTGTGCATGTTATCTAGTAGGTAGAACGAGGGGCGGGGGCGTGATTTTCCCTTCTCTGTCTGCTGTCTGCTGTCTGCCGTCTACCGGCTGCCGTCTCTTTGACCGAGGAGGATGGGCGTGGGGTCGTATATCCTGCGACGACTGGTCGGCCTCGTGCCGCTGCTGCTGCTCGTCGCGATCATCGCTTTCATATTGGTACGGCTGACACCGGGTGATCCGGCGGCCGTCGCGGCGGGAGATAGCGCCTCACCGGCGGACGTCGCGCGCATCCGCGGGGTGATGGGGCTCGACCGCCCGCTACCGGTGCAGTTCGTCCGTTGGATGGATCGTGTCTTCCTCCACGCCGATCTCGGCGAATCCCTGACCCTCAAAAAACCGGTCATCCTGGTCATCGGGCAGCGCGTGCAGCCGACGGCGCTGCTGACGCTCTTCGGGACGATCGTCTCGGTGGCGCTCGGCATCCCGTTCGGCATCCTGGCCGCGATCAAGCGCAACTCGCTGATCGACCGCGCCCTGATGTTCGGGGCGATCTTCGGCCTCTCCATCCCCAGCTTCTGGCTCGGGGAGATCCTCGTCCTCATCTTCGCGTTGCGGCTCCATATCCTGCCGCCGGTCGGCTTCGAGTCTTTGCAGGACGGCGGCCTCGCCTCGCTGCGCTATCTCGTCCTGCCGAGCATCGCCATCGGCATCTCCAGCGCGGCGTTCCTCGCACGGATGGTGCGCTCGAGCATGCTCGATGTCCTGCGACAGGATTACGTGCGTACCGCCCACGCGAAAGGCCTCCCGGCGCGCGGCGTCATCCTCCGGCACGCGCTGAAGAACGCGATGGTCACGCCGCTCACGGTCATCGGCCTCACGGTGGCCAATCTTGCGAGCGGTGCGGTCGTGATCGAGACCGTCTTCAACGTGCCCGGTGCCGGGCGGCTCCTGGTCAATTCGGTTGCGCGACGCGATTATCCCGTCATGCAGGGGACGATCCTGATCGTCGCCATCCTCTACATCTTCATTAATCTGCTCGTGGATATCCTCTATGGTGTCCTCGATCCGCGCGTCAGGTACGACGCATGAGCCAGCCGCTGATTTCGCAGCAACCGGCGGTGATCGCGCCAAGCGTCGCATCGCGCGCCTTCCCGAAGCGGCGGCACTGGATTTGGGCCCTCATCCGCAACCAGACGGCGGTGGTGAGCGGGGTCGCGGTGATCGCGATCGGCATCATTACCCTGCTTTCCCCCGTACTCGCGCTGCACAGCCCGCTGCAACTCGATGTGACGCATAAATTGGCGGCGCCCTCGATCTCCTACCCGATGGGCACGGACCAGTTCGGCCGCGACGTGTCCGCGCGCATCCTCTACGGCGGGCGGCTCTCGATGGTGATCGGGCTGTCCGTCACCGCTCTCTCCACGCTAATGGGCCTCGTGCTCGGCCTGGCGAGCGGCTATTATCGCCGCCTCGACAACCCGATCATGCGCGTGATGGACGCACTGATGGCGTTCCCCTCCATTCTCTTCGCGATCGTCATCATGGGCGTGCTCGGGCCGAAGACGATCAATGTGATCATCGCCCTGACGATCGTCTCCGCGCCGCGCATCGCCCGTGTCGTGCGCGGCGCAGTGCTCGTCGCGCGGGAGGAGGTCTACGTCGAGGCGGCCCGCGCGGCGGGTGCGCGGGACACGCGGATCATCGCGCGCCACGTCCTACCGAACATCGTTTCGCCGATCATCATGCAGGCATCGTACACCTTCGCCTCCGCAATCCTCGCCGAGGCGGCGCTCTCCTTCATCGGCGTCGGCGCGCCGCCTCAAGTGCCGACGCTGGGTAACATCCTTTCCGAGGGGCGGCTCGTCGTCTCGCAAGCGCCGTGGATCACGATTTTCCCCGGCGTCGCGATCGTCGTGATCGTCCTCGGCGCGAACTTGTTCGGTGACGGCCTACGCGACGCACTCGATCCCCGGATGCGCGGAGAGTAATCGTGGCGATCACGGAGAGGGAAAGAGAATTGAACCACGAAGACACAAAGGATGAGCGAAGGCGCATCAGTCATTCCCCTTCTTTGTGTCCTTCGTGTCTTCGTGGTTCAGAATATGGAGAGATAGGCGCGGATGATTAGTTACGAAACGCTCGGGATTCCACGCGTGATTAATGCGAGTGGGCGAATGACCGCACTGGGTGGAGTGGCCCTGCACCCGGATGTGGTCGCCGCGATGGTCGAGGGCGCGCGGGCGAATGTGAATATGGAGGCGCTGAAAGATGTCGCGGGCGAGCGACTGGCGGCATGGTGCGGCGCAGAGGCGGCGATGGTGACGCCGGGGGCATCGGCGGGCAATGTCATCATGACCGCCGCCGCCGTCTCCGGGAACGATCCCTATCGCGCCTCGCAACTGCCGAACGCCGCATGGCCACGGCGCGAGATCGTCCTCCAACTCGGGCACGCCGTCAGTTACGGCGGGCGGATCACGCAGGATATTCACCATGCAGGCGGCGTCCCAGTTCTGGTGGGGACGGTCAACAGCGTGCATGCGTTCGACATCGCCGACGCGATCAACGAGCGGACGGCGGCGGTCTTCTTCGTCCAGTCGCATCACGCGGTGCAAAAAGGGATGCTGAGTCTGCCAACCGTTATCGCAATCGCCCACGAGAGGGGAGTGCCGGTCCTCCTCGATGCCGCCGCCGAGGAAGATGTCCACCGATACATCGCGATGGGCGCCGACCTCGTCACCTATTCCGGCGGCAAAGCGTTCGAGGGACCGACATCCGGCTTCATCCTCGGCGACAAGGAGCGGATCGCCGCCTGCCGGTTGCAGGAAGGCGGGATCGCGCGCCCAATGAAAGTCGGCAAGGAGACGATCCTCGGCCTGCTTGCCGCGGTGGAGCGGTATGTCACGAACGACGTGACGGCAGAAAAAGCGCGCCAGATGGGCGTCATCGAGGCGCTCAAGGGCGGCCTCGATGATCTCCCGCACACGCGACTAACTATCGAACAAGACGAAGCGGGCCGCGCGATCTGGCGATTGCATCTGACGCTCGACGAAGCGGCGCTCGGTTTCACCGCGATGACGCTGATGAAGGAACTCCAGATGCACGATCCGCCGATCTTCCCGCGCGGCCACTGGGCGAACATGGGCACGGTCGCCCTCGATCCGCGCCCAATTGCGGACGGTGATGTGCCGATCATCATCGAGGCGATCCGATCGATATACGCGCGCCACGGCGCAACAGGGAGGGCGTAGCGAATGAGCGACGCGCATTATGATCTGGTCGTC
>JBBRLR010000204.1:0-3990 GCA_038231255.1 Thermomicrobiales bacterium | reverse complement strand
GGAAGGAGAGGATCATCACGAAGCCGGTGTAGAAGAAAATCCCCTCCATGATGAGGTAGTAGCCGATCAGGTTTTCCAGGAGTTTCTGCGCGCCCGCGAATGTCTCCGTCGAGAAAGTCGGGTCGAGGACGGCGGCCGTCAGGTCCATCTCGAAGGCGTCCTTGCGCGCGATGGCGGGCACTTCGTGGTACATGTTGAAGACTTCGCGTTCGTCCAGCCCGAGGCTTTCGACGATGTACAGGAAGGTGTGGGTATGCACCGCCTCCTCGAACGCCTGCCGGAGCAGGTACTGGCGGCACTCCGGGTTCGTGATGTGCTTGAAGAGCGCGAGGACGAGATTGTTGCCGACCAGGCTCTCGGCGGTCGAGAAGAAGCCGAGGTTGCGCATGATGACGAGCCGTTCGTCCGGCGTCAGGTCGCTTCCGCGCCACGTCTCGATGTCCTTGCCCATCGCGACTTCGGTGGGCATCCACTGATTCGCGCAGCCGTTCGTGTAATGCTCCCATGCCCAGTGATATTTGAGCGGCATCAGTTGGTTCACATCCACCTGCGAGCAGTTAATCAGCCGCTTGTCCCGCGCATCTACGCGCGCCGGGGCCGTTTCGGTCGTCGGTTCATCGAAGGTGAGGGTCATGGAACGCTCCTCGCATTTTGCAGTGGTAGCGCAGGCTGGAAAGCCTGCGCTACCACCATTCAAATCAACATCTGTGACGGACGGGTGCGGATAATCTTGGCCGGGCGCACAGCAGTGCGACCCTACCCCTTCACTATTCGCTACTGACATGCCTCGCAGTCTTCGCCGAGGGTGCAGGCGGTGGCTTCGTCCACTTCAGTGGCGGGGCGGACGACTTGGATGTTGCTGGACGCGCTCTGGTTCTTCATCCAGCGGGGCTGGATGGCGCGGCGATTGATGTCCAATGTAGATTTCTCCACCTGCGTGGCGGCGAGGGTGCGGAGGTAGTAGGTCGTCTTGAGTCCCTTGCTCCACGCCTCGAAGTACATCTCCGAGAGTTTCTTGCCGCTCGGTTGGAGCATGTAGAGGTTGAGGGATTGGCCCATGTCAATCCATTTCTGGCGGCGGCTGGCGGCCTCGATCAGCCACGACGGATCCACTTCGAAGGCGGTGAGGTAGCGCAGTTTGATCTCCTCCGGGACGCGCGCGATTTCGAGCAGCGAGCCGTCGTAGTATTTGAGGTCGTCCAGCATCTCATCGTCCCAGAGATCGAGACGCTTCAAGTCCTCGACGAGCGCGGTGTTGATCTGCGTGAAGTCACCGGACATGTTGCTCTTCACAAACAGATTCTTGTAGGCCGGCTCGATGGATTGCGAAGTGCCGACGATGTTGGAGATCGTCGCGGTCGGCGCGATCGCCATCACATTGCTGTTGCGCATCCCGTACTCCCAGACGGCGTTGCGCGCCTTCTCCCACGGCATCGTCGTTGTGCGATCCATCTCGACAGGCACGCCGCGTTGCTCTTCCAGGAGGCGGATGCTATCAATCGGCAGGACACCGAAGGACCATTTCGACCCCTCGTAACTCGGATACGCGCCGCGCTCGTGGGCCATTTCGGTGGAGGCGAGGATGGCGTGGTAGGAGATCGCCTCCATGCTCCGATCCGCGAACTCCACCGCGTCCTCACTCGCGTACGAGAGGCCGAGGGCGTAGAGCGCGTCCTGAAAACCCATGATGCCAAGGCCGACCGGGCGGTGCCGGAGGTTCGCGGCGCGCGCTTCGTCGGTCGGGTAATAGGTCAGGTCAATGACATTGTCGAGCATCCGAACGGCGGTGCGCACCGTCGCTTTGAGGCGGGTATGGTCGAGTTTGCCGTCCGTTAGGTGCGCGGGTAGGTTGATCGAGCCGAGGTTGCAGACGGCCGTCTCATCGGCGGCGGTGTTGAGCAGGATTTCCGTGCAAAGGTTGGAGCTATGCACGACGCCCGCGTGGTCCTGCGCCGAGCGGATGTTGGACGGGTCCTTGAAGGTGATCCACGGGTGCCCCGTCTCGAAGAGCATCGTCAGCATCTTGCGCCACAGGTCCACGGCGGGCAGGCTGCGCGACAGGGCAAGTTCGCCGGTGCGCGCCATCGCCTCGTACCGCGCGTACCGCTCCGCGAAGGCGCGGCCATACAAATCGTGGAGGTCGGGCGTGTCGTTCGGGCTGAAAAGCGTCCACTCGCCGCTCTCGGCGACGCGCTGCATGAAGAGGTCGGGAATCCAGAGGGCGGTGTTCATGTCGTGCGTGCGGCGGCGGTCGTCGCCGGTATTGCGGCGCAACTCCAGGAATTCCTCGATGTCGAGGTGCCACGGTTCCAGGTAGGCGCAGACCGCGCCCTTCCGCTTGCCGCCCTGATTAACAGCGATGGCCGTGTCGTTCGCCACTTTGAGGAAGGGGATGATCCCCTGGCTGTTGCCGTTCGTCCCCTTGATGTGTGCACCGAGCGCGCGGACATTTGTCCAGTCGTTGCCGAGGCCGCCGCTCCACTTGGAGAGCAGCGCGTTGTCCCGCACGCACTTGAAGATCGCGCCGAGATCGTCCGGCACCGTCGTCAGGAAGCAGGAGGAGAGTTGCGGGTGGCGTGTGCCCGCGTTGAAGAGCGTCGGCGATGAGGGCACAAAGGCGAACTGCGAGATCAGGTCATAAAAGGCGATGGCGCGCCCTTCACGGTCTTCTTCGTTGAGAGCGAGGCCCATCGCGACGCGCATCCAGAAGAGTTGCGGCGGCTCGTAGCGGCGACCGTTTGTTTGCAGCAGGTAGCGGTCGTAGAGCGTTTGCAGGCCGAGATAGTTGAAGGCCAGGTCACGCTCCGGCCGAATGGCGGCGGTGATCCGGTCGAGGTCGAAGGTCGCCAGCGCCGGGTCGAGCATCTCCGCCGCGATGCCCGTCGCGAAGTACCGCGCGACGTAGCCCCGATACGCCTCCGTCGCTCGCGACAGCAACGTCTCCGTGCCGAACGTCTCCGCGTAGAGCGTCGTGAGCAGCAGGCGCGCGGCGACGTAGGTGTATGCCGGTTCGCGCTCGAAGCGGGAGCGGGCGGCGAGGATCAGCGCCTGGGCGATTTCCTGCTCGGTGATGCCGTTGTAGACGCTGCCGACAGCCTCCGCGAAGACGGGCGCGGCGAGATCGTCGCCGAGGCCCGCGCACGCCTCCTCGATCCGCTGGCGTAGCGCGTCGTGATCCAGTTCGGCCCCGCTGCCGTCCGCCCGCGTGTAATGGATGACGCGCGCCCGCCGTTCCTCCGCTCGCGCCTCGCGATAGAGGATGTATCGCCGCGCGACCGCGTGATCGCCCGCCCGCATCAGCACCTTCTCGACCTCGTCCTGAATCCGCTCGACGCGCACCGCGTCTTGCGCGTGGCACCATGCGACGACCTCCGTCGCGAGACCGGCGATCTTCGCCGCCGTTTCCGGTGCGAGAGCAATGTCGTTGGAAAGATCGAGTTCGGCCCGGAACGCCTTTTCGATGGCGACCCGAATGCGCTCGCCGTCGAACGCGGCGGTCGAACCATCCCGCTTGTGGACGCCGGGGAGCGCACGCTGACCGTTCGTGTGCAGGGCAAGGGACGACAGAGACATGGCACAACCTCCCAAAGCGTCGCGCAAGGGGCGCGTCACCCGAATCCATGAATATGAAGATTTCGGTGATGGGCCGGGGGTTAGGGCGTTAGCATTCGCTGTAGCCGCAGGCGTGGCATTTCTTGCAGCCTTCTTCGAGGACAAAGGCGGCGGAACCGCACTGCGGGCAGAGGTTGCCGGAAGGTTGGGGTTGCGGCGCGTTGTCGGCGCCCCCAACGGAGGCGGAGCCGACAGATACGGATGGGGAAGCGGCATGGCCGTTCATGACCGCCTCGCCGAAGTGCATGGCGATTGCCTTGCCGATCGCATCCGGCAGCGAGCGGACCTGCGCCGGGCAGAAGCCGACCGACCGCGAGCCGCCGATGCCGCGCTACTGCTCGGCGACCGCCTTCGCGCGCTCGCCCTGCGAGAGGGTCG
>JBBRLR010000203.1:0-3990 GCA_038231255.1 Thermomicrobiales bacterium | reverse complement strand
GGGGCGCACTGCCGTGCGCCATCCGTCAGCCGCGTATGCCCGCAAATTGCCCCGCCGACGTGCCCGCGCGGCGACCGAAGACGGCGCCGCTCGTCAGGCCACTGCCGCCGGGGTAGTTGGAGTAGAAGAGGCCGCCGACCAACTCCCCGGCGGCGTGGAGGCCGGGGATCGGGCGATCCGTGCGGTCGAGGACGCGGGCGCCGCTGTCCACCTTGACGCCGCCGAAGGTGAAGGTGATGCCGCAGGTGACGGCGAAGGCGAGGTAGGGCGGCGTGTCGAGCGGCAACGCCCAGTTGCTCTTGGGCGGCGTGATGCCGACCGTCCGCTTGCCATCCTTGATCGCCGGGTTGAAGTCGCCGGGTTGGATGGCAGCGTTGAAAGCGGAAACCGTCTTCTCCAGCGCGTCGGGATCGAGGCCGAGGGACGTGGCAAGGTCGCGGATCGTCGCCGCCTCGGAGCGGGCGACACCGGGTGCGGTGTATTCGTCCTGTCGGAGGAGCGGGGCGGTTTTGGCGTCGAAGAGTTGCCAGGCGATTGCGCCGGGCTGCTTGAGGATTTCCGCGCCGTACTTCGCGTAGGTATAGTTGCGGAAGTCCGCGCCTTCGTCGAGAAAGCGCGCGGCGTTGCGGTTGACGACGATGCCGATCGGGTAGGACTGCTTCGAGAAGCGGTGCGCGATCTCGCGGTCACCCGTCGGCGGCGCGCCTGCGTCCCACTGGATTGCGTGGCAGCCGCTCCAATGGCCGTACGGCTGTGCGCCCGCATCCAGCGCCATCTGGAGGACTTCGCCGGTGTTGTACGGCGTGCCGCGCACCTTCGCGACATCCCAGTTCGGCCCGAGGTAGGCGGCGCGCCGCTGCGGGTCGGCCTCGAAGCCGCCGCTCGCCAGCACGACCGCCCCCGCCGCGATCTCCGCGCGCCCGTCCGGCCCATCCACCGCAACCCCCGTCACCGCACCGCCTGCATCGCGCAGCAGTCCGACGACCGGGCGGTCGTAGCGAATTTCGATGCCGCTGGCGAGCGCGGCGGCGATGTGCTGGGCGATCAACCCCTTGCCCTCACCGACCGTGCCGAGCGGCAGGTTGCCGAAGAAGCGGGATTTGCCCGCCACCTGGAACGACTGCCGCTCGTACATCAGTTTCCAGCGGACGCCCTTCGTGTGCATCCACTGCACGACCGCCGCCGCGTCGTTGACGAGAATGGAAGCTAGCGCGCGGTCGCACCGCCCGTCGGTGACGCGGACCATATCGGCCATGAACTGTTCGGGCGTATAGGGCGGCAGTTCGATATCTGCCGCCTGCTCATCCGTGAGATCGTCGAGGATTGGTCGCAGGTCATCGAGCGTGGCGAACGTCGTCCGCGTCGCGCCCGCCGTGAAGTAACTATTGCCGCCCGCCCATGCGCGCGGCGCTTTCTCGACGATCAGGACGCGCGCCGCGTGCTCCCGCGCCGCCTGTGCCGCGCAAAACCCGGCATTGCCGCTCCCTACCACGACGACATCGTACCGCTCCGCCATCGCACCTCCGGGGATAATAGTCAGTAGTCAGTAAGAGCAATGTCATGTCGCTGGCTTGCCAGTATAGCAGGAAGGGGGAAGCATCGAAGGGGCGGCGCTCGAACCGCTCTCCCCACTCAGTCCGCAGTCCTCAGCACTTAAAAAGAGAAGGTGGCGACGCTGGAGGGGCGCCACCACCAAAGCAAAAGGGACAGGGCAGAAGATGTATGCATTGGAGGTTCCCGCTGCCACCGTCTCACCGAACCGTCACAGCGTGTCGAGAGCGTGGGACGTATGGCTGCGCTTCATCGGCGCGATGCGGGATTTCGGGACTAAGTCAACGAGTGTTCCGTTCGTCATCAGTGGGGCCGGGCGAACGTCGTTGCTGCTCGTTCACCCGCCGCTTCCACTTCCTCCTCACCAATCACGAACGCCGTACACTGATGATAACGGGACGATGATCTAAAATGTGACGGGTAGTTATGTTTTTCTTTTATTCCCCTGGATGGCGCATGCGCGCCCGGCCCCGCCAAATGGTGGGCGTCACCATTCGCCCGATCCCTTCGTCATACGGGTACGGGGTTTTCCGCATATGATTGCGCGTCTTCTCGGCGCGGCGCATCGGAGGAAAGTGATGGACGATACCATGCAACCGCGCGGAGATGGGCACGGCACACAATCGGGGCAACCGACCATTACGCCCCACGCGCAGGAAACGTACATGCCGAAGCCGGGGAGAAAGGGCATCGCGCTCTGCCTGTCCGGGGGCGGCTTCCGGGCGGCGCTCTTCCACATGGGCGCGCTGCGGCGGCTGAACGAACTCGGCGCGCTCGGTCATGTGGATCGGATTTCGGCGGTTTCCGGCGGGAGCATCTTCGCGGCACATCTCGTCGAGGCGATCACCCAGTGGCCCGCACCGGGCGCGGTCATCCCGACCGAAATCTGGGACGCGCAGGTCGCCGGGCCGTTCCGCGCCTTCACCCGGAAGAATATGCGCACGCTGCCGATCCTCGCACGCCTCTTGCCCTGGAACTGGTTCCGCCCGGCGACGATGGTTGAAGCCCTCGCCAAACGGGAGGCGGCGCTCACCGGCAAGACGCTCGGCCAACTGCCGGATCGCCCGGACTACATCTTCTGCGCCACAGATATGGTCTACGGCGCGTATTGGGTGTTCGAAAAGGAGAAAACGGGCGATCACTGGTACGTCGGCTACCGGCAGTCCGATCCCAAATGGCCCGTCGCCCGCGCCGTCGCGGCATCGTCGTGCTGGCCGCCCGTCTTTGACCCGCTTCCGCTCCGCCTCCGTCCCGGCGACTACACACCGGCGGAACAATGGGAGGACCCGAAGGAGCGCGCCGGCAACCTCGCGCACATGGCGCTGACGGATGGCGGCGTCTACGACAACATGGGCCTTGAGCCTGTCTGGAACACCGCCGCGTGCGTGCTCGTTTCCGATGGCGGCGGGACGTTCCACGCCAACTACGGCTGGAATCTCATCCGGCGCGTGCTACGCTATCAGGACATCGTCCAGAATCAGGCGCGCGCCGTCCGCAAGCGGTGGCTGATGTCGAACTTCATCCAAGGCGTCCTCGCCGGGACATACTGGGGCATCAGCACCAAGGTCGAGCATTACGACCTAGCGGGCGCACGCGGCTACTCCAAGACGCTCGTGGACGACATCCTTTCCCGTGTCCGCACCGACGAGGACGCCTTTTCTGAGGCGGAAATCGCCGTCTTGGAGAATCACGGCTACTTCCTCGCCGACGCCGCCATCCGCCAGCACGCGAGTAATCTCATCATGCCCAATCCACCCGACGTGACGCCCCCCAACCCGCAATGGCTAAACGAGGAGACTATCCGCACGGCGATGGCGGATTCGGACGAAATCAAACCACTCGGACGCTGGCGATGACCGGAACCGGACCCCGTCGGGAGCGAGTCATATCCATCGTGTGCGTCGCGCAGTTGGAGCATTTCTCTTGGTGGTAGCAGGCTTTCCAGCCTGCCGTCCGGGGTAGGGAGGCAGGCTGGAAAGCCTGCTACCACCCTATTTTTACTGACGAGTCGCATGACTCCCGCTATTCTCAAGTGATAGCGGCTCCCGACCGCGCGTGTTGGATCGCCCGCCAGATGCGTTCGGGGTGCAGGGGCATGTCGAGGTGCCGGATGCCGAAGGGCGCGAGGGCATCCAGCACCGCGTTGACGACGGCGGGCGGCGAACTGACCGTCGCCAGCTCGCCGATCCCCTTCGCGCCGAGCGGATTGAACCGCGTCGGCGTCTCCGTCCGCGTGTTTGCGAACTGCGGGAAGGAGCGCGCCGTCGGCACCGCGTAGTCCATCAACGACCCCGTCACTAGAGCGGGTTGCATAAAGATTGTCCCTCGGCGATGCTTGAGTGATGAGAGCATATAGCGAGGACTTGCGACACCGGATCATTCATGCCGTCGAGACCGGGATGCCCCGCGCGGAGGCAGCGCACCTTTTCATGGTCAGCG
>JBBRLR010000202.1:0-4009 GCA_038231255.1 Thermomicrobiales bacterium | reverse complement strand
GCTCGTCGGCCACCGATATCCGCACCTCGCTCGCCTTCCCGCTCGCCATCGTCGGCGCGTGCGAGGAGGTCCTCACCCTGCTGGGCGGCACGCTGGACCTCGACGACGCCGCGCTCGCGACGGCGAACGGGTTCAAACTCCTCGCCCTCTACCATGTCGCCTACAATCTCGGTCGACCCGATGCGGCGAAGCGGATCAACGAAGAGGTCCGACATGTTCAGCGAGCGGAAGAGGACTGGTACCATCTCGCTTTCAGTGCGCTCGGCTTCCTCGTCATTACACTGCTGCCCTATCATGCCGACAACCTCGCCTTTCGCGAGGAGATGGCGAGCACGGCGGAGGAGGGGTGGGCGCGGGCGCAGGCGCTGCACCTCGTCGCGCCCTTCCCGGTGCGCGCCGTCCGGTTCCCGCTGGACTTCATCGCGGGGGATTGGGATGCGGCCCGGACGTACGCCGCCATGCTGGGAGAACCTTTGAGCGGTGCTCTCGCGCACATACCAAAGGTGACACTCGGCACCATCGCGCGGTTGCAGGGAAGGCCGGAGGAAGCGTGGCGGCATGTGCGCGCGCGGTTACCGGAAGGCGCGCAGACCGAACCGGGCACGAAGACTTTTTTGGACAGCATGATGTTCCTACACCTCGGCGGACTGCTGGCGCTGGACGCGGGCGATCTCGACGGGGCGCGGGAATGGGCGGCGGCGAGCGACCGCTGGCTGGCATGGTCGGGGGCGGTGCGCGGCCAGTCCGAAGGGCAGGCGCTCTGGGCGCAGTACCACCGGCAGGCGGGCGAGATGGAGCAAGCGTATGAGCACGCTGAGCGCGCCCGCGCCCACGCCACCGCGCCGCGCCAGCCCCTCGCCCTCATTGCCGCCCACCGCCTGCTCGGCGAACTCGACACCGATGTCGGTCGACATGAGGACGCCGCGACCCATCTCGAGAGATCGCTCGCCCTTACCAATGCGTGCGAAGCGCCGTACGAGCGCGCCCTGACCCTCTTGGCGATAGCGGAGTTGCGGGCGGCGACGGGAACGAGCGACGAGGAGAGGTGGCGGCTGGCCGAGGCGCGGGCCATCTGCGAGCGACTGGGGGCCAAGCCCGCCCTCGCGCGTGCGGATGCACTCGCCGGCCGGCTCGATGTCACACCGCCCGCCGCCCCCTCCTATCCCGCCGGACTCTCCGCGCGCGAGGCGGAAGTCCTCCAACTTATCGCCCACGGCCTGACCAATCGGCAGGTGGCGGAGCGTCTTTTCCTCTCACACCGCACCGTCGAGCAGCACCTGCGCAGCATCTACAACAAACTCGGCGTCGCCACCCGCGCCGCCGCTACCCACTTCGCCGTCACCCACGGCCTCGCCTGACCTCCGACTGCGTACCCTACGTACCGATTGCCTCTCCCTGGATGCACCCACTGCGGCATTCTACGCAGTCGCTCCCGCCTCCGCCCGCGCACGGCGCGCCCGATGATTGCGTGATTCACGCGATGTGCGGCCCCGCCCTACCCGCTACAGTGGGGGTGTACCGAGGCAGTAGGGCAGGAAGCACGAAGGAGCAACGCGATGGAGAACCCGATGGCGGCGCAGGTTCATTACGGCGAGTATCAGCGGCAGGCGGCATGGATCAACGGCAACGACTGGCAGTTCGAGCAGCCGGCGAAGCGGCACCCGATGCGCGCGTCGGTCGCCAAGGTGCTGATCGCCCTCACGACCGCGATGGCACCGGCGACACAGCGGGAGGCGGGGGCGGTATAGGGACGGGGACAAACGGCGGGACGCGGTGCTACCTGAGAGGAGCAACACGATGTTGGCGCACATGGCGGGCGCGGTCGGATTCGCGATGCACGAGGAGCGGCTGGCACGAGCGGCGAAGAATGTGCGGCTGATCGAGGCGGGGCAAGCGGCAACGGAGCAGCGGGCGATTGCTCGAACGTCTCGCGCATCGCTGGTGCGGGCACTCGTGGCGCTGGCGGCGCGGGTAGCACCGACCGCGACGCAGACGAATCCCGGCACTCCGGCATTGGCGCAGTGACGTTACGGCCACGCCATCCGCAAGGTGTGTCGCTGACAGGCGTGAGAGGAGCGAGCCAGATGCTCGCCCTCTCTTCTTCGCATTGGACCGGTCGTCGGGGGACGCATCGTTGTCTGGAGTCAACCGGGGACCTGACCGCATCCCGCGTAAGAAAGACTCATTCCAGTGTCTTGACAAAGGGGTCCACCAGAGAAGAGGACAAATACTGTGAAAACGCAGAACGAACGCGGTTCGACCGCGGAGGAGACGACGATGCAAGCGATACGGATTCATGCATACGGTGGTTCCGATGTCCTCGTGAATGAGCGCGTACCCCTCCCCACGGTTGCGCCCGACGAGGTACTCATCCGCGTCCACGCTGTGGCGGTCAATCCGACCGATTTGAAGGTGCGCGAGGGCTACCTGAAGGATGCCTTCGGTCATACGCTCCCGCTCGTGCTGGGATGGGAGCTTTCGGGGGTGATCGCGGCGACGGGCGACACCATCAGCGGGTTTCAGGTGGGCGACGCAGTTTATACGCTCCCCGACTTCACCCGCGACGGCGGGTATGCGGAGTACGTCGCGGTGAAGGCATCGGAAATTGCCCTTAAGCCGACATCGCTCGATCATGTGCGAGCGGCGGCCATCCCCCTCGTGGGGCTGACGGCGTGGCAGGCACTCTTCGACATCGCCCACCTCTCCGCCGGGCAGACGGTGCTCATCCATGGGGCAGCGGGCGGGGTAGGAACGGTCGCGGTGCAACTGGCAAAGTGGAAAGGGGCGCGGGTGATCGGCACGGCGTCTGCCGCGAACGCGGACTTCCTGCGCGACCTCGGCGCGGACGTGGTGGTGGATTACGCCACGACCCGCTTTGAGGACGTGGCACACGATGTGGACATGGTGCTCGATACGCGCGGGGGCGAGACGCAAGAGCGGTCATGGAGAGTGATCAAGCCCGGCGGTTGGCTCGTTTCGGTTGTCAGCCGCCCATCGGCGGAAGCAGCGGAAGCAGCGGGGGTGCAAGCGGTCTACCTTTACGTTCAGGCGGATGCGGCAACGCTCGCGCAACTCGCGGAACTGATTGATGCTGGCACGTTACGACCCGTAATAGCAGCGGTTTTTCCCCTTGCCGAGGCGCGGCAGGCACACACACTCAGTCAAGCGGGTCATGCCCGTGGCAAGATCATCTTGCGCGTGGTGGAAGAGCAGGGATGATTTCAGCGGTGGCTCTCTTGCGAGGGAGCCACCGCTCGTTTCGTCCTCGTCGCTTTCGACTTGTTCTCCTCGATGAGCTGCATCAACGCTTCCGGGTTTACCCAATTCGTCGGATCGGTGATGGTAGGGCGCACTTGGTCAAGCGTCAGGGGCATTCAGGCCGCCCTTCTCATCGAATGAGGCGAACAGTTCTGCAAGCGACACACCAAGCGCATTAGCCAGCGTGTGGACGTTTTCGAGCGTGGCATTCGTTTCTCCCCGTTCCACCCTACCGATATATGTCCGATGCAATCCAGTCCGGGCGCCAAGTTCCTCTTGTGAGGCAATCCCGCGAGCAAGGCGAAGATCCGGATGATGAGATCGTGCAGGGGGAATCCATCCGAGCCTCTCCCGGGGAGTGCAAGCGAATGTCGCAGCGCGAATCGGCAGCGGTTGCTATCATCGAGCAATCCGCGCTGCGATGAGCGGTAGGTGAGATTCCCTGTGACGAGGAATGATAGAATGCCTTCCCATTCAAGTGACGCCAACAGGAGTGTGGGATGACCGGAATGCGACCTGAACGATTCGATGCCCCCCGGACGGACCGTGTTGCCCCGACCGTGCGCGAGGTGGAGGCGCATGAGACGGCGCTGACCTATCGTGCCATGGCCGCATTGCGGCAGGGCCGTGCCCCGCTTGCCACGGTTGAGACCTTCGTCACCTGGGTGAATACACAGCAGCGCCCGGAGGGGTATCGGCTCGTGGCAAGTTTCGCGGCGGGGAGCGATGACGCGGTCGCGGTGGCCGGGTT
>JBBRLR010000201.1:0-4063 GCA_038231255.1 Thermomicrobiales bacterium | reverse complement strand
GAGCGCACCCGCGAAGGCAACGATCTCTGGCTCGAGATGCAAGAGACCAAGATCGGGAAGACGGACCGCTCCGTAATCACCCAGACCGCCATGGTCTTCGGCCAGATGAACGAGCCGCCCGGGGCGCGGCTCCGCGTGGCGCTCTCGGCCCTCACGATGGCCGAGTATTTCCGCGACGACGAGGGCCGCGACGTCCTCCTGTTCATCGACAACATCTTCCGGTTCACCCAGGCGGGGTCGGAAGTCTCCGCTCTCCTCGGCCGCATGCCGAGCGCCGTCGGCTATCAACCGACGCTCGCCTCCGAGATGGGTCAATTGCAGGAGCGGATCACCAGCACCGCCAAAGGCTCGATTACCTCCGTGCAAGCGATCTATGTCCCGGCGGACGACTACACCGACCCGGCCCCGGCGACAACCTTTGCCCACCTCGACGGCTCGATCAACCTCGAACGATCGCTCGCCGAGCAGTTCCTGTATCCTGCCGTGGACCCGCTCGCCTCGTTCTCCCGCATCCTCGACCCGAATGTCGTCGGCGACGAGCACTACGACACGGCGCGCGAGGTGCAGCAGGTGCTCCAGCGGTACAAGGACTTGCAGGACATCATCGCCATCCTCGGTATCGAGGAACTGTCGGAAGACGACAAGTTGACCGTGGCGCGTGCCCGGAAGATGCAGCGTTTCCTGACGCAGCCGTTCTTTGTCGCGGAAGTCTTCACCGGTCTTCCCGGCCAGTACGTCTCGCGCGAGGAGACCGTGCGCGGCTTCCGCGAAATCCTCGACGGCAAGCACGATGCCTTGCCTGAGCAGGCTTTCTACAATGTTGGCACGATTGATATGGCCGTCGAGAAGTCCAAGCAGATGGACAACGGTTAAGAATCTAACCCCCGGCCCCCTTCCCGCGAGGAAGGGGGAACGAGCCTCCGAGGCGCCGGGGCGTCCCTGAAGAGGCCCAAATACTCAGATTGAGTCACCCCTCCCCACGCTAAATGACGGGAGGGGCCGGGGGAGAGGTATATGCCATTAAACTTTGAACTCGTTACCGCCGACCGGGTCGTCCTCCAGGAGGAGGGCGTGGACATGGTCGTCGCTCCCGGTTCCGATGGCGTGCTCGGCGTCCTGCCGCACCACGAGCCGCTGATTACAACACTCCAGCCCGGCGAACTGCGCGTCAAGCGCGGCGGTGAGGAGACGAGCCTGATCATCACCGGCGGCTTCATGGAAGTGACGCATGACAAAGTGCTCGTCCTCGCCGATGCGGCGGAGCGGTCGGACGAGATTGACCTCGCGCGGGCCGAAGAAGCGCGCCGCCGCGCTGAGGAACGGCTCGCCGGGAGCCGGGATCAGGTGGACGCCGCGCGGGCCGAAGCGGCGCTCCGGCGCGCGATGATCCGCATCCGCATCGGGCAACGCCGCCGTTCGGGAGGCCGGGTGCGCGACGATCAGCGTTAACCGCACTGCGGGAAGGGGCATAACCGGATGAGCGGTGAGATGATCTCCATCCGTGGCGGGAGGCCGCTGCATGGCGACGTAACGATTGGCGGCGCGAAGAACGCGGCGTTGCCGATGATGGCGGCCTGCCTCCTCACGGAAGATGTCTGTACGCTCGAAAACGTGCCGAACCTCGCCGATGTGGAGACGATGGCCGAACTGCTCCGCTACCTCGGCGCAATGGTCGAGATGGACTCACACGATCATCGCGTGACGATCTGCGCGAAGACGATCACGCGCAACGACGCGCCGAATCACCTCGTCGAGCGGATGCGCGCGTCGTTCCTCGTCACGAGTGCGCTGCTCGCCCGCACGGGCGAGATGGCCGCCGCTGTGCCCGGCGGGTGCAAACTCGGCTCCCGCCCGGTGGATGTGGATGTGCGCGGATTCCAGCAACTCGGCGCGACCGTCGTGCAGGAGCAGGACGGCTATCGCGCCACCGCCGCACGGCTGCAAGGGACCGACTTATACCTCGATTATCCGTCCCATACCGGCACGGAAAACCTGATGATGGCCGCGACGCTCGCCGAGGGCGAGACAACGATCATCAATGCTTCGCGCGAGCCGGAAATTATCGCCCTCGGTGATTTCCTCAACCGGATGGGCGCGCATGTCCGCGGCATCGGCACAAGCACGATCCGCGTCCGGGGCAAGCGGCAATTGTTCGGCGGGCATGGCGTCGTCGTGCCGGATCGCCTGGAAGCGGGTACCTTCGCGATTGCCGCCGCGATCACGCGCGGCGATGTGATCCTCCGCGCCGGTTCCATCGCCGATTTCGAGGCGGATGCGATGGTCCCCGTGACGCAGAAACTGCGCGAGGCGGGTGTCAATATCCAGTTCCTCGATTCCCGCACGATGCGCGTCACGGCGGGTAAGTTCCTGCACGCGGTAGACATTCAGGCGCTCCACTTCCCCGGCTTCCCGACCGACTTGCAGGGCGTTTTCGCGACGCTGATGACGCAGGCGCAGGGCGTCAGCACGATCTACGAGCGCGTTTTCGATGACCGTCTCCGCTACGTCGGCGAGTTGCAGAAACTCGGCGCGGACATCGAAGTGCTGTCGAACACCAAGGCGCTCGTCCGTGGCCCCGTCCGGTTGCATGGCGCATCCGTTGCCGCGCTCGATCTGCGGTGCGGCGCGGCGCTCGTGCTCGCCGGCCTCGCGGCGGACGGCACGACGACAATCCGCGCCGCCCATCACCTGCGACGCGGCTACGAGCGGATGATCGAGAAATTGGTCGGCATCGGCGCATACACGACCTACGAAGTCACGGACGAAGCCTTCGCAGCGGCGGACTGACCTCTGTGTCCGTGCCGATCAAAGTCCGCATCACTGCCATCCTGATTGAAGACGCTCAGATCCTCCTGACCGAGCAACACATTTCTGAATACCTCGCACGGGAATGGTCATTACCGGGTGGTGCGCTGGAACACGGTGAAACACTCGAAGCATGCCTGATCCGTGAAATGCGCGAAGAAACGGGCCTGACCGTCGCGGTAGACCGCCTTCTCTACGTCTGTGACCGGATTCAGGATGATCGCCATGTCGTGCATATCTCGTTCGCGGTTCATCGCGTCTCCGGCGATCTCCGTGCCGGTGTTGAACCAGAGCCGGGCGCGCATCCAATCAAGAGCGTACGCATGGTTCCACTGGTGCGACTGAATGACTATGGCTTTGATGCTCGATTCCGCGACCTCGCGTTAACGGATTTTCCTAACAGCGGGACATATCAAGGTATGGTGAGCACTATCGGTTTGTAGGAACGAAGGTTACTATCGCGCCATGGCCCTTCTCTCCGATGGTTATGTCGACTATACTGACGGACGATTCGCGAGGATTGTCGCGGGCGCGGGGTGAGGGAGAGCGAAGGGATACACTATTTGCCAAAGCAGATTGGCATTGACCTCGGGACCGCGAATGTCCTGGTCTATATGCGTGGGCGGGGAATTGTGATCAATGAACCATCGGTAGTCGCGATTGGCACGCGGGACGGGCGGGTTAAGGCGGTCGGCCTCGAAGCGCGCGAGATGATCGGCAGGCACCCGGAAACCATCGAGGTCGTGCGGCCGATGCGCGATGGCGTGATCGCGGATTATGTCGTCACACAGGAGATGCTGAAATACTTTATCACGAAGTCATGCGGGCGCTTCTCGCTCGTCAAGCCCGAAGTGATGATCTGCATCCCTGCGGGCGTGACGGGTGTGGAAACGCGCGCGGTGCGCGACGCGGCGCTACAAGCGGGTGCGCGCCGGGCCTATTTGATCCAGGAGCCGCTGGCTGCCGCAATTGGCGCGCGCATCCCCGTCGCCGATCCATCTGGTAACATGGTAATTGACATCGGTGGCGGCACGACGGAAGTCGCAGTCATCTCGCTCAATGGGATCGTCGTTGCCCGCTCAATCCGCGTCGGCGGCAACCGGTTCGATGACGCGATTGCCAACTATATCAAGCGCAAGTACAACCTCGCGATCGGCGAGCGGACGGCGGAAGAGATCAAGATCCTCATGGGCAGCGCGATGCCGCTCGATGAGGATGTTGTGATGGATGTCCGGGGGCGCGATCAGGTCGCCGGTCT
>JBBRLR010000200.1:0-4097 GCA_038231255.1 Thermomicrobiales bacterium | reverse complement strand
GGGATCGTCGCGACCAGTTCCTCGGCGGCTTCGATCGCCGGGCGGAATTGGCCGAGGAACATCGCCGCGTAGAGTTTGAAGTGATAGTTGTGGATGCGGTAGAAGGTGTAGCCATTGAACGCCCCTTCCCGCTCCAGATACGTGCGGTCAGCACGAATCGCCCGATCGTTGGCGACCATCCCCGCGTAATAATCGCCGCAGAGGAGGTCGATATGCGAGGGCATGTGGAGCAAATGTCCGGCATCCGGTGCGAGATCGCGGAGCGCATCGCTGGCCCTGAGCGCCCGTTCCGGATGAGGTGACATTTCCATGGCATGGATGTAAAAATGCAAGACGCCCGGGTGCGGCATGTCACCGCGCCGTTCAACCATTCGCAGCGCCTCTTCCAGCACCGCCACCGCCTCGAGCGTGTCCGCGCCCCGTGCCGGTTCACCGCTCGTGAGGTCCCATAACTGCCAGGGCGTGCGGTTGAGCATCGCCTCGGCGAACAGCGCACCGGCGTCGAGATCGTCGGGAAACGCGGCGTAGACGTCCCGCATCGATGCCGCGTAGGCATCATTCCAGGCGAGTAATTCGTCGATGCCCGTCGCCCGATCCGACGGATAGCGCCGCGCAAGCGCCCGGATGAGCGCCCGCTCCACCGGCGTCGTGCGGTCCAGGCACGCGAGCGCGGCCTCGGTCGCCCGGCGGGTTGTCGCCAGCGTCTCCGGCAACTCGGCCGCGGTGAAGTCTTCCCATTTCCGGTTGTAGTACGCGCCGGAAGCGGAAGCGATCCCCCAGTGCGCCATCGCGCAGCGGGGATCGCGTGCGGCGGCCCTGCGATAGCATCGCACGGATTCCTCGCGGTTGAAGCCGTAATACCAGCGCAAGCCGCGATCGCACCAGACCTGCGCCTCCGGCGAACTGGTCGTCACCGGACGGCTGTACGATCCCAGGTCGTAATAGTCATCCATTGCGCTCACCTTTCTTCACGCGTCCAGGACGTGTCGGCATGCGGAGATGCGGCATTGCGTGAGTATCTCCCCGACACCAATCCCCGATGCAGTGCCCACGGAGACCATCGCGTCGCATCATACCGGAGACTGATCATTTCCTGCCGACGAACGGGCGCATGCTGCCGGGCAATCGCATCGACATCCCGAGAACTTCACCGTCGGGTTTCGTACCGCGAGACCGTCCTTGCGTCGGGGGATTGCCTCCGTTCGTTGCGTTTCGCACCCGCCGTCAACACACGCTCGCCCGTGACGGACGATGATCAGGACAACGAACAGACAATCGCAGGCGGAACGACTCGGTACGCAATGCATCTCTGGTCAACGCGATTGAGAGGCGATTGCCCCGCCCGATGATGCGCTTCCCGGTACTGGAAGACCCCAATCCGGTATACTATCTGCGAACATTTTGTCGTTGGGACGATTGGGAGCCGAGGAGCGCATCATGACCGCACTCCAGCAGTACGCCCTGCTCTTCGCCATGGTTGTCAGCACGATTGGCTTCGTCGCGCTGCTTCGGCTAATTGCCCGATCGCTTGGCAAGGTACGCACCGAGAAAGGGAAGGATGTTCCCTTCACGGGCGCGACACTGACGCCCGACCCCGCTTGGGTCCGGTACCACGTCCCCTACTACGGCCTCGCGCTGCTCTTCCTCGCGTTCGATATGGAGATGGCCTTCATGTACCCGTGGGCGGTCGTCTATCAGGAACTGGGCCTCGAGGCGCTGCTCGATATGGGTGTGTTTCTTATGGTCCTCTTCCTCGGGCTCCTCTATGGCTGGAGTCAGGGGGCGCTGAAACGACAATGATCAGCGGCGCGCGCATCGGCCAACCGACCTGGCTCCGCCATCTCGTCGCGCGGGCGGAGAGCCATGCGCTCACGGCGTTCGTCGTGCCGGGCACGGCGGTCGCCCGCGCGCATCGCCTCGATCTGGTCGCAGCGGGCCTGTCGATCGCTCCCACGCCGCGCCACGCCAATCTGCTCGTCGTTATCGGGGAACTCCCCGAAGGTCTCGTACAGCCGATGGCGGTCGCATACGCGCAAATGGCGCGGCCCCGTGCGATTCTCAGCATCGGCACCGCGCATCTCGCATCGTTGCCCGCGCCCGATGTCACGGTCACACTCGATCAGGCCGCCCTCACTGCTGGCATCGCCGCACTCCAGCGGCGGTTCGCGGCCGGTGCGTGGGCGGCGGATGCGGACGCGTTCGCGATCGAGGGCGATACACAGCACGGCGCGATGGACCACGCGGGCCACAATCACCACATGATGCATGGCGGCATGGAGATGACCGAGCACGAGGCTACACCAAGCGAGCCGCAGGACATGCCGATGGATCATGGCGGCCACGACGGGATGGCGATGGATATGGACATGGATATGGATATGAGCGGCGGCTTCATGTCCATGGTCGCGATGACGCAGGACTTGCCGCGAAGCCAGGACGGCCTGCCGATGGAGTGGTCCGAAGCACCGTTCGGGCCGCTCTTCCCCGGCCTCCCCGGTGGCCTGATGCTCACCCTGATCCTCGATGGCGATACGGTCGTGCAGGCGACGGTGACACCGGGAGCGGTCCATCGGGGACTCGCGGGCACCTGGCCCGGTCCGGCGGCATCGTTTCCCGACCGGCTCGCATCGCTCGATCCGCTGATCTCGGTCGCCTATCGCGTCCTCGCATCGCGCGCGCTCGAACACGCCGCAGCAGTCGAACCGACTGAAGCGATAGCGCGGCACCGTGTGGGCGCGCAGGAGCGCGAGCGCGCCGTCAGCCACCTCAGTTGGCTGGCGGACTTCGCCACCCTGCTCGGCGACCGCTGGCTGGCGGGTCGTGCCGAGGAATTGCAGTTCGCCCTCATGCGCGCGGCGGACGACCCGAGCGTGTCTCGCGTCGGGCGAGAGATCGCCGTATTCGTGCGGCGGGTGGAGCGCACCCCTTTCCTGCGCACGCGACTCGCTGGCATCGGGCACGACGCCTCGCACGCGGCGGAGAAGATCGGGGGGCCATTCGCGCGCGGGAACGGGCTGTCCGTGGATGCCCGGCACGACGATCCGACCTATCGCGACCTCGGCTTCGTGCCGGTCCTGCACGATGGCAACGATGCATGGGCACGGCTCCGCGTCCGCCTCGGTGAACTGACGCAGAGCATGGATCTGATCCGCGCCGTCGGCACGACGACCTTCCCCGCCCCGCCCGCCTTGACCGTCGGATCGGGGAGGGGAAAGGCCACAGTCGAGACGCCGCGCGGCCCGGCAACCCTCCATATCATGCTGCAGGACAGACAGGTTACGGAGGCGCATCTCGACACACCAACCGCACGGCTCGTTCATCTCGTCCCCGGCATGGCGACGGGGCGCGAACTCGCCGATGCGCTGATCGGCATCGCCTCGCTCGACCTCTCGCCGTGGGAGATCGACCGATGACGGCGCTTTGGTTCATCCCCTTCCTCGTTGGCGGCGCGTACGTCGTCGCGCTGGTCGAGGAATGGGCGACGACGGGGCGGTTTCGCCCGGCGACGCCCCTCTTCGCCGGCGTCGCGCATCTCGGGCGGGAATCCCTCGTCCCGCGCCAGCCGGACCGGATCCTCTTCGAGAGCGCACCGGCGCTCCTGCTCGTCGCGGCGGTGCTGGCGATCGCGGTGCTGCCGCTCGCGCCGGGCACAATCGTCGCGAATCTCGCCACGGGCGCGCTCTTCGGCAACGCGGCGCTCGTCTATGTCGCGGTGGCGCTGATCATGGCGGGGTGGGGGCCGGACGCCGCCTACGCGATGGTCGGCGGCTGGCGCTTCCTCGGGCAACTCATCGCCTACGGCATGCTGATCGTCATGACGCTGACCGCGGTCGCGATGCGTGCCGCCTCGCTCTCGACGACGGCGATCGTCGCCTCACAGGCGGCATTGCCGAACGCGCTCGCCCAGCCGCTCGGCTTCATCCTCTTCTGGCTGGCGGCACTGGCGGTCTGCTTCCTGCCACCGTTCGACCTGCCCGACGCGCCGGGCGAACTGGCGGGCGGGGTCATGGCCGAATACACCGGGTCGCGGCTGGCGACGCTGCGCCTGGGCCGCCTCGTCCTGGTGCTGACGCTGGCGACCGCGATCACCGTCTTTT
>JBBRLR010000199.1:0-4148 GCA_038231255.1 Thermomicrobiales bacterium | reverse complement strand
GGGAACGTGACGGTCTTCGCGCCGACACCGACGCCGATCACGAGCGCGAGCGTGCCGACGGCGGTGGTGGTGACGGCGGTGCCGACGGGGGGAGGAGCGACGCTGACGCTGACGGCAAGCGGGGCGACGCTGACGACGATCCCCTGCTCATCGCTACAGGCTGCGGCACGGGCGAACGCGGCGGCGACAGCACAAGCATTAGGGATCACCGTCCCCTGACGACCGCCGGACAGGGGCCGGGGATGAGGTTCCCCTGTACACGCAATTGCGTCGCACCCCCCAAGGCGGTATGTGTTACATGTTGCACATGGAACGCGGCACGTCCGGTTTGTTCCCTTTTTGTGGCGAGAAGGGGTCGGGAGTAGAGAGAGTCGACTATCGCGCTCGATAATCCCGCGCTGACGCTGACCGATGTGCAGTCGGCGGCGGGGCGGATCGCGCCGCATATCCGCCACACACCTCTGCAACCGTCGCCGGACTTGTCCGCGCTGGCGGGGCGGACGCTGCTGCTGAAACTCGAGAACCTCCAGCGCACGGGAGCGTTTAAGATTCGTGGCGCGCTCAATATGCTGCTGACGATGGATCCCGCCGTCGCGGCACGCGGCGTCCTGACCGCCTCAGCGGGCAACCACGGGCAAGGCGTTGCCCTCGCGGCGCGACTGCTCGGCTACCCCGCGACGATTGTCCTGCCAATCGGCGTCTCGCTCGCCAAACTCGAAGCGATCGAGCGGCAGGGCGCACGGACCATTCTCCACGGCAGCGCCTACGACGAAGCGGCGCGCTACGCGCACGACCTGGCCGACGAGCGCGGCATGACCTACGTTCATGCCTTTGATGACCCGCGCGTGATCGCCGGGCAAGGGACGATTGCCCTCGAAATGCTCGCCGATGCGCCCGATCTCGACACGCTCGTCGTGCCGGTCGGCGGCGGCGGGTTGCTGGCGGGCATCGCGACAGCGGCGCGGGCGCTCAAGCCGTCCTTGACGATCATCGGCGTGCAAGCAGCAGGCGCACCCGCGTGCGTCGCATCCTTCGCATCCGGCGCGCGGCAAACGCTGCCCGTCTCGACGATCGCGGACGGTATTGCGGTCGCCCAACCGGGCGCGCATACCTTCCCGATCATCCACGCGCTCGTGGACCAGATGGTGACGGTGGACGACGAGGCGATGGCGCGCGCGATGGTGCTGCTGCTGGAACGCGAGAAACTGCTTTCCGAGGCGGCGGGCGCGGCGGGCCTCGCGGCAGCGCTCGGTGGCCTGCTGCCGGAGGAAAGCCAAACCGTCGGCGTGCTAATCAGCGGCGGCAATGTGGACCCGAACCTGCTCGACAAATGCATCCAGACGGGCCTTGCCTCCGCCGGACGCTTTCTCGCCTTCAAGACGTGGCTGCCCGACCAGCCCGGCGCGCTCCACACGCTGACGGGCGTGCTGACGCAGGAGCGCGTCAATATTCTCCACGTCGAGATTCAGCGCATCGGCCCCTATACCGCCATCGGCCCCGTCGGGTTGGAGATGATCGTCGAAACCCGCAACACCGACCACGCCGCACGGGTCGTCGCCACCCTCCGCGCCGCCAACTATCCCGTCGAGGTCGTCACGACGCGAGCGAGCGAAGGGCCGCGCGGGAACTGAGAGCGGCCCCCACCCCCGGCCCCTCCATCAGTCCAGCGGCTCGACACCGGCATCCCACCGCTGGCCGACTGCCTGCCGGACACCGAGTGCGAGCGTCGGATAGGCGTGGATCGCTTGGGCGACGCGCCCGGAGAAGGCACCTATCTGCATCGTGACGACGAGTTCGTGCAAAATGTCGCCCGCGTGCGGCCCGATGATGTGTGCGCCCGCGATCTGCCCGCCGCCGAGCATCTTCGTGATCCCCTTCGGCGCGAGGATTACCTTGATGAATCCCTGCGTCTCGCCCATCGTGATCGCGCGATCCACGCGGTCGAAGGGCCAGCGGAGGACCTCGATCTTGTCGCCGTACTCCTTGCGTGCCTCCTCCTCGGTCATGCCGACGCGCGCCACTTCGGGGTCGGTGAACGTCGCCCACGGCACGACGCGGTAATCCGCCTTTTTCGCCTTTGAACGCTTGCCCGGCTTGCCGATGTTCTGCGCGACGAGCCGCCCCTGATACTCCGCAACGTGCGTGAACTGATACAGCCCCGTGCAGTCGCCCGCCGCCCAGATGTGCGGCACCGTGGTTTGCAGCGTTTCCTGCACGGAGATGCCCTTGCGTTCGGCCTGAATGCCGGCGTTTTCGAGCTGCAAATGCTCGATGCGCGCCTTGCGCCCGGCGGCGGCGATAATCATCTCCGCGCGCACGGTCACCTCCTGCCCGTCGCGAATGCCGACGACGACCTTGTCCGGCCCCTCGACGGAAACGCGCTTCGCCTCGGTGCCGGTGTAGACGGTGATCCCCTCCTTGAGCAAAATCTCCTTGAGCGCGGCGGACATCTCCGGGTCTTCCTTCGGTAACAACCGCGCATTGCGCCCGACAATCGTTGTTGGTACTCCGAAACGGGTGAAAATCTGCGCAAATTCGCAACCAATCGGCCCGCCGCCGAGCACGACGACGGAGCGCGGCATCGCGTACACGCTCTGCAAGACTTGGATATTCGTCATGAATCCGGCTTCGTGGAGGCCCGCGATGGGCGGAACATTCTCCTCCGAGCCGGTGGCAATCACGATGTCATCGGCGGCGATTTCGCGGTCGCCCACCTGCAGAGTGTGCGCGTCGAGGAAGTGCGCGCGCCCCTCGATGACCTCAATGCCGATCTTGCGGTAGACCTCGGCATTCTCGCCCTTGGCGATTTCCGCGATGATCGCATCCTTCCGTCCCAGCACCGCCGGGAAATCCACGGCGATGCCGTCCGCGCGCAGGCCGTAGTCCGCCGCGTGGCGCATCTGATAAAAGACCTTCGCGGACTCGATCAACGCCTTGGAGGGTACGCAGCCGGTATACAGGCACTCGCCGCCGACCCGCTCCTCCTCGATCATCGCAACCCTGTGCCCCAACTCCGCCGACAGCCGCGCGGCCGTCATCCCCGCCGTACCCGCGCCAATCACCACGACACCGTATTTGCTTCGTGCGCCCGCCATACTGCTTTCTCCTTTGGTGAGTTGTTGCCTCGTCGTATGTATTGTAGCGGAATACCTAACCCCTCGGCCCCTTCCGTCCCTCGGCGTGGGAAGGGGGAGCGAGCCTCTAACTGATCGGGCGTTCAACGAAAGGCCACGGCATTGCGAAGAGTCCCCCCTTCCCACACCAATGAATCGGGGGTTAGGCTCCTCTAACCTGACGCAGCGATGCGCCGATCAGATACATCGCTTCCGAAAATCATGCGGCAACGATATGATAGCGCCATACTGAGCGATAGCGGTACATGAAGGAGCACGCACGAGATGAGTGACATCAAGCTCTTCCGCACAAATAACGGCACGGTCGAAGAACTGAAAGGCACATCGGTTCAACTCGAAAAGTCGCTGCAAACGCTGATTGAGCAGAATCTGGAAACGTTTCTCGGCATACGTTTTCTTGCGTCAGAGCACAGCACCGGCAAAGTCCACGGCGGAAGGATTGATACACTTGGCATTGATGAAAATGGCTACCCCGTCATCATTGAATACAAGCGAGCGATGAACGAGAATGTCGTCAATCAAGGACTCTACTACCTTGATTGGCTCATGGATCACAAAGCCGATTTCAAGTTGCTCGTCATGGATAAATTCGGAAAAGAGCAGTCGAATGATATCGAATGGAATTCACCTCGCCTGCTCTGCATCGCTGGTGACTTCACCAACTACGATGAATATGCCGTCAAACAGATTCCACGCAATATCGAATTGCTCCGCTATCGGCGTTATGGTAACGACTTTCTCCTCTTTGAGTTGGTGAACGCCACGGGTGGACCGAGTATTGAAGAGAGTCCGATTAGTGTTGCTTCCGTGAAAGCGAAAAGCAAATACGTTGACAAGACTGTCGGAGAGTCCCTAGCCGAAGCCAGCCAAGAAACTGGAGTTACCCCGGTTTGGTGGACAGTGAAAGACTACGCGACACGGTCGAGGATTGTCCATCTCCTTTCGTATGCTGCGGGTGACAGGTAGTCGAGCGCCGAGTGCCGCCGATGGGTGTTGTAGAACCCTTCAATGTAG
>JBBRLR010000198.1:0-4272 GCA_038231255.1 Thermomicrobiales bacterium | reverse complement strand
GCCACCCAGCGATGCCGCCCCAACCGTTCGCTGCTCTCGATCCCGCGCCGCGCGATCCGGGGCATGATGTGCCGCTCGCGCAACGCCGCTCGACACGGGCGGAAGTCGTACGCCTTGTCCGCGTGCAGTTTTTTCGGACGCTTGCGCGGTCTGCCGCGTCGCCTCTTGATCGGCGGGATGGCATCGACATCGCCACCGGCAGTTGCGAATCGTGCCGGTTCGCCCCGCTCATCCGCACCGCGAGCGGGA
Organism: Thermomicrobiales bacterium; assembly: GCA_038231255.1. GTDB lineage: Bacteria > Chloroflexota > Chloroflexia > Thermomicrobiales > JALYUS01 > JALYUS01. The sequence continues at coordinate 4,023 of JBBRLR010000198.1, read as the reverse complement.
TACCCCGTCGGTCGACCACAACCCTGCACAGAGGGCACCCGCGCTTCGTGCCCGGTTTGCCGCGATCCGTCGGGTTCGGCCCGGTCTGTTCGCCCCCTTTTTTGCCCGGACGCTGGCGCTGTCCGGGCTGGCGCGCGACCAGTCAATCCCATCCGTCGCGCCGAGCCGGTTGAGCAGCACCCGGTGTAATCGCACCCAGACACCCGCCCGCTGCCAGTCGCGCAAGCGCCGCCAGCACTCTGCCCAGAGGGCGCCCGTCCCGCTGCCGCACCCCATCTCCTGCGGCAGCATCTCCCAGGGGATGCCGCTCCTCAGGACGAAGACGATGCCGGTGAGGACGGAGCGGTCAGGGACGGGAGGACGCCCGCCCTTCAGCTCGGGTGGCTCGGGAGGCAAGAGGGGGGCGCATAACCGCCCACAGTTCGTCGGTGACCAGTTGTTTGGTTCGCATACCGGCAATGACATCAAGAGTCGTGCCGGGGCTTTGTTAGGCGCTCTTAGTCCTCCATTTATCGTCGGACGGAGAAATCGCTCGCACCGGGAGTCAGGAGGCGACTTCGATGACGAGGTACTGTCCTTCGGCCACGACCGGATACGTCTCGGCGACGTACGGCCCCGGCACCTTGCCAGGAGCAGGTGCGGCGGCAGGGGCAAGCGCATCACCTTGCTCGACGTGTACATCGTAGCGGCGCACACGCAGCCGCTCGGGATCGCACCACGACTGCCCGGTGCGAATGTCGAACTCCCAGCCATGCCACGCGCACGTGAGAATTTCGCCCGCGCGCGTGTACTCCACCTCGCCCGGCGCCCGCGCCTGGAGCATTCCCCAGAGCAACCCTTCACACAGCGGCCCGCCCTGATGCGGGCAGCGGTTGCGCAGCGCGAAGAACTCGCCGCCGATATTGAAGATGCCGATAGACCGCCCGGCGACCGTGACGATCTTCCGCCCGCCCGGCGGTATCTCCTCCACTCGCCCCACCACATGCCGCGCCACGCTCAACCCCTCCAATGCAAGCACAGAGCGCGCAGAGGACACAGAGGACACAGAGAAGAGGAAGAGTTTTTCTTTTCTTCTTTTCTCTGCGGTCTCTGTGTTAATTCCTTTCGTCAGCCCAGGAGCCGGTCGCCGTAGAGGGCGAGGGCGTTGTTGTAGTAGATGTTCCGGCGCATGTCGTCCGGAAGGCGCGCGGGGATCGCGGTATCGGGCGCGTCCCAGTCCCAGTGGGCGTAGTCGCTCGCGAAGATCAGGTGATCCGCGCCGACCTGCTCGATCAGCCACGGCAGATCGTCCGGCCGGTCCGGCTCCTCAACGGGCTGTGTGCAGAACCAGACGTGGTCGCGGACATATTCGGAGGGCTTGCGTTGCAGGTGCGGCGTCTCGTCGCGCAGCAGGCCGTAGGTGTTGTCCAGCCGCCAGAGCAGCGACGGCACCCAGGCGAAGCCGTTTTCCGCCGAAACGACCCGCAGCGTCGGGAAGCGCTCGAAGACACCTTCGACGGCGAGGCTGATGAGATTAGCCTGCATGGACTGTGACGGCCCGACGTGATCTTCGATGTAGAACGACGGCCAGCCGCAGCCGGTGATCGGCTGCCCGCCTGAGCCGAAGGCGTGCGACATCACGGCGAGGCCATGTTCGATGCATGCCTGGTAGATCGGCCAGTATTTGCGGCGGCCCATCGGCTCGCGCGGGCGGCCCGTGAACTGCACCTGGACGAAGCGCGGATCGTTGGACCGGCGCTCGATCTCCGCCACGGCGAGATCGGCGTGCTCGAACGGCAAAATGATCGAGGCGCGCAGGCGCGGCTCCTTGTCCAGCCATTCGGCGACCTGCCAGTCGTTGACGGCGGTCGCTAGCGCGGCGTCGAACTCCGGGTTGAGTTGGGACCCCGCGCCGGTCAGCGGGTTGAGGATGCCACAGGCGATGTTCCACTCGTCGAGCAGTTGCACCGAGGTGAAGGAGCAGTCCGACCCCGCCCCGCGTCCTGATGGCGGGAAGGCATCGGTGCGACGATTCGTGAAGCGGGGGTAAACGGCCCCCGACGGCCCGCGCATCCCGTAGGTCATCAGATGCGTGCGCCAGCGATCCGACAGGAACGGGTACAGGTCGCGCTCCGAGTCGAGTTCGTTGTGGATGTCGCAGTCAATGATCGCCGGTTTCGTCCGCGCCTGCCGCGTCGGGCGTTCGAGTGTGGTCGCCATCGGGCAATTCCTCCTGAATCGGCTTACGCCAGTCCGTACAGATCGCGGGCATTCTCGTAGCGAATTTTCTGTGCCAGCGCGTCGGGCAAATGGGGCAGGAGTGTTTCTAGTGGGTCGCTCGTGTGCCGGTGCGGGTAGTCGGTTGCGAACATCAGCATCTGGTCGCCGTCCATCTGCCCAATCGTTCGTTCCATATCCCGCCACTCCGGCGGTGCGTCGAGCGGCTGGATCGTCAGGCGGATATGGTCGCGGATGTACTCGGACGGCGCGCGTTTCACCCACGGGATAAGGCGGCGCAGGTTGCGCCATTCCTTATCGAAGCGCCACATGAAGGCAGGTAGCCACGTAAAGCCGCTTTCCAGCAGGGCAATGCGCACCGTCGGGAAGAGGTCGGGCACGCCCTCGCTGATGATGCTCGCCAGTTGCGACTGGAAGACCTGCGCCATCCCGGCGTATTCCTCGAAGTAGTGTGACGGCCAGCCGGACGGGAAGGGCGGGTTGCCGGGCGCGCCGCCGAAATGGATGCCGGCGACGAGGTTGTGTGCAGTGATCGCCTCCCACAGCGGGCGGTGGAGGCGGCTGCCGTACGGATGCTCTGAGCGCACCGGCAGCAGCACCTGAACGAAGCCGGGGTGGTCACCGACGCGCGCGATCTCCGCCGCCGCCAGTTCCGGCAGTTGGACGGGCACGACAATTGAGGCGCGCAGGCGCGGCTCCTTATCCAGCCACTCCGCGATCTGCCAGTCATTGACGGCGCGGGCGAAGGCGACTGCCGCTTCGGGGTTGTGGAGGCTGTCAATCGCGTACAAACAGTTGACGATGGCGATGTTCACACCGAGCGGGTCGAGGATTTGGCCGCGCAGCAGGTCGAGGCTCGAACCGGGCGGGCCGTCGGGCGGCACGCTGTCGGGCCGGGCGGCGACGGGGGCGCGCGGCGGGTAGTACGTCGTACTCGCGCCCTTGAAAACGGACTGCTCGACGTGCTCGACCCAGTGTCGGGGGAGATAGGGAAAGAGCGCCTCGACATTCGGCACCGTGTTATGGACATCGCAGTCAATCAGCGCCGTAGCGGTTGACGCGGATGCGACGCTCATCTCGTCCCGTTGTGCCTGCATGTGCGACCTCCTCCACTGCGTAGATCATCTACTGTACGCCTTGGACCGAGAGGGGTCAATCACGGTGTGCGCCCCGGCGCGCGGCAGGATCCCTGTGGACGATGCCACCGAATGTTGCTATAGTTGTGTCGTGTAGCAGGAAATAGGGGAGGGATAATCATGACACCGCAAGGGCCGAATTTCGCGCCGGGGCAACCACCGGGGCCGTATGGATACGGATACCCGCCGCCGATGTACGCGCCGCCCGTGACAACGACCTCCACGATGGCGATTATCAGCCTCGTTTGTGGCGTCGTGTCGTGGACGATTGTGCCGTTCATCGGGGCGCTGATCGCCGTGATCACCGGGCATATGGCGCGCGGCGAGATCCGTCGCTCGGCGGGGCGTGTGACCGGCGGCGGTCTGGCGACGGCCGGCTTGGTGCTTGGCTACATCCAGATCGTCGGCGCTGTTCTCCTGGTCATTGTCATCATCGCCATTGCCCTCGCGAGTACGAGTACAAGCCCGTAATCAGGCAAACGACGGAGGATGGAGACGTGGGTTAGGCGCGAGCCGCAGACATCAGCGGCCCGCGAGCCGTTCGACAACGGGTGCAAGCGCCTCCATCAGTTCATCCGCAACCACGATGTAGGAGATGCCCAGCGTCTCACGCCGCCTTTGGAGGGTGTCGCACATCGCGTCGGTCCTCCCCGTGAGCACAGGAACCGCG
>JBBRLR010000197.1:0-4458 GCA_038231255.1 Thermomicrobiales bacterium | reverse complement strand
TGTGCGGCGGCGCGCAAGCTGTTGCACCTGGCGTGGGCGCTCGTGACAAAGCAAGAGCGGTATCAGTCGAATTATCGAATCGTCGATCCCGCGCTGGCTGCTGCTTGACAACCAATACCGTATCTCTGGGCAGTGGGGGGTTAGGTTTCCCCTCCTTCAGAAAAGCGTAAGAACTCGGCAATCAATCGGCAAGGCGCCGTCCTTACACTCCTGCATGGGATCGTCCCTATGCAGGAGGTAAAGCGGTGCGAACGAAAACTATTGCGACAGCGACGAGGCGCAGATGACGGGGACAACAATCGTGGCTGCCACACCCGTCGCGTCCGACTCGTCCCACGCGGTGGGCTACCGACCGGCCCTATCCCGACGGCTGCCGCTTCTACTACCACTACCACTACTCCCCGAAAAAACCGCCTCGGTCTATGAGCGATACGCGGCACAATACGCGGCCTTCCGCCACCGGGCCTGCCCGGACGACCGTGCCGAAGGGCTGGTCGCGCTCGACCTCCCCCACGCCAGGCATGCCGCCGAGGTCGGCTGCGGGCCGGGATATTACGCGCCCATCATCGCCGCGCGTCACCCGGCGATCCGCGTCACCGGCATTGACAACTCCCCGTCACAGATCGCGCTCGCCCGGCAGTGCGCCGCCCACCAACGGCTCGGCAATGCCCGCTTCGTTTGTGATGACGCGTGCGCGCTCTCCCAACCGGATGGGTGCTTCGACCGGATCGTCGCCTCCCGACTGTTCATGGTCATCCACGACTGTCGCCGCGCGCTTACCGAGCTGCGACGCGTGCTCGCGCCGGGCGGCCTGCTCCTCATCGCGGAGCCGGTCGCCCCACCCGCGATCACCTTCGCCGAGTGGGCACAGGTCCCGACACCGGCGGAGCGTATTTTTACGACCTCGGCATTCGCGGCGCTCGTTTCACTCGTCGCCTGGGGTTCCTGCGCGATCTGGGAAACCGGCGGATACCGCTACGCGCGCTGTCGGAAAGCGACCGATTGACGATGTTCGGAGAGGACCATCCGATGGAGACCCAGGAAGCCCCGACAATGACCGAGACCGAGCCTGACTATCCCACCCTCTCGGAAGCCGCACCAATCGCCGTGTCCGCACGCGGGACCGCCCGATGGCTGCGGGCAATCGCTGTCGGGCTTCTGGGCGGGGCGCTCGCGACGCTTGCCATGCTGCTCGCGATGATCGCACTGCGCGTCGGGCTGGGCATCCCCGCCCCGCTCGAAAGCATCCCCGACCGCATCGCCCCACTCCTGCGTATCCCGGAGTTCTTCTCGCTCTTCGACCGCTTCGGCGGCTACAACGGCCTCAAGCGATTCGGCGTCCTGTCCATCCTCGCCGGCATGGTGGCTGTCGGTGTCGGGGTGGGGCTTCTGTATGCCTTGCTCGCCGAAAACAGCCGCACGGCGGAGCCGGCGAAGCCGCGTCGCCTCGGACTCAGCCCCACAGCGCTGGTCTTCATCGCGATTGTCGTCGCGGCGCTCTGGCTCGGGACAGTCGCCGTGCTGCAACCGGTGCTGGACGCGAACTTTCGGGGCCTTTCTCCCGGCCCGGCGACTGCCTTTACGGTGATCGGGTTATTGATCGCCTATCTGGCCTATGGGGTGACGCTCGTGGTCGTCAACCGGCTCCTCACGAGTGCGGCGCCGGTCCGCGCTGCTGCCCCGGTCGGCGGGGAACTGCTCGGTCGCCGTGCCGCCATCGCCCTGGGCGCGGCAGTCGTGGCGGGGGTCGGCGTGCGCGTCAGCCTCGCGCGGTTCGATAAGCGCGCTGTCTTCTCCTATGACGGGCTGCAATACAAGGGGGGCGATGTCCGGCCGATCACGCCGAACGACCGCTTCTACGCCGTGACCAAGAACGTCCTCGACCCGAACCCGACAAAGGCATTCTGGCGGCTCGAAGTTGGCGGCAAGGCGGATCATGGCCGTACCTATTCCTTCGACGACCTGGCCGCACTCGCACCGGTTGAGCAGGAAACGACGCTGATGTGCATCAGCAACGGGATTGACGCCGGCCTGATGAGCAACGCGAACTGGAAGGGCGTGCCGATGCGCGCGCTCCTTGAAGCGGTAGGACCGCACGCCGGCGTCGTGGCGGTCAAACTGAATGGCGCCGACGGCTACACCGACACGATCCCGATTGACAAGGCAATGGACCCGACGACACTGGTGGTTTATGGCATGAATGGGGAGCCACTACCCCAGCGGCACGGCTATCCGGTCCGGGTCATCGTGCCGGGGATGTATGGCGAGAAAAGTGTCAAGTGGGTGACCGGCATCGAACTGGTGGACCAGCCGGTGAAGGGGTTCTATGCGCAGCAGGGTTGGGGGCCGGACTTCGTCGTCCCGACGCGCTCGCGTATTGACGTGCCGGACGGTGGCCCGCCGCTCCCCGCAGGAATGCCGACAACTATCCGCGGCGTCGCATTCGGCGGCAATCGCGGCATTTCACGCGTCGAGGTCAGCATGGACAGCGGCGGGATGTGGCGGGAGGCGCGGATTGACTATCCCGGCACGCGCCTTTCCTGGGCGCTCTGGAGCGCCGACTGGACGCCGCCACAACCCGGCATGTATCGCCTCACCGTCCGCGCCACCGACGGCACAGGAGCGCTCCAGATCTCCGCTTTCCAGGACATCGTGCCGCAGGGTGCGCGCGGGTACCACCAGGTGACCGCTCAGGTTGTCTAGCCGCCACCGCCGCCTGCGCGCGCCGCTGATCGTCGCGCGTCGGTGGCACAGACGCCTCGCGGCCTTCGATCGCCGAGAACCGCCCCGCACGCGGGGCCGCACGCTGCTCGACCTCGGTGTGCTGGCCGCTTGCGGTACCGCGCTGATTGCCGGTGGGCACGCGATTGCAGGATGGCGGGTCGTGGCCACCCACTACCGCACCTTCACCGCCATTTTCGCGATGGAACTCGTACTCTATGCACTTGCAGGTGCGTGGGTGATCCGGCGCAAGCCCCCGGTACAATGGACACTCGCGCTGATCTTCCTCGTCGCCTTCTGCGCCCGCCTCGTCCTGGTCCCGCAGACACCGACCGTTTCCGACGACATCTATCGCTACGTCTGGGACGGGCGCATCCAGGCGGCTGGGATCAACCCGTACCGTTACGCGCCGAATGATCCGGCCGTTGTGCGCTTCCGGGACGGTGCGATCTATCCCGGCATCAATCGCAAGCCCGTCCCAACGATCTACCCACCCGTCGCCCAGACCGTCTTCCGTCTCATCTATGCGCTGCATCCCGACAGCGTGGCATGGACGAAGTTCGCCCTTTCCATGCTGGATCTCATCACGGCGGGGCTGCTCGTTGGCCTCCTGATCCGGGTAGGAGTCCGGCCCGAGCGCGTCCTGCTCTACGCGTGGCATCCGCTGCTCTTCCTCGAAGTGGGCCATAGCGGACATATTGATGTCGTCGCCGCGCTCTTCGTCGTGCTGGCATTGCAGGCATACACGATAGATCGCTCCGCACGCTCCGGGGCGATGCTCGCATGCGCGACGCTCGTCAAATTCTACGCGCTCGTCGCGCTCCCCGCATTCCTCACCACCCCGCGCCGCAATCTTCGCCTGCTCGCCGGACTGATCGCGACGACCGTACTCGCATACCTGCCCTTCCTTTCGGTCGGCACGCGCGTCTTCGGATTCCTGCCGGGCTACGTACAGCAGGAGGGTATCACCTCCGGCGCGCGCTATTATTTGCTCCACCAGGCAGTGTGGCTGGTGGCGCAACTGCCCGGCGGCGTGTCAATGGCTCTTGCCCACTCGCTGCTCGCTCTGCTTTCCGCAACAACGTGGTATGAGGGGGGCATCGTCGCGGCGATGGTGGCATGTACGGGCGTGTGCTGGTTGCGACCGGCGACATCGGTGCGCGGCGTGGCCGACCGGATCGCCGTTTTGTTCATCGTGCTCCTGACGCTGGCGACGCCGAGCCAGCCGTGGTATGTGCTGATGCTGCTCGCCTGCATGCCGCTGGTCCGTGGCGCACTACTGCTGCCGACGAGCATCGTCGTCGGCAGCGCCGGCTTCGGCTACTTATACGAGTGGTTCCCCGGCAGTCCGGCGTGGCCGCGGGCGATTGACTACGACGGTCGCGCGGTCGCCCTCGCCCTGCTTCTCGTTATCGCGGGCGGGACATGGTGGGCAGGGCGCAGGAGGGTCGTTGCGTGCTCGATCACAACCGTCGAACCTGCTCCTGCGGAAGCCGAACAGTTGCCGGTGCATTAAAGAGCCACGCTCAGGCGGTCTCGGGGAGTTCGATGCCGGGCAGGGCGATCTCGCGCGCGGTGGCAGCGGACATGTCGAACAGCGTCATGCGCGGATTGAGCGACGAGAAGGGGTCCTGGAAGATCAGTTGCATCTCCTTGCGCAGCGGCTTGAGCGCCGAGCGGGGCGCTTGGGCGACATCCACGACCGCGTTGGCGTTGGTGCGGAAGCGAATCTCGCCG
>JBBRLR010000196.1:0-4567 GCA_038231255.1 Thermomicrobiales bacterium | reverse complement strand
GTGCATGGCGGACCGACGAGCCAGTACATGGATACCTTTCAACCGCATGTGCATTTCTTCGTGCAGGCAGGGTATGTCGTGCTCCAACCCAACATTCGCGGCAGTTCAGGGTATGGGAGACAGTTCGAGGATCTGAATGACCGCGACTGGGGCTACGACGATCTCCGCGACGTCATCGCCGGCGCGGACCATCTGCGCACGCTCCCGGAAGTGGATGGGCAGCATATCGGCATCACGGGCACCAGCTACGGCGGGATCATGAGTATGGATGCGGTCGCCTTCGCACCGCCCGGTGTCTTCCAGGCGGCGATTCCGTGCTCCGGCTACGGAGATTTTCTGCACATGGCGGATGAGCAGGAATTACGGCATCTGAAACTGCTGGAGTTCGAGTTCGGCACATTGCCGGAGGCGGAAGCCGTCTATCGCCGCTGCTCGTCGCTCTACTCCCTCAAGGAGGCGACGACGCCGTGCTTCCTCGTCCACGGCGAAGGGCGCTATCCCGGTTCGTCATCGTCCCGCGACTTTGCGTCAGTGCTCGAAGCGAACTATAAGCCCTTCTGGTACAAGGCCTATCCGGGCGAGACCTACTACGTCGCGTCCCCCGCGAATGTGCGGCAGATGCTTGGGGACATGCGCGCGTTCTTCGATTTCTACCTTAAAGGCATTCCGCACACGATGCCGGATACCGTGACGCGGCCCTTGACGCACATGAGCGGCATCGTCACGCAGTCGGGACGACCACCTTCTCTCCGACAGCCGGTCGGAGATGCCTTGGTACAGCCACCGCGCGATATAGCGGAGTAGTCGATCATGCCGATGCGGTACGTATAGGTGAGATACGGGAAGAAGACGAGACATGCCGAATCCGGTCACCCTGACGGTGGAGCGTGATGTCGCGGCGCCGATGCGCGACGGGACAATGCTGTATGCGGATGTGGTGCGCCCTGCCGGACCGGGTAGGTATCCGGCGCTCCTGCGGCGCACGCCGTACAACAAGCAGGCACTCGTCGATCCCGCGTTCATTTTCCGAGCGGCGACGGCGGGCTACGCGATGGTCACGCAGGACGTGCGCGGGCGGTATGAGTCAGAGGGGGAATTTAACTGCATCGTCAACGAGCGGCAGGACGGGTACGACACGCTGGAGTGGCTCGCTGCGCAGCCGTGGTGTGACGGCAGCGCGGCATGTATGGCACCTCGTACAATGGCCTGACGCAGTGGCAGGCGGCGATGAGCGGGCACCCGGCACTGAAAGCGATCGTGCCCGGCGTGACCGCCGCCGATTACCACAAGGGTTGGACCTATCAAGGCGGCGCGTTCCAGCTTTCCTTCAATCTTTCCTGGACGATGACCGCCCTCGCGCCGGATACCATCCTACGGAAGACCGATCGCGCGATGGGCGCGGGTAGCTCGTACCAAGACCATCTCGCGGAGATTGACCATCTGGACGCTCACTTCCGGCACCTGCCGCTCACCGAACCGCCATTCGCCGCCGACCATGCCTCCTACTATCACGATTGGCTCGCCCACCCAAGTTACGACGACTATTGGGCGGCGCTGGACGTCTCCCGCGCGCACGAGTGGCTGACCGTCCCTGCCCTGAACATCGGCGGCTGGTACGACATCTTCCTCCAGGGTACCATCGACAACTTCGTCGGCATGCGCGACCATGCCGCCACGCCCGAAGCGCGTGCGCGCCAGCGACTACTCCTCGGCCCATGGAACCATCCGGGGATGCGAACGGGCAACCCGATCGGCGAGACGAACTTCGGTGTTCACTCCACGGGCGCGGACATCGACGTCGATGGTATCCACCTGCGCTGGTTCGACCGTTGGCTGCGGGACGCCGACAACAGCGTGGATGACGAGTCGCCTGTCCGTATCTTCGTGATGGGCGTCAACGAGTGGCGACACGAGCAGGAGTGGCCGCTCGCCCGCACTGAGTGGCAGCCTTGGTACTTCCATAGCGGCGGCAAGGCGAACTCATTGCGGGGTGACGGGTCGCTGACGCGCGAGACTCCGGCGGGCGAGCCGCCGGACACGTATGTCGCGAACCCGCGCAATCCCGTGCCGTCGCGCGGTGGCGGGATGTGTTGCGACCATGTCTACAGTTACGGCGGTGCATTCGATCAGCGAGCGATCGAGGAGCGCGAGGATGTGCTCATCTACACGAGCGCGCCGCTCGACTACGCTCTCGAGGTGATCGGACCGATTCGCGTCATTCTCCACGCGGCATCGAGCGCGCCGGACACTGACTTCGCCGCCAAGTTGGTGGATGTCTCCCCATGCGGCCGTGCGCGCAACGTCGCGGACGGCATTCTCCGCGCCCGCTATCGGAACGGGATGCAGGAAGGGGAACTGCTCTCGCCAAACACGGTGACGACGTTTGCGATCGACTGCTGGTCCACCGCGAACATGTTCCTCGCAGGGCATCAGATCCGGGTCGAGATCGCGAGCAGCAACTTCCCGCGCTTCGATCGCAACCCGAACACCGGCGAGTTGCCAGGCCGCTCCGCAGAGATGGTCAGCGCGCTGCAAACGGTGCTGCATACCGTGGAGTATCCGTCGCACATTGTCCTTCCTGTGGCCAACGCTTCGTAATCCGGGAAAGGAGCTGAGTCGCATGACTCTCTACCACCAGTGGTTGGACCGTGCTCACATGGATGGAGGAGCATCGCACATGGATGATATGCCGTAAGGGTTCGCGCAGCTCAAGTCGGATGCTCTAGCAGGGCGGCTTTCCCGCCGTGCCCTCATCAAACGGGCGGCCGCGCTTGGCCTGAGCGCGCCGCTCGTCGCCGTGCTCCTGGCCGCCTGCGGTGGAGATAGTGCCGCGCCGACCGCCACAACGAGTGCGGCTGCGGCGACAAAGTCCGCTGCGGGCGGGACCGCCGCACCGAGTACCGCCGCGACGGCCCCAAGGGGCTCATTGACCGCCCCCACTGCGGCCGCGAGCGCGGGCCAGCCGGTCATCCCGACGCCCGCGCAGTCCGCCGGAAAGCAGCCAAAGTCCGGCGGCACCCTGAAGGTCAGTTCGAACAGTCTCGCGCAAGACACACTCAACCAGCACGAGACGAACAACACCAACTCTTTACAGACCGCGCGGCATGTCCTCGACACGCTGACAATCGTGGACCCGACGTCGGGCTATGTGAAGCCGTTCCTCGCCAAGTCATGGCAGGTCTCGCCCGATGGTCTCGAATACACGTTCACGCTGGTCGACGGTGTGACCCTCCACGACGGCACGCCCTTCACCGCGGCGGCGGTGAAGGCGAACATCGATGTGACGATGGCACCGGACGCGAAGAAGAACTTCGCCTTTTCGGCCTTCGGCGGCGACAAATACGCTGGCACGCAGGTCATCGATGGGAAGACTGTCAAGATCACGCTCAAAACGCCCTTCCCGTCGCTGCTCGCGTACCTGGGCGGTCCCGGGACGGGGCTCGACTCGCCGGATGCAATGAAGATGGCGGGGAAGGATTACGGGGTCAAGACACTCGTCGGCACAGGGCCGTTCAAGTTCGTGCAGTGGGTGCCGAACAGCAACGCAACACTCGTGCGCAACCCCGATTACAAGTGGCAGTCAACGATCACCCTGCACCAAGGCCCTGCATATCTCGACAAGATCGAGTACCGCGACATCGTCGAACCGGCGACGCGCGCCGCTGCCCTGCAGAATGGGGACATCCATGTCGCGCAGCTGAGCGAGGGACAAGTGGCGCAGTTCAAAGGGAACAAGGATCTCGACATCGTCACCGTGCCGAAGGCCGGGACGACGCGCATGTATCTCATGAATACCAAGCAGACCCCCACGAACGACCCGAAGGTCCGCAACGCGGTCATCGCGGCGGTGGATCGAAAGGCGCTCATCCAGTTGCCGGCATGGGCGGGGATTGGCCGGCCGGGCCTCGCGCCGCTGCCGGTGAACATGATGCCGAAGGATCTCTACGAGGGCCTGAAGCAGTACGACACCGCGTACGACCCGACAAAGGCCGGCCCAACTGCTGGATCAGGTCGGTTGGACGATGGGGAAGAGCGGGGTGCGTCAGAAGAACGGGCAGGACCTCGTGCTAAAGATGATCGCCGTTAAGGACGACATCCCGAACATCGAGCCGGTGGGTGGCTTCCTCGGCAAGGTCGGCATCAAGCTCGATATCCAGTCCGGCGACTTCAACTTCCTCCTCGCTGCCGCCGCGAAGGATCCGTTCAACATCACCCTGTTCAGCGGGAGCGGCTACGATTCGCCCGGCCTCGTCCATCGCTTCTTCAACTCGAAGGGAATCTTCTCCTACTTCGATACTGCTGGCGAAGTCGGTGGAGGGACGTACGAACGCGGCAAACGAGGCTCAAATCCGTGTGAATGTCGCCCCAATTTATGCGTTTCGTGACTTCGCCAGCAGTATCTACTTCGTCAGCGACCCCGAACTAGCTAACCATTGGTGCTAGTTGGGTCAGAGGCTGAATCCAGCGATCGAGAGGTGGATGCGCCCCTCGTCATCTGGTATGAGCCCCTGCCACGCGACCAAGAGATTGAACATCGCCATCGCTGCGGCCAGATGGGCGTGGACAT
>JBBRLR010000195.1:0-4614 GCA_038231255.1 Thermomicrobiales bacterium | reverse complement strand
GCAGGGGGTCGGAGAGACCGAGCTGCTTGCGGATGTTCTCCTTGACCGCCTCGGGGACGCGCGGGTCGGCGGCGAACTGGGCGAGCGGATCGCCGGGGGCGAGCGAGATGATCGCGAACAGGACGATCGAGATGGCGATCAGCGTCGGCACCGCCGTCACCAATCGCCGGATGATGTACTTGCCCATACGTTACAACGTCCTTTTTCCATCGGTAATGCTGGCGCGACCGTCGTGCGGGTGCTCGTCCCTGTTCGTCTGGTAATGGCACGGGATTGTACGCGCCGCGCGGCAGGGCGTCAAGAGCGATTGTCCGCAATGTGTGAATCATTCGCTTTTTCGTGGCGGGAGTGCGGGCTTTCCGGCCTGCAGTTCGTTGGCGCAGGCCAGAAAACCCATTCTTTTGTCGTTGGAATCAGAATGAGGGAAGGCGGCCCGACCGTGTCAAGGATTCCGTGTAATCGTTCTCCTCGATCTGTTGGCGCAATTCCTCGGAAGTGCGGTGACGGCCGGGCCAGTCGGCGTCGGGCGTGACGCTCATGCGGAGCAGGAGTCGGGCGGTGAGGATCGCCGCCATTTGCAAGCCGCGCAGCGACACCTTGTCCACCGTGTCCGCCTCGGTGTGGCCCCAGCCGCGCCCGATCATCCCTTGCCGCGCGTCGCGACTGCTCAGTGTCCCGGCCGGGATGCCCGCGAGTGTGAACGGGAAGTGGTCGGAGTGCCCCGCGAAGCGGTCCGCGATATCGAACGTGTAGGCGAAATCGTTCGCGAGACCGGCGAAAAAGGGGACGAGTTCGGGCGTGCCGGTCAGCGCCATCACTTCCGCGCCGCCGCCACCCTGACCGGCGCCGTCGAGATTGAGCATGTAGCGCACGCGCTCGAGTTCGTCGGCGTGCTGATCGCGATGCGACCACGCGCCGAACAGGCCGACTTCCTCGGCGGCGAAGGCGACGAAGCGGATGCCGCGCACGAGCTGGTCGCGCACATTCGCCAGCGCCCGCCCCGATTCGACGAGGGTGCAGGTGCCCGTGCCGTCGTCGCCCGCGCCGTCGGCGATGTCGTGCGCGTCGTAGTGCGCGCCGGTGATGATGAACTCGTCGGTCGAGCCGTCGCCGGGCAGTTCGCCGACGACATTGTTCGTCGTCACGCGCTGGCTCGTGCCGGTGTCGGTAATGTGCAATGTTGGGTGGTCGCCGTGCTTCGCGAGGCGGAGGATCGCGTTGCCCGTCTCCCACGAGACGCCGATGCCGGGGATCGGCGCTTTCGGGAAGAGGCTGCCGGTGATCCGCAGTTGGCCGGGGTTCTGATTGATGAAGATGAAGCCGGACGCGCCCGCCGCGATTGCCCAGCGGTACTTGTCCGTGCGATGGCTGACCTTTTTCGCCGTCAGCCAGTTGCCGGTTTCCGCAGCGCAGACGGCGATCTTACCCTTCACGGCATCCCCGAGGCGGTCGAAATCCTCCTGCTCGCCGCCGCCGCAGTCAATCATCTCGGCGGTCAGGTCGCACGCCGGGCTGTAGGGCAGGGCGAGGGTAGAGAACTCGCGCTCGACGGGCGCGGTCATGCGGAGCGTCGTCGTGCCGCGCGTCCACGCGGTGATCTCGAACGGCTCCAAATGGACATTCTCCAGACCATTGGCGCGCATCGCCGCCGCGATCGTGTCCGCCGCCTGGCGCTCGCTCGCGCTCCCCGCGAAGCGGTTGCCGCACACATCGCACAGTTGCAGGAGCAGTTGGTGCGATGCATTGCTCGTGAAAATGTCCCCGATGATCTGCCGATCGGTCGCCAAGAGATTGTCACTCGTCACCGTTGCCATGCGTTGCCCTCCTCGGATACTGCCGGTCGCTTCGTGGCAGGATTGTAGCATTGGGGAGTGGTCAGTAGTCGGTAGTCAGTTGGAAGCGGTTACGCCTCGCATCTCATTGCCTCATTCTGATTACCGACTACCGACTACTCGCGACTGACCCTAGTACGTACGCATATAAATGCGGCAATTATCCGCAAAGTATGATAGAATATCTGTGCGGGAAACCGCATGCGAAGCGGGCGATGGGGTGTGGAGTGGTTGATGATCCGAGTGGGCCAGCGTACGTTTGAACGGCTCGTTGCGGATGCGCTGGACAGCCTGCCCGATGCGATCCTGCGGATGCTGGACAATGTCGCGGTGGTCGTCGCGGATGCGCCGACGGAACATCAGCAGAAACGCACACATCTGCGGGACGACGAGGACTTGCTCGGACTGTACGAAGGGATTCCGCTCACGGAGCGGACAGCGGGATACGGAGCGGTCTTGCCGGACAAGGTGACGATCTTCCAGCGCGCGATCGAGGCGCAGTGCGACAGCGAGGCCGAACTCGTTGCCGAAGTGCGTCATACCGTCGTCCATGAACTCGCGCATCACCTCGGCATCTCGGACGTGCGGCTGATCGAACTCGGCTTCGAGGACGATCCAGACTGGGGTGGGCAATGAACCGCAGGCCGTGGCGACCATGGGGCGCGTCGGACCCGGAGCCTACCCGCCGTCGTGGTGAAGAAGCGGATGACCGCGCACCCGGCGTGATCGAGACGATCCAAAGTGGGTACGATCTGCTCAACGCGCGCCCGTATCTGATCGCCGTGCCGCTCGCGCTCGACCTCGCCCTTTGGCTCAGCCCGCGCCTGACCTCGCCCGCGCTCTTCACGTGGTTGGCACGCTGGCCGGGGCGGACCGCCGATGGCGCCGATCTCGCCCAGGCGCTGCGGGAACGTGGCGCATCGGCGGAGGTGACGACCGGGATCGCGCAACTGTGGAACGGCTACGGCGTGTCGAGTCTGGTCGGCACGCTCGGTCGGGGGCACGTCGCGAGTGTTGTCGAGCGGCCAACGGCGGCAATTGGGCCGTGGTACGTCGCGGTGCTCGTCCTTCTCGCACTGCTCGTCATCGGGCTGTGGCTGAAGTCGCTCTTCGTTGCGCCGATCGCGCAGATGGTGCGCCACGAGCCGTTCGACCTCGGGACGATGCTGCGGATGAGTTGGGAGGCGGCGGCGCGGGCGGCGCTCCTTTTCCTCACCGCCTTCGGCATGTTAGCGCTGACGCTCGTGCCGGTGGCGATTGTCGCGGCGACATTCGTCCTCGCGGGGATCAGCGGCTTCAGCCTGATCGTTCTCGCGACGCTGATCCCGACGGTGGGCGCGCTTTTTTACGGGGCGTTCGCGATGGACGCAATCTTTCTGGAGCGTGTCGGGCCGATGCGCGCGATCTACCTGTCGTACCGGGTGGTGCGCCGCAATGCGTGGCCGACAGCAGGCTTCGTCGCGCTGACGATCCTGATCTCGCGCGGCGTGCCGCTCGCCCTGACGCGGGTCGTGCAGCAGCCGGTCGGGGTGGTGCTGGCGATGATTGCCCATGCCTATGTCGCGGCGGGGCTGGCGACGGGCAGTTTATTGTTTTATCGCGAGCGTCGGGCGCGCGTCGTGGATGTGCGGCCCGAGCGGATGGCTGAGGAAGCGGCGACGGGGCGGCAAGTGTCGGAATGAGGAGTGACGAATACATGGCAGACGAGATCAAGCGCAACGGTAACGGCATCAATGGGACGAACGGCAACGGCGCGAACGGAGCGAACGGAGCCGATGGCACGAATGGCGACGTGCGTACGCGTGTGCCGCGCGAGAAGATCGAGAAGATCACGAGCAAGTACGGCTCCGAGCAGATTCAGGTGCTCGAAGGGCTGGAGGCGGTGCGCCGCCGCCCCGGCATGTACATCGGCGACACGGACACGAAGGGGCTGCACCATCTCGTCTTCGAGATCGTGGACAACAGCGTGGATGAGGCGCTCGCCGGTCACGCAACGGAGATCACGCTGACGATTAGCAAGGACGAGACGATCACCGTGCGCGACAACGGGCGCGGCTTCCCGGTCGGTCGCCACCACCAGATGAAGGACAAGGACACGCTCGAAGTGATCCACACCGTCCTCCACGCCGGTGGCAAGTTCGGCGGCGGCGGGTACAAGGTGTCCGGCGGTCTGCACGGCGTCGGCGCGTCGGCGGTCAATGCGCTGTCGAACTTCATGCGCGTCGAGTCGCACCAGAACGGCAAGATTTACTGGCAGGAGTACGAGCGCGGCAAGCCGCTCGATAAGGTGAAGTCGAAGGCGAATCCGCACCCGGACGATCGCGGTTCGCTGACCTCGTTCCGCTTCGACGACACGATCTTCAAGGAGTTGTCGTACTCGTACGAGACGTTGGTCAACCGCTTCCGCGAGCAAGCGTATCTGACGCAGGGCCTCAGGATCACGATTGTGGACGAGCGCACCGATCAGGAATGCACCTTCTACTTCGAGGGCGGCATCGTCTCGTACGTGCGCCACCTGAACAAACACCGGACGGCGGTGCATCAGCCGCCCTTCTTTGTCCGCAAGCAGGTGGGCGACTACCTGATCGAAGTGGCGTTGCAGTACAACGACACCTTCGGCGAGGCTGCCTTCTCGTTTGCCAACAACATCAACACGGTGGACGGCGGCACGCACATGAGCGGCTTCCGCGCCGCCCTGACGCGCACGATCAACGAGTTCGCCCGCAAGCAGGGCATCCTCGGCGAGAAGGCGGACGCGCTGACCGGCGACGATGTGCGCGAG
>JBBRLR010000194.1:0-4645 GCA_038231255.1 Thermomicrobiales bacterium | reverse complement strand
CGATCGCGCCGCTGATCGACGAGCACGCGCAGATCGAGTTCATCGGCGAGGTGGACGAGCGGGGGAAGGATGCGGTGTTGGGCGGGGCGTACGCCTCCCTCTTCCCGATCGACTGGCCGGAGCCGTTCGGGCTGACGATGGTCGAGGCGATGGCGACGGGGACGCCGGTGATCGCGTACCGGGCGGGGTCGGTGGACGAGGTGATCGTGGATGGGGTGACGGGCTTTATCTCGGAGACGGTGCACGGGATGGTGGAGGCTGTCCAGCGCATCCCGGAGATCGACCGGCGGGCGTGCCGGGCGCGGGTCGAGGAACACTTCTCGGCGGCGGCGATGGCGGACGGCTACGAGCGCGTCTACCGGGCCTGCACCGGGGAACGAGCGGATGATCGGTGAAGGAGAGACACCGCCGCTCTTCGCGACCGGCTCCGCCGCTCCCGCTGCCGTCTCGCTCGTCGCGTCCTTGCATTGACGGTTCGCCAATCGGTTGGGTTGCGGGGAACAGTACCGGGTTTCGTTGTCGGCGTTCGCTCTCCTCCCGAACGCACTGCCCAATGCGCAAACCATGCGGCGCTTCGCGGCGATTGCGACGGACGTTCTGGAAAGGTGTTTCTCCCGGCATGCGTTGAACGCATGATGGGCCATCTCTTCTGCCGCATCGGGGACGGGAAACCCGGATCCATGAAGAAGACGAATTGATGCAGTCGCTGCAGCGACTGCATCTCGTTTAGCGCGGAGGGCATCACTGACTCGAAGCGGGAGCGCGCCGACGTTCTGCACGATCCACGCAGACCGGAGAGAGAAGGGAGAGGAAGACACGGGAACGGCCTCGGAGCAATCGCCCCTCCGCAGCGGTGGAGACGCATGATCCTCTCGTCCCTTCAGCCAGCTTGGATCCTGTTCGTGGTCGGGCCCGTGTGCGTCCTCAGCTTCCTCACGCTCCTCGCGGTCGTCGTGCATGCAGTCCGGTACGCGCGGCGCCACTCGATCAAGGCGCGCATGAAGCTTTTTACTGCGGAGGAGCGTGCGCATCGTCACACGAGGAACGGTGGGGAAGGGGAGGGGCGGTGGCGAGACTGACAAAATGAACGAGTCTCCGGTGACTGCCTCCGCGTGGATCAGTGCGATACCGGCGCTTCCCAATAACACCACCACCCATTATGAGAAAGAACGTGGGACTCGCTGATTTTGTTGTGGGAGACATTATTTAGCTTTCAGTCTATACGCACAGCAGGGGGGGCGCAGGCAGCAGCGGTCATTGTACCGACATACAAAGTGTTAATGCTATAATCTTCTCGCAAGGCCAGCGAACGGGAGATGCACGCGAAGGGGGCGGGATGGACAGGGCGATCACGACCCGCTTCTTCGCGCAGGTCTGCGCCGTCACCGGCGGAGATACCACCATGGTCGTCGAGTGCCGGTCTGCGATTGCCCAGCCGCTCCGACTCACCGAAGAGGAAACATGGGACGCGGTCGATGGGTTGCTGTCGGACGGGCTGCTCGAATCGGCGCTCCTGAGTGGGGTACACGTCCGGCTCACCGAAACGGGCGCGAGACGGTGTATCGAGCACCAGCGCCGTAGCGTCGATTGATTCCCCGCCGTCGCGTGATCGCCCGTTCTGGCATGGACATTGCCCCCGTATTCCCATCGTGCGGCCGCCTCGCGGGAGGTAGTAATGGTGCAGACGATGGAGCGAAAGGACCATGGCGATGAGCGGCTTGGGTGACAAGGCCAAGGGGAAAGTGAACGAAGTCAAGGGCAACGCGAAGCAGGAATACGGCCGCCAGACCGACGACCCGGAGAAGGTGGCTGAGGGAAAAACGGATGAGGCAAAGGGGAAGGGCCAGGGCGTGGTCGGGAAAGTGAAGGAGAAGGTCGAGGACATCAAGGAAAAGGTGAAGAAGGACTAATCGCCCGCATCGCGCGCCGATCCTCTCCTCGGTCGTGGCAGGCATCCACCGTGCCTGCCACGTTTCTTGCGCTCGCCCGATGTCACACTGCGAACGGATATGCGATGCTGGTCACCGGACCGGAGGCTCGGATGCGGGAGCCGTCGCCCCCATATCCACCGTGGGTAGTTCCGGGCTGATGCTGAGGATCGCCTGCGGCGGGATCGGGGTCGTCGTGCCGCCCATGCCCAGCATACCCCCCTTGTGCGCCCAGAGATCAGTGACCTGCGCGCTCGCGGCATCAGCGCGTGCGCGCTCGGGCGAGACGGGGTGTCGCGATCGCGCGAACGGGGCGGCCGAGCCGCAGTGCGCGCCGCCCCTCCGCCGGGATGGATCGCCGGACGGCTCTACGTGTGGGACTGATCGCGGGCGGTGGTCGTGTGCTTGTGCGCCTGCTCGCTATGCTCGTGGGCTGCCGTCGCGTGCTTTTTGGCGGGCTCGTGCTCGCTCATCTGGTGATGGTGCGCCGCTACCTGGTGGTGGCTCCCGTGGGACGGGTGCTTCGCCTGGGTCGCCGACATTGGTCTGTTCCCTTCCAAGACGGTGATGAACCGGCACGGTTGCCGATTCAGGGGGTCGCTTCCTCGGGGCCAAGGCGGATGCCCCCGGGCGCGGGTCGGTGCGTTAGTAACACTTTGTGAGCGAAGGCGGGGAGCCGCGGCGCCGCCCACCGTGGAGGATCGCGTCCAGACCGGGGTGCGCGTCGGGATCGTCTCTGGCTGGCACCCGCCACCGTTATCCGGCCGGATTCGGCACGTCGGGGTGTGGCGCGGCGGATCGCTGCGCTCCGCGACCGGGACCTCCGTCCGCCCCGTCTCCCCTTGCTCCGCTGCCGCCTCCTGCAGCAGGCTAAGCCATGACCTGGTTGACATATACGTGCTGTCGGTAGGCTCTCCCCACGGTTTGGTGGGGCCCGTGTGCGTGCAGGTCATGCGTGCCGCGTCGCATGGCAAAGGGTGTATCATTGTTAGCGGAGGATTGCCCGATGGATGAACACAAGCAAGGTCGCTTCCTTGGTCTCCCCTACGACTGGCGTCGTCCCACGCTCGCACGCATCAAATCGCGGGTCTGGAACCCCGACGATCCGCGGGTCTTCACACCGAGAGCGTTCGGTTGGGGCTTGGACATCAACTGGTACACCGTCCTGCGCCGGTTGCGGCTGGTACGGCGTTCCCGCTAGGGACGGCGCAAACTCACCCATGCCCGCATCCTGCTCAAAGCCGACGAAGGGCCGGATGGTCCAGCATGGAAGGATTTCTCCATCGCCGACGCCCTGGAGATTGACCGTTCCACCGTCGCGTGCGTACGCCGCTTGTTTGTGCTCGACGGGCGGGATGCGACCCTGCGCCCCCGCCCGCCCCGCGCCACCAAGCCGCGCACCCTCTCTGGTGCCGACGAGGCGCATCTGATCGCGCGGGCGTGCAGTGCCCCGCCGACCGGGCGTGCACGTTGGAGTGTGCGCCTCTTGGCGGCGGAGTTCGTCACCGTCGAGGAAGGCCGTCGCGTCTCGCGCGAACTGATATGGCGCACTTTGAAAAAGCGCGCTCAAGCCGTGGCTGAAGCAGTGCGGGTGCATCCCACCCAAGCAGAACGCCGCCTTCGTCGCCTGCATGGAGGAGGTGCTCGATGTCTATACCCGCCCGTACGATCCGCGCTTCCCACAGGTCTGCATGGATGAGACGCATACCCAGGTGCTCGGCGAGGTGCGTGAACCGCTGCCCTGCGCCCCCGGACGGGCCGCCCGCCACGATCCCGAATACGCGCGCGGCGGGGTCGCCACTCTCTTCCTCGTCTGTGAGCCGTTGCGCGGCTGGCGACACGTCACGGTCACCGAACGACGTACGGGCGTCGACTGGGCGCACTGCGTACGAGCGATGGTCGATCTCCACTATCCCGACGCCGAAAAGGTCGTTTTGGTGATGGATTAGCTCAACACGCATACCGTCGCGTCGCTCTACGAGGCCTTCCCGTCCGCCGCGGCGAAGCGGATCGCGAACCGGTTGGAGATTCATTACACGCCCAAGCACGGCAGTTGGCTGAATC
Organism: Thermomicrobiales bacterium; assembly: GCA_038231255.1. GTDB lineage: Bacteria > Chloroflexota > Chloroflexia > Thermomicrobiales > JALYUS01 > JALYUS01. The sequence continues at coordinate 653 of JBBRLR010000194.1, read as the reverse complement.
TGCTCAAAGGGCACCCGCCGCGATCGAGTTCAGCGTGCTCGCGCGCCAATGCCTGGGACAACGCCTGCCGGATGACGATCGGTTGCGACAGGAGGTCGGCGGCTAGGAAGGAGCGCGCAACGCAGCAGCAAGCCGGATCGACTGGCGCTTCACGACGGCAGATGCGCGCATCAAACTCACGCACCTCTATCCGATCACCCTTCCCAGTCAATGCTGTCTATCATCTGTGTCAGAGTGCTAGGTCCATCCACACCGATGTACATGCTGCCCTCCTCCGTCCGCGGTCTGAGAATCAGCACGCTGGGGCGACAGGTCTGTATGGAGGGATCCACACGCTTCCGTTGAGTCTGCCGCCAGGTGCCTGCGGTGAAGGGGGCGACAGCTCACATGCAAGCGTCACGGCGCAGCTTAGTGGTGCATCCGGTCAGTTCATGCGACATTGGCGACCTGCGCGATCCCTGGTCGCCGCTGCGGTTGCTGTCGGCGCCGCCGTCCCCAGTCGAACGGATGCAGATGGGCGTTCCAGTATCGCGTCGCTGCCACAATCGCTTCCTGCACCTGCTCCCACGTTTCGAACCGCCGTCCTTTCAACGCCAATGACCGTAACGTTTTCCACCACGGCTCGATCAGATTGAGATACGGCGCATACGTCG
>JBBRLR010000193.1:0-4647 GCA_038231255.1 Thermomicrobiales bacterium | reverse complement strand
CAATCGCTGCCCCGGCTGCCGTGCGGGCGGCTGCCGCCTCGCGAAGTGGGCGGGCGTCGAACGGCTCGTCTTGAAGCATGAAGGCGAGAACCCGACCGCTTCGTTCAAGGATCGAGGGATGACCGCCGCGATCTCCCACGCGCGCCACGCGGGCGCGACGACGGTCGCCTGCGCTTCCAGCGGCAATACCTCGGCTTCGCTCGCCGCCTATGCGTCGAAGGCGGGCATGCGCGCGCTGACGTTCATCCCCGAAGGGAAGATCACGGCGGGCAAACTCGGCCAGACGCTCGCGTATGGTGCGCAGGTCGTCCAGGTGCAGGGCGATTTCGACGCGGCGATGACGCTCGTGCAGGAGGTCGCGGCGACGGAACCCGTCTTCCTCGCCAATAACATCAATCCCTTCCGGCTCGAAGGGCAGAAATCCATCGCCTTCGAGCTACTCCAGCAGCGTCACTGGGTCGCGCCGGACTGGCTCGTGCTGCCTGGCGGCAATCTTGGCAATACTTCCGCCATCGGTAAGGCGCTGATCGAGGCGTACGAGTTGGGTTTGATTGCCAAACTGCCGCGCATCGCGACGATTCAGGCGGCGGGCGCATCGCCCTTCGCGCAATGGTTCGAGCGCGGTTTCGATCACTACGAACCGATGCAGGCCGAAACGATCGCCTCCGCGATCCGTATCGGCAACCCGGTCTCGCGCCACCGTGCCCGCCGCATTATCCAGCGAACGGGCGGCGTCGTCCTCGCCCTGCCGGATGCCGACCTGCTCGCGGCGAAGTGGCAGATTGACCATGCGGGCATCGGCTGCGAACCGGCCTCCGCCGCTTCGTTGGCGGGCATTAAGGCGCTCCGGGAACGCGGCATCATCCGGCCGGGCGATGACATCGTCGGCATCCTCACCGGCCATGTCCTCAAGGACGCCGAGGCGACCGAGCGTATCCACCTCACCGGCCCCGACGCCCGCCCGCCCATCGTCATCCCGCCCACCCTTGCCGCCGTCCAGCGAGTGCTCGCCAATGGCTAAGGTACGGGAATCGAACCACGAAGACACGAAGAACACGAAGGAAACCCGAAGAAGAGAAGCGAAGAAGAAAATGACACGGCGCATACATGTGGTCAGGACCCTACGTGAAGCCTTCAGTCCCCTCTTCTTCATTCCTCTTCGCGTCCTTCGTGCCTTCGTGGTTCAAACGCATTTCTCTCCCGCCCGGAGGCGAATTACGGTGCGGGTGCCGGCGTCGAGCGCAAATCTGGGGCCGGGGTTTGACCATCTCGGGTTGGCGCTGGCGCAGTACACGACGATCACGGTGACGGCAGGGGCGGCGGGCGCGCCGACGGTGGCAGGGGTGGACGCGCACTTGCTCGCGAGCGCACCGAACCTCGTGGAATCGGCGATGCAGCGGCTCGCGGCGGAGGCCCACAAATACCTGCCGCCGCACACGCTGCACGTCGAGAACGGCATCCCGGTCGCGCGCGGGATGGGCGGCTCGGCGGCGGCGATCGTCGGTGGCCTACTCGCCGCGAACACGCTGCTCGATGAGCCGTTCGATCGGCTGTCGGATGACGTTGAAGACCCGTTATTGGCGATTGCCGCCGCCATCGAGGGGCACGCCGATAATGTCGCCGCCGCTATCTACGGTGGGATCGTCGCGGCGGACGGCGGCATCGCCTTCTCGCTCTCGGACGGCTCCGATTTGCGCGCCGTCCTTTTTGTGCCCACCACGACGCTGCACACGACCGCCGCCCGCGCCGCCCTGCCGCCGGAGATTCCCCACCGAGACGCCGTGGTGAACGTCGGTCACGTCGCGCTGCTCGTCGCCGCGCTGATTGATCGGGAATACGACGCCCTCAGCCGCTTCATGCGCGACCGCCTCCACGAGCCGTACCGCGCCGCGCTCATCCCGTGGCTCGAACCGCTGATCGGCGCGAGCGAGCGGGCCGGGGCGTACGGCGCGTGCCTGAGCGGGGCCGGGCCGTGCGTCCTCGCCCTTGCCGCGCCCTCGCAAGCGAAAAAGGTCGCCGCCGCCATGCGCGAAACCGCTGCGGAGCGCGGCTACGCCGGAAACGTCCTCGTCCTCGCCATTGATGACACTGGCGCGACGATCACTGAAGGTTAGAAGGGAGTCCCGGTGCGATTCATCGGCATTGACCTTGCCTGGAGCCTTCGGAAAACTCGCCTACCCGACACGGGTGGGGTTGTACTGAATGATAGCGGGCGAGTCGTCGCATATGGCAATCTGACTACGGACAACGCGATTATCGCCTTTATACTTGAAAATATGGATGCTACAGGTTGCATCGTCGGAATTGATGCGCCGCTTGTCGTGCCAAACACGACGGGACGCCGGGCGTGCGAAGCGGCTTTACAGGCGGTCGGAATATCTTCCTACCCCGCGAACCGGACACTATTTGACCGCACCTGCGGCGGTGTGCGCGGTGAAAACCTTGTCGCGCAACTCGGCGAGTACGGCTTCGCACTGAGAGCGGAAATTGAAAAGGGTGAGGCACAACAGTCGGTTGTAGAAGTCTAACCCCGCGCACTTATTCGGCGTATTTGGGGACGCATTCCGCCCTATAAATCCGGGGCACAATCGAACATGGGTGCAGACATTGCATCCGGCATGCAAGAATTGCAACGTCTGATACTCGAACAGTCCGATCCCCCACTGTACTGGGAGTATCCTCCCATTGCAGCCGATACTGTTGCGACTTTGAGGCCACGCCAATTAAAGCGGAGTGGCGATCTACTCGATGCCGCGCTTTCGGCGTACCTCGGCTATCTCGCTTGGCAGGGTGGGGCTAATCGAGTGGAAACAATCGGTACCGTCACTGACGGTTTTATTATGCTTCCGCGTTCATCCATCGCGGAGAAGGCGCGCCGTGACGAGGATGGGACTTCTTGCGGGTGCGGAACGACCATGATCCCACAGCGATTTGTGTAATACCGATCCTGCGGCACGCTCCGGTGGCGGCAGCCGATGAACATTCACAACTCAACTGGGTAATGGCTTGGTGGCACAGGTTTTCAACCTGTGCGTCTGGCATGCCGCCCGGAGGGTGCCCGGAAACCTGCCCCACCCGATCGCCAGATTAAGTTGTTATACTCTTTCACAATGGCGATGGTGTGATGGGTACGTAGGGACGATTCGTGAATCGCCTCTACGCCAGATGGCATCACGACCTATCTACCGCGAAAGAGTATTACTGTTCATTGGCCTCCCGCGTTGTCTGACAAGCCTGAACGATCAGTACCTTTGCGGTTCAATCCCTGCCTCTCGGTGCGACATCGTAGGTCGCGGTGCGGTGGCCGTCCGGGGGCGGGGGAGCAGAGGACCAGGTGAGCTGCTGGACGACGCGCTCCAACGCGGCGATGCGCTGCTCGGTCGCGCCGATGCGGTCGTACTGCGCGCGGTGCCAGTGCGCGGGCGGTAGGCTGCGGACTAGTTGGTCGAGATTGCCGATGGCCTGTTCGAGCGCGGCGATCCGCCCCTCGTCTACCGAGGACGCGGGGGCGAGCGGCGGGTTGTGCGCGGCGTCAGTGAGCGATGCAACCATGGATTCCAATACCGCGATCCGTTCCTCGTAGTCAGATTGGTGGCCGTCCTGCGCGTACGCCGGGGCGGAATCGGACATGCGGTATGGCTCCGGCATCCCACCGGGCGGCATGCCGGGCGGCGGGCCGAGGCGGGGCATTGCCGTGATCGGCGCCGCGCTTTCGGGCATGTCCTGTGGTGCGGCAGTAACGGACATCGGCGATGCATCGTCACGGTTCCCGGCGGCGCCCTGCACGGTCGCCGTCGCCAGCGCGAGGGCCGGCACGTCTGCGGATTGCTCGTCGGGTGGCAACGCGCGCGCGCGCTGGGCGGCCATCTGCCGCCGCAGACTGTACCGCGGCAGCAGGAAGCTGATCGCAACGGCGAGGGTCGTCCCGACCGCGAGCAGTTTGAAGACGTCGCTCACCGCGTCCGTCCCAGCGAGGAGCGGCAGGTTCGCGGGCGGGCGGGCGCCGGATGCGGTGGCGGCTTGCACGATGTCCGACGCATGGAGTGTCACGCGCTGGACGAGAATCGTCGTCACGACGGCGGTGCCGATCGAGGAGAAGATCTGTGCCGAGGCATTGTAGAGCGAGTTCGCCTTAGGCAGCGCGCGACCCGTGATCGCGCCGAGGGCGACGGTCTGCAGAGGCAGGTTCGAGAAGCCGAAGCCGATGCCGCGCAAAAAGAGGATTGGCACGAAGAACCACGCGCCGCTATCCGGCTTGACTCGAATCAGGGCGATCGTCGCGACGGTCAAAATCGCCATACCGGCGACTGCGACGTAGCGCGGGCCGATCTTGTCATACAGGCGGCTGGCGCTCTGGATGCCGACGATCGCGCCGATGCCTTGCCCCATCAGGATCAGGCCGGTGCGCACCGCGCTGTTACCCTGGAACTGCTGCAAGAAGATCGGGATGAGCAGGAAGCTGCCGAAGACGATGCCGCGCACGACCCACGTCACGACCGACGCGATGCCGAAATCCCGCGTGAGGAAGAGGCGGAGGTCGAGCACCGGGTCTTTGACGACGTACAATTCGAGCAGCGCAAAGGTCGTAAGCAGGGCAACACCTGCCCCGAGCAGCACCCAGACGAGCCAGTAGCCCCAGCCGTTGAT
>JBBRLR010000192.1:0-4647 GCA_038231255.1 Thermomicrobiales bacterium | reverse complement strand
CCGCCGCTGGGTGCCTGCGCTGGGCGTGCCTGTTTGCAAGGGTGCGCCCCGGAACCCGTCACCATAGCCGGGCCGCAGGTGCTCGCGCGGGATGGTTATTGCGAACTCTAACAGCATGTTTGCTACATTGTAGGAGAGGTTATCTCACCAATCCTCGCGACGATCTACCTGAACGAGCTGGATCGGTTCGTCGAGCAGGAACTGTTACCCGCATACCACCGCGGCATCCGACGACGAAGCCATCCGCAATACACGGCCATCGCGCTCCGCGCGCAACGGTTGCGGCGTCAGGGTCGAACAGAAGAGGCACGCACGGCGTACCAAATCATGCGACAGCTTCCCTCACAAGACCCTGAGGACCCCAACTATCGCCGCCTGCACTATGTCCGATACGCGGATGACTGGTTGATCGGATTTGTCGGTCCCAAGCATGAAGCCGAAGCGATCAAGGCCCGCCTGCGCGTCTTCCTGCGCGATCACCTCAAACTGGAACTCTCGGAGGAGAAGACCTTGGTCACCCACGCCCGCAGCCAAGCGGCGCGTTTCCTCGGCTACGCGATCTCCGGCATGCACGCGGACGATAAGCGAGACCAGCGCGGTCGGCGCAGCGTCAACGGGCACATCATGCTGAAGGTTCCTTGGGACGTGGTCATGGCGATGTGCTCCCGGTACGAACGGCATGGCAAACCGGACGCCCGCACCGACCTGCTGGCTGACGATGATTTCAGCATCATTGGCCGGTACGGCGCGGAACTCCGCGGCTATGTCAACTACTACGCCCTCGCCCACAACGTCGGCAAGCTCTCCCGACTGAAGTGGACGATGGAAACGTCGATGCTCAAGACGCTCGCCAACAAACACCGGAGTCGCGTGACGCGCATGGCACGGAAGTACCGGACCAAAGTCACGACGACGACCGGTGTGCTCACCTGCTTTCAGGCGGTGGTCGAGCGCGGGGAAGGGAAGCGATCCCTGGTAGCACAGTTCGGGGGCTTCGCGATGCGCCGCCGGAAGAACGCAATCCTCGTCGACCAGCGACCGCCGCGGGCGTACACGAAGGGGACGGAGTTGCTCAAACGGCTCCAAGCCGACGCGTGCGAGTTGTGCGGCAGCACTCTCAACGTCGAGGTGCATCATGTCCGCAAGCTGGCGGATCTCCAACGCCGTGGGCACAAAGCGGTACCGGAGTGGCACCGACTGATGGCGGCACGGAAGAGAAAAACGCTGGTCGTGTGCCGAGCCTGTCACGCGGCGATCCATGCAGGGCGGCCGACGCGACAGGAGGTCTGGTCATGAATCACTGGAGAGCCGCGTGCGGGGAAAGCTTGCAAGCGCGGTTCGGCGGGGGGCCGATGGAAAAGTGCCCGTGGAAAGGGCAACTCGCCAGCGGCCTACCCAACTCTGAGGGGGGAAGGGGGCCGCGAGACCCTCGACCTACCCGACTATTAGCATCATTGCGGGAGGGCATGAGCATGGACACTGGATCGGACGACGTTCCCCCCGAACATGATCCGACCGACGCGGAGCGTGCCGCCTTGCTCGTGCGGGAATCGTGGTGGCTCCTCTTGGCACTGCTCGCTTTCCTACTCTTCTTGCGCACCATCTAACGAGCGCCCCGACGCGGCATGGTCCTCGCCGACCTGCACTTCGACGATCTCCTGCACCGTGGCGATGGGATGATCGGCGATCCGCTCTCTGCGCCATCGCCCGACGATCTCTGCCGCCCGGCGCAGCGCCGCCTCCATGTCGGCCGCCTCATAGGTGGCAAGGCGGGTATAGGTGGTGCCGTCGGAGAGCAGCAGTTCCCCGACCAGCGCGTAGGACCGCATGGCTGCCTCCTCCCGATCCCAGTGCCTCAGTCCACCAAGCGGCAGAAGCCGAGCGGTGCCCGCTCCGCCGCGTCGAGGTAGCGGACGTGGACGGCCAGCACCCCTGCCAGTGTCGCCTCCGGTCGCTGCCCGCGCTGCCACAGCGTCGGCGGCTGCGTCTCCGGCGCGACGAACAGGGCGGCGAGCAAGCCGTGTGCGGTTTCCAGCGCCGCCACACTCCCTTCCGCCGCATACTCGCACGCCACCTGCCCGACCAGCAGGTGCCCGGTGTTGACATCCCACTCGCCTGTCACCGCCATCTGGTACATCGCCATCGTCCCTCTCCTTTCAGATAACCGGGTGTGAGGCGGGATGACCACCCCACACCGTGCGTTCCGTTCCGCGCTACCGCTCCCCTTCCCCACGCGTGTCGCCCCCTTCAATGGCGACGATCAGCCGGTGCGCGACCTGCTGGATCGCCGCGAGGTTGCGCCGCACCACCGCCAGGTCGCGCGCCCACTCCGCCACATAGCCGAACGAATAGCCGCTCGTGTCGAGGTCGAAATGGGAGAGCACGGTGTACGCCGCCCCCTCCGCCACCGTCTCGGCATCCTCCCACCGCACGCCCCCGCAGTGGTCGGCGGCGAAGTGCGCCGCCTCATGCACGAGCGTCTTCAATGCCCGCACGCCGGTGAGGTCGCGGTGGATGGCGATTTCGCGGGTGCGCGGCAGGTAGTAACCATTCGCCCGCCCGGTGTCTCGTTGCACAATCGTCACCCCCTCTCGCCGCAACCAGCCGGTCAGTTCCTCCCGGACGACCTCGGCTACCGTCACATCGCCGGTGAGCGCGCCGTGGATCGGCGATACCGCGAGCGGTTCCCCGATGGTCTGGGCAACGTCCCAGACGTATCCGACGCCCCAGCCGGTGACGATCTCCTGTTCTTGCCTATCGTCCTCCGCCGGCGCGATACGGGCGCGGTGGGGCACGAAGATACGGATACCCTGCTCCCCTTTCTTCACCTGCCGCCCCAGCGCCTGCCAAGCCCGGTACCCGGCGACGTGCGTGGCGTCGCGCCGCTGGGCATGGATCATCGTCACGTTGTTCGGTGAGTACATATGGAAGCGGGCGAGCGTCGCGAGATAGCGGGCGAACTCCTCGCCATCGAGGATGGCGGCGATCCCCCGTTCAAGCGTCGTCAGCGCATCCCGCATTTGCTCGTCGCGCCTGCCTACATCACCGCCACCTGCGGATGCAGCCATACGGCGGGGCGTCGGTGTCGAGTTCGGTAATCCAATCGTCGTCATCGTCATTACTCCTTGCATCCATCAGTCCAATCACGCATATCACGGAACTCAGCGAGGCTTACTTCCGGCAGGTGCAAACGGTCGCGTGTCTCATACTCGCAGCGGTACTCATCCCAAAGATCATCGGATAATCGTTTCGCGGCGGGGGTCAGCGTGTGTCTCTGCGTTGCCGTCCATCCATCCCGGTGCGCCGCGAACGCAGGCACGGGCACTTGTTCTTTTTTGGATGCCGCCGCGCCGTCCAGCGCGAACAACGTCTGCGTGTAGGGCATGGCAACGCCTCCCGTTCGCTCCGTCGTGGTCAAAGGGGGTAAGTGGGGAACGGCTCTGCACCGTCCCCCTGCGGGCGTTATGCCGCCGCGACCTCGCCGGGGAAGGTAACGGGGTGGACGCAGCGCATCCGGTCGAGCCGGAAAGTTTGTGTCCGTTGGCGAAATGTGCAGTATGCCTTGCACGCGACGTACTGCTCCTCGGTCAACATCACGGCACTGGGGTAGAGGGTGCGGGCGGTCTGCTCGTGCTTCGCGTCCTCGTAGAGCACTGTCACCGCCCCACTTTCCATCAACGCCGTCACGAACGCTTGGATGGTGTCGCGGGTGGCCAGCACGCCGTCGCCGTCCTGATGGTTGTGCCACGAGTAGGTGACGCCATAGAAGGCGCGGACGGCATAGTCGGCGGTCTGGGGGTCGGTCTGGGGGGTGATAGTGCGGGGAATCTGGACGGTTGTCGGGACGGTGAAGGTGACGTACGCTGTGCTCGCCATGGGGGTCACTCCCTCTGGTCAGCCCCGGCGGTGTTGACGCACCGGCTGGGGCATTTCCTGTGTCAGTGGTCGCTCCATCTGACCTATTCATCATACATCATTTGAAGTATGTTGTCAACCCCATTGCCCTGCAATCGCCGGACGATTATGCTAGCGATATGGCGAATGAGGAGACGGACATGCTCACGGTCACGCAGGCGGCCGAACGACTCGGCCTCCACCGCACCACGCTCCTGCGCCAGATCACGCGCGGCATCCTCCACGCCAAGCGGCTAGGGTCGGTGTGGGTGATCTCCACCGCCGAGGTGGAGCGCTATCGGCATACGCACCTCGGGAAAGTCGGGGTCTCTTCGCCGGATCACCCGCTGCACGGGAAACGCGGCGGCGGGGGGCGGCGCAAGAAAGACGACCCCGCCCCGCGCTGACCGCGCCGATCCTCAGTCGTCGCCTTGCAAGACACCCGTATGGCAGAGGTATCGCCGCAATCCGTCCAACCCGCCCATGACCATCTGCCAGAAGGCACGATCCATCGGCACGGGCGTCCAATCGTCCTCGGCTTCGAGGAAGTAGATCGGCGTCTTGCCCGTTGCCCATTCCCGCTTCCAGTGCTGGATCATCTCCGCGCGGGTGCGATAGTAGGCATGGCGCAAGTCTTCGTTCTCGCACCATTCGCGCTCGTGATCGCTCATCGTCCAGTCGCGCTCATCCATCGCGCGCTCCTTTTCCGTTCGCAGCATTTCCCGGCGTCCCCCGCCGCTACGGTTTCTGGTG
>JBBRLR010000191.1:0-4742 GCA_038231255.1 Thermomicrobiales bacterium | reverse complement strand
CACCTGCCGACGACGAAGAGCGACATCGGCCTGATGATCGCCATCCTCGGCACGACGATCTCGCCCTATCTCTTCTTCTGGCAGGCGGGGCAGGAGGTCGAGCAGGAGAAGGACGACGGAATCACGACCGTCGCGGGGCGCGCGGGGGCGGCGCGGCGGGTGATCGCTAACGCGAAGCTGGACACGAACCTCGGCATGCTCGTCTCGAATGTCGTGATGTTCTTCATCATCCTCACCTCGGCGGCGACGCTCCATGCGAGCGGCAAGACGGACATCAACACGGCGACGGACGCGGCGCAGGCGTTCAAGCCGCTGATCGGCAGCGGGGCGGAATACCTCTTCGCGCTCGGCATCATCGGGGCCGGGTTGCTCGCCGTGCCGGTCCTCACCGGATCGAGCGCGTACGGGGTGGCGGAGACCTTCGCGTGGCGGGAGGGGCTGGGGGAACCGATCAAGCGGGCGTGGGGCTTCTACATCGTGATTGCTGCGAGTACGCTCGTGGCGATGGCCGGGAACTACCTCGGTCTCGATCCGATCAAGGCGCTCGTCTACAGTGCGACGATTAACGGGGTGATCTCGCCGCCGCTGCTGTTCATCATTGTGCGGCTGAGCGGTCGGCAGGTGGTGATGGGCGCGTACACGAATGGGCGGTGGAGCGCCTGTTGGGGATGGGCAGCGTTCGCTGCGATGACGATTGCGACGGTCGCGTATTTCGTGACCCTCTTCGTTTGAAAGCAGGGAGCAGATCGCGGCTACCATTCGTTGCCACCCTGAGTGACGGTATATGTGTAGGGTCATAAGTCCAAGTCCATTACTGGCGAGAAATGGAGATCAAGGAGTTGGGGCGGTAGCGAGACCTGCTTCCCGAATTATGACCGGGGCTCCGAGTCCCTATTGTTTCCGGTAACAGGTCATATCACGTCCAAACCAGGAATCGCAGGCAGGACAGCGGTTCCAGATAACGCTCCGAGAACCCCATTCTCGGAACCGCTTTGCAGCGCCCGCCGGACGAGATGGCCGCCGTGCCTCGTGACCCCACCCGACACGCGCTCAGGAGACGGGGCGCGCTCCCCCTCCCGTCTGGCCTCTGGACTCGGCGGCTTCGGTCGCCGCTCGCTCGTCGCCCGCGTTCTTCCCGGTCGGTGCCTGGTCCTCGTCCTGGAGGTGGACGTTCGCGCCCCGCCGCACGGCGCGCTTCCTCGCCCGTTCGGCGGGCGGCATCCCGGCGGTCCGCCCCGTGCCGCGCGACGACGCTTTCCCCGGATCGCTGCTCTGTGGCTTGCCGGATTCCTCGGTCGACGGTGCCATGGTGCCTCTTCTTTCCGGAGCGTCGGTCGTTCCGGGTGCCCTTCGCGATGAAGGGGCGCGACGTGTCGCCCGCGCCTCGTTCATGAGACGTCGGAGTGGAGTCTCGCAAGTTCCCTGATGTGGATGTCGCCGTCTCGTTCATCGGGCGAGGCGAAGCGGAACGGACGGTGCGGGAAGCCCTCGTCGCCGTGCAGCAGCCGCAGCCGCGTCCGCGCCGATCGCTCCTTGACGACGATGCTCGCCATTTCGTGTCGGAACGAGGCGAGGTCGGTCTCGATCTCCCCGGCTTGCGCATCGTCGCGCCGCAGGCGGGCGATGTCGAGGTCGCAGGAATACTGCCGCTCGCGCTCGCGGTACATGCAGAGCATGCCGGCGGCATAGCGCAACTCGTTGGCGATCTTCGTGTCCAGCTTTTCGAGGATGATACCCATCCTGCGCACCGCTCCCTTCGCGATCGATCGGGACTTGGCGGCAACCACCGACGGGAACCTGGAAGGAAGCGCGGAGGCTGTGTAACCTTAGAGGTGTACAGATACTCTACCACGTCAACGCAATTACTGTACTATTTCCGCCGGTTACGCACCCGTCCCGCCCGGCTCGTTCACCTGCACACGGGCAAGACCGAGCAGCCGCGCGACCGTCGCGATCAGCGTGTCGAGCTGGAACGGCTTCTCGAAGAACCCATCGGACGGCACGCCCTCCCCGAGTGCCGCAGCCGCGCTCATCAGGATAATCGGCATGCCATCGAAAGCGGACTCCGCCCGGATCGCCCGCACCATCTCCGCGCCGCTCATCTGCGGCATCTGGATGTTGCTCAGCAGCAGATCGGGACGCTTCGTGCGCACACAGCGCAGACCGTCCACGCCATCCGTCGCCACGAGGACCGCGTACCCTTCGTTTTCGAGCACATCCCGGAGCAGCCCCGCGATGTCCGGCTCGTCCTCGACGAGCAATACCGTTTTCCGCATCCATCACCCCGATCGCGCACCGACCTTGCTGCTGCCTCCGCAATCTCCATGCCTCTCCCTGCTGCACCACATTAATACGGTCTGATACCCGTTCTTCGTCTAATCCGCTTCCGGCGAAGGAAATGCGCGGACGTAGTAGATTTCTTCTTACTAATCGGCTCTTTGGTCGGGATTCGGCGAATATCGTGGGTCATTGTGTGCGGTAGGGTGGGCTGACCTCAATGCGATCTATGTAAAATCCTGAGATAATGATCGTTATCACAGGATAACCACATATCGAGAGTAGGAGAGAGGGGTATACATATCCCGGAAAGACTCCCCCCTCATCACGATACGAACGCCGAAATTATGCGTTGCGGTCTTACGCGCCCCTCCTCTTGACATCCCACTGCTCCAACCCTGATACTACAACCAATCACCCTTGGTTGTAGTCTAGTGCGCATCGATATGGGGCTCGGCTAATGATAGAAGAAAGGGGGAGGGGTGGGCTTTTCGCTTCGATATGCTTCGACTTCTTCGATCTACTTTCGCTGCATTCTTTGCCTTCATCGCACTTCGAGTCATACATCCGATAAATATAGAGATGTCGACTTCGGATATCTATCCGATAAAGTAAACAACTGCGTTGATGATGTCCGTCCTGCTCAGAGAAGCATCGGCCGACGAACAGGAATGCGAAGGGGAGGCTAACGATGCAGTTCGTAGCGGCAAACGATGGGGCGGTACGGTGAGCGTTTCGGATACGATTCGCTATAGGGACGAGTCGTTCTCGGGCGGATCCCTCGCCGTCGCGGCCGCACGCCATCCGATCGATCTCGCCATCGCTGCCTGGCTCGACGCGAAAGCCAAGCGCACCGGCAGCGCGAAGACGGCGACCGCTTACGCCGCCACGCTGACCGCCTTCCGCGCAACGCTCTACGACCACGGCCTCGACCTCAAGGGCGACCCGGCCCTCATCGCCCTCGTCGCCCAGGGATGGGCGGGACAGGGCGACCCGGCGCCCGCCACCTACAACCAGAAGCTCGCCATCCTCTCCAGCTTCTACGCCTATGCCCTCAAACGCGACCTAATAAAAGGTGGCAATCCGATCTCCCGCGTGGAGCGGCGGCCGGTGCAGGGGTACGCCGGCGCGATCCCGCTTCCGTACCTCGAGGTGAAGGCACGCCTGGCCGCCATCGACCGTACTTCCCTCGTCGGCAAGCGGGACTACGCCCTGCTCATCGTCGGCCTCCAGACCGGGCGGCGATTGAGTGAGCTGGCGGGGGTGCGCCATGGGGATATGTCTTTCTTGGGCGAGCGATTGACGATCATCTGGCGGCGCTGCAAGGGCGGCAAGGTCATGACCGACAGCCTGCCATCGGTGGTGAGTCGCGCGGTGGGGGAGTATCTCCACGCCCTGTATGGCGACGCTCTATTAAAGGAAGGGATGCCGCCCGATGCGCCGGTCTGGGTCAGTTTCGCGCGGAACGCGAGCAAGGGACGGGCAGTCGGCATCCAGTTGGTCGCCGACATCTGTGCGAAACGGCTCGGCACGAGCAAGGTGCACGCGCTCCGGCACACCTTCGCCCGCGCGATGGAGGACGCCGGCGCAAAGGTCTCCGAGATCCAGGCCCGCCTCGGCCATGACTCGCTCGCCACCACCGGCCGCTACCTCGCCGCCCTCCACCGCGCCGACAATCCCCACGCCGAGCGTTTAGTCACCCTCTTCGGATTAGAGAGTCCTCCGGGGATGTGAGCGGGCATGGTCACGACGCCACTGAGCGATGCACCGATGGCCTCGCGATGTCCCACCTCGCTCATCACGCTGGTGCGGACACTCTTCTCGCGATGTGGCGAGAGTGCTGCCGGGTCATCCCGGACCGCGCCCAGCCAGATACGCGGCGAGCGCCTCCTCCATCACCTCGTAGAGATGCCGGTCCTCCTCGAGCGCGATCCGCTTGCATGCCTTGATCAGATCCTCCCGCAGCTTATAGCCGCGGTTCACCCGCACTGGCGCATTTTTCGCACTGATGCGTTGATGCGATAATGCGTCATCGCGTTCGCGCGTTTGTGCGTCGGCTCGTTCACTGCCGTCATTCGGCATGTCGGTGGAGAGACGCATCCCCTGCCCCCGGCGCAGCGCGGGCTTTACGGCTTCGTTGCCCAACAGCGTCGTGAGCACTCGCTTACCGCTCATAGCGCTCCTCCACTTCTCGCGCCAGCGCTTCATACGCCCGCGCGCCCGTACTCGTCGGGGCGTACCGGCTAATTGACTCCCCCGCCGCCGGCGACTCCGCCAACTTCGTGTTGACCGGGATCACCGTCGCGAAGACGCGTGCGCCGTATCGTCGCCGAATCTCCTCCTCGACACTCTGGCTGAGGCTCGTCCGCCGGTCCACGAACGTGCAGACAATCCCGCCGAGCGCCAGCGCCGGGTTGAGCTCGCGCACGAGGTCGATCGTCGCTTCCAGTTGGGGCATCGCCTTG
>JBBRLR010000190.1:0-4819 GCA_038231255.1 Thermomicrobiales bacterium | reverse complement strand
CGGTCTCGCGCGGCGTTTGTTCGCCCGCTTCGACGAGGCGATCGATACGCTCGTCCTCATGCCCGTGGCCGACGATGATTTCTCGCTCTCCCGCAACGGGCAACTGGTGCATTCGCAGCGTCAGTCAGGCACCGCGCCGCGCGCCGCAGATATCATTGCAGTGCGCGACGGGCAAGGATCGTCAGTGTGACGTACGACGCATATGACGCGAAGCCGACGGCGATCGGTACGAGGCATACTTCCTGCGGATTGAAGGCAGGCCAACGATCAGATAGACCCTTCTCGCGCCTGACGCGCAGACAATTACTCGCCAGTTCCGCCATCCTCGGAACTAGCTCGCTCTTCGCCGCCTGCGGTCGTGAAGCCACGGACCCAATCAGTGGAGACCCCGCCACACCGACCGCCGCTGCCACACGGATCGTTTCCACATCGCTATCGTCGGCTCCGCGACGTCCCGTCGCGTTCGTCTTCAAGATCGACCACGGACTGGCGTATCCGACAGCGCTCGCGACGGACAGGGAGGGCAATGTCTATGTAATTGACGGTGATCATCACCGTATCCAGAAATTCGACAGCAACGGCCAGTTCCTTACCATGTGGGGAAGCATCGGTGACGGAAGTGGGCAATTCGTCTTTCGGATCCAGGGGCCTATCCCCGGTGGCATTGCAGTCGACGAACGCGGCATCGTCTACGTCGCGGATTACTATGACCGCGTGCAGGCCTTCGACGGCAACGGACGCTTCCTGTTTCAATGGGGTCGCCACGGGAATTCCGCAGGGCAGGTGAGTTTCTCCAGTGGTCTGGCAGTCGATGGGCGTGGCACCGTGTATGTTGGTGATGCGGATAACCACCGAATCCAGAAATTCGACCGAGTCGGGCATTTACTGTCAGAGTGGGGTAGCGCCGGCAGTGGCGATGGTGAATTCCTCGCCTTGGGCGGAGTCGCGGTGGATCGATCGGGGCACGTCATCGTCGGTGACGCGGACAATAGCCGCATCCAGATTTTCGACAGCACGGGCCACTTTCTGATGTCGTGGGGGGGGCCGAGTACAAGCGGCATTCAACCCGAAGGACCGCCCGGTGTAGCGGTCGATGCAGCGGAGAACGTCTATGTCGCGCGGAATAATGGCGATCGTGTCGAGCAGTATGATCACAGCGGGCGCGTGGTGGCTGAGTGGGGCGGCACGGGTATCAGCGACGGCCGGTTCATTTACCCGAGCGGCATCGCAGCGGATGAAGAGGGCAACGTGTACGTTACGGATGTGATCGGTGGGCGTATCCAGAAATTTCGCGCACCATGAGCGTTATCGGGATAGCGATTGTTCGTCGGCGTTCATCGAGGTATGCCGAAGCGTCCCTTTTAGCTGTAAATGTAGAGTAGACCCCAGATGGACAGCCCCATACATCGGTCACCGCCGGCGGGAAATCGGCGGCGCGCGGCGATGGAACACGCTGATTGACGCGAGGGAGCCGCCCCGCAGGACGGCTCCCCAATCGGCACGCGGTAGACGGCGGGGACGGTCGCGCTGCCTCGCCCGTTCGCTAGTGGGTCATACCGCAAATAACTGATGATCCTGTAAACCGAGATTCTCTCACATGTGCGCGCTGCGCGTGTCTCACGTATCTCCATTTATATGGAGCATGACCCACTAGCCGTCGCCGAGGCGATGGATGAAGGAGGCTTCCCCGCCCCCCCCCGTTCGTGGTGGCGCGCTCGGTGGCCCCTGCTGGGAGCCCTGATACGCGAGCGCCCGCGCTGTCTGCGCATCGCTTGTGTCCGGAATCTCGAGGTAACTGACGATTTTGCCATCGCGCACCTCCACCGTCAGGTCGCTGAGAACTCGTTCCACCCCTGCGGCGCGGATCGTATCGCCGTGCGCCTCGAACCGCTGACGCACCGTCGTGCCGGTAACCGCCGGGGCGCCGACGCCGGTCAACTGGACGTGCATGGCGATAAATTGCTGCATATCCTGACGTACCGCCTCGGCACCGCTACACGGCCGATCAGGTGTGCAGAATGGTCCGCCGACAAAGCGAATATCATTGGCCACCAGCGCCAGCGCCCCGGCGATGTCGCCACGGTTGCGCGCATCGTTGAAGCGTTGCAGCACGGTCGCGGGATCGTCCGCCGCCGCGACGGGCGCCACCGCCATCAGCAGCGTCAGCAGCAGGACGATGAGAGAACCGTTCCACAGTCGCATCGCACCCAATCCTTTCCCAGTCCCACGCGGGGCGAGTGGCCCCCGAAACCGCGTTCGTGCTTTCTCCGACACCCCAGCCGCGCTCAGGCGTCTGGCGGCGCCGTGGTTGTCTCGCCATCCTGATCGATGAACATCATCGCCCGCACCTGCTCGTCGCTGAGCGGCAGCGCGTGCGCCTCGCGCGCATGCACCTGCACCGCGCGGATCAGCTGCGCCTCGTCGCGATCGCGCACCTCGACCCCGCAGGTGCACCGCACCATCTTCGTCACCATGACATCCTCCTTGCTGTGCTATCCGCCGTCATCACCCGCTGCTACTGTACGCGCATCCTGTTGCGGCGACCTTGCAGCCCGCTTGCAGCCGCCGCGATTCGTATCGCATTATCCGTGGAGCGCCCATGAGCGACCCCGCCCCGCCACTGCGCATCTACCTGTGCGGGCATCTCGCCCTCGAGCGCGGCGCCGCAGTGGTGCGCGAGGCGGAGTTCCCCGCGCGGCAGGGGCGGCTGGCGTGGGCCTACCTCGTGCTGCACCGCAAAGGCCATGTGAGGCGCGACGAGCTGGCGGACGCGATCTGGGGCGACGATTTGCCCGACCGCTGGGACAGCACCATCAACGGCGTGATCAGTCGCTTGCGTGCCATGCTCCGTCGCGTCTGTCGCGCGGAGGGTGAGGTGGCGATCCACGGCGAGGTAGGCCGGTACCGGCTGCGCCTGCCCGCGGGCACGATCATTGATTGGGAGCGCGCCCGCGATGCGATCCACGCCGCGGATACCGGGCAGCGACAGGCGGCCTACGACGCAGTCCTGGCGGAGGCGCGGGTGGCGCTCGAGATCGCGGCGCGCGGCTTCCTTGTCGGCGAGGAAGCACCGTGGATCGCGGGGCAACGCCGGGCGATGACCGCGATGCAGTTGCACGCCCTCGCCCGGACCGTGGAGGCGGAGCTGGCGCGCGAACTCCTGCACGTCGATCCGCTCTGGGAGGCGGGATACGGCCTGCTGATGCGGGCGCTGGCGGCGGGGGGAATCGCGCACAAATCATCCGCGTGATGGACGAGTGCCGCCACACCCTGCACGCTGAGGCTGAGACGAGTGCCTTCTACACCATCGCGTGCATCCGTATCGCGCTAGCGGTGGTGCTTCGTTAGCCCCTACGTCCTCCTGCGATCGGGATTCGTCGCGGGATGTCCGGTGAACGAGGGCATCACCGTGCCGCGCCGCGCGGCGCACGGCCCACGGCGACGACATCCCCGACACAGTAGTAGAAATCGGGGTGATTGATGAGATGCTGCGGGCTCTCCGCGTCGCATTGCGTGCGCCAGAATGCCTTCTCCGCCTCGGGCAGGTCCAGCTCTGCGGCCATCCGGGCGTTCGCCACGAGGAAGTCCGCGACGTGCTGCCGCTCGACCGGGCGCAGCGGCGACCACCGCTCGATCAATCCCGTGCGCTGCCAGACCGCCTCGAAGCCTGCGCGCTCAAGCCAGCGCCGTAGCAGGTGGCTGCGGAATGTGCCCCGCACCGGGCGCGCCACCGCGGCGAGGGCCTCGGCGAGGTGGGAGAACGGGGCCGGGGAGGGCTCATAGATGTAATGACCGCTCTCCGGGTCCTTGAGCGCCACGATCCCGCCGGGCCGTACAACGCGATGGAACTCCCCGAGCGCCGCGAGCAGCTCCTCGTCGCTCAAGTACATCGTCGTGTTCGCGCACCAGATCGCATCGAAGCGTTCGTCGGGGAAGGGGAGGGACAGCAGACTCCCGACTTCCGTGGCGATCGGGCATGGGAGACCCCAGAAGGTGACGCGACGCCCCACCGTGGCGATATTGTTAGGCGCGAGATCGAGGGCGGTGATCCGGCCCGACGCGCCGACCGCCTCGGCGATGAGCGGAAGGAAGCTCCCGGCGCCGCAGCCCGCGTCGAGGACATGCCACCCTGGTGCCAATCCGACCCACCCAAGCATCGCGGTATACTCCGCGCGTACGGCCTCGAAGTGCGCGTCGAGCCAGTCGGCCCCGGTCATCATCTGGCCCGTGGATGAGGCGTGCGGTCCCGTGTCGCTCTGCTGTGATCCCATCAATCCTCCCGCGTTTCCCGGTACATCAGCAACGGGATCGCACCAGAATCCATTGCGGAGCATATCGCATATCGTCTCGTCGCGATGATTGGGCGGATATTCTCCAGGAGCGGGAGGATGGTGAAGAAGTCCGGTGAAGGGCGTTGCCTGAACGCTTTTACCGGCGCGGAGTAGTTTCACATCGAGGCCAGCTCCGCTTCATGGGTTTTGAGACGCTTTGTATGGACTAAGCCACATGAGTCTGCACGTATACGGTCAATCGTGGAGGCTGACATCCGTGCATAACGGTGTGATACAACGGAAGGAGGAACCAGACGAAGCAGCGGAGGTGGCTCATGGAGTTGCGCCGACACGAAACCGACTTGTTGCACGACTCTCTCACCCCATTTATCACCCTCGCCGGGGATCGCTGTAGACGCCGAAATGCAAGTGGACGGTGCGCCGACGTAAAACTGGTACACCCTATGCCGTTGCCGCCTCGTCCATCGCTCCATCCCGTTCCGGTCGCCCGCGTGTCCGCCACGATGGCCCCTTGAGATAGAAGACCT
>JBBRLR010000189.1:0-4880 GCA_038231255.1 Thermomicrobiales bacterium | reverse complement strand
CAGGTGCACGCGGCGGGCGGAGAACAGATCGTTCTCACGATGGCGAAGAGCGCGTACGAGGAGACAGCGGGCATCGACACACGGTGATGCAGGGCTGTCTGATCGATTGAACGGTGATCCATCGCCGAAGGAGCAAACGCCAATGTCCTCAATACGCATCCGGCTCCTGCCGAGCCTTCTCGGCCTCCTGCTCGCGCTCACCCTGAGCGCGTGCAGCCTCGGGGGGAGCTCGTCATCCCCTACGAAACCTGTGCCGACGACTGCCTCGACCGCTGCACCGACGACGGGCGCGACAACGGCCTCAGCAACGACCGCGCCCACGACGGCGGCCACCGCGACCGTTGCGCCGAGCGCCGCAACGACGATAGCACCGAGCGCCACAGGTAGCGCGACAACGACGAGCGCGAGCGTGAGCTCGATCGCCAATGCCGGCGCCAGCGCGACCCCGAGCGCGTCCCTGATCAGCGCCCCCGTCGGGGCGGGCAGTCAGCCGCTTTCCGTCGCGGCGATCAACCAGAAGGTGCGTCCGGCGGTCGTGCAGATCACGAACAACCAGATGGCGCAGGGGAAATTCGGCTCCGCCAATAGCGCTGCGGTGCCCGCCGGCGTCGGCACCGGCTTCATCATCGACAAGCGCGGCTACATCCTGACGAACAACCACGTCGTCGAGGGCGCGAACTCACTGACCGTCGCGACGACGGACAACAAGACCTACGACGGCAAAATCGTCGGCACCTACCTGCAGGGCGATCTCGCCGTCGTGCAGATCACCGGCGGCGGCGACTTCCCGACGGTCCCGCTCGGCGATTCGAGCAAGTTGCTGGTTGGCGACCCGCTCGTCGCGATCGGCAATGCGCTCGCCCTCCAAGGTGGGCCGACGGTGACGACCGGGGTAGTTTCGGCCCTCGGTCGGGTGGCGCAGGAGCCGGGCAGCGGTTCATCGGGCAGCGCGACGAGCACTGCGGGCGGCCCCTTCCTCGTCGATCTGATCCAGACGGACGCGGCGATCAACCCCGGCAACAGCGGCGGGCCGCTCCTCAATGCGGCGGGACAGGTTGTCGGCATCAACACGCTCGGCGCGGGGCAGGCGGAGCCGGGCGTGCAGTCGCAGGGCATCGGCTTCGCTATCTCGATCAACTCGGCGAAGCCCGTCGCGGACGCGCTGATCGCCGGCCAGCCGGTGCCGCGCCCCTTCGTCGGCGTCACGACCGGCTCGCTCAACCCGCAGCAGGACGCGCAGTTGAGTCTGCCCGCGAACACCGGCGTCGGCATCGGCACCGTCACCTCGGGCTCCCCTGCCGATAAAGCGGGCCTGAAGGCGGACGACATCATCGTCAAGTTCGACGGGCAGACGGTGCAGGGCGAGGAAGGGTTCGTCGGCTTGCTGCTTTCGCACAAGCCGGGCGACACGGTGACGCTCACCGTGCTGCGCAACAAACAGCAGCAGGATATCAAGGTGACGCTCGGCCAAGCGCCGACCAGCTAGCCGCAAGGCGAGGGAAGGGCGATGCGATGGAATCCGAGACCGCCACGACACTCGTCGCTCATTGGCTGGGGGCTGATCGAGCGCAGGCCGACCGTTTGCGGCAATTCTATGACACCCAGGGGTTGGCGGGACTACGCAGCGCGGCGGAGGATACGATTACCAGTACAGCGGGGGTAAGCGGCATCGCGGAAATGCTGCTGCAGTGGGGTCGCACGAATGGGCCGCAGATGAGCACCCGCGATAACGTGTTGGTGTGGGCATGCCAACAGGTCGATTGGCAGTACATCGGCGACTGGCTCGTGCGCGGCGTCACATAGCGTTCCGGCAACGCGACCAGACCGCGCGTGAAGGCAGGGCGCGGCGGGTGCAAGGCGGCCGTGGGGGATTGATCGTGCGTATCGAACAGTGGCGTACTGGCCCTGCTGCGGAACAGGGGATGCGGAGGGGCGGTACGATGGAAGATTGCGCGATTTCCCCGCACGAGAGTGGACAGGCGATACGCGGCATGCTCGCGCGGGGCTTCGCCCAGTTCGTCACCGGCCCGGCGCGGTACCTGGTCGTGCTAGCCTGGATCGGCGCGACCATCGCGACCTATCGCTTCCTGCCCGGTATCCCGGACGAAGGCGGCGAGGTCGGTATCCTCGCGCCGGACAATTCCGATGCGTTGCGGGTGGAGCAGCGCGCCTATGCGCTCTTCGGCCTTCCACTGCTCGGCCGCACCGCGATCGTCCAGCGCGACCCTACCGGGCTCTCTGTAGATGCCCAGGCGCGCGTCATCGAGCGGGCGACCCGGCTGAACATGCACGACTATCCGGAGGTCACCCAGATCGCGGGTGCGCTGCCGATCATCAACATCCCGGCGCTCTTCCCGTTCGCCCGGGAGGGTGCCACGGCGGCGGTCACCTATCTCTCCTTCCCGCCCGATCTCAGTCTCTACGCGCGCGACGGTCTCGCCGAGCGTTTCGCGCACGATCAGGTGAATCAGCCGGGCGACGCGCTGGTGCGGACGGCGGAGGCGAAGACAATCAATGCGGCGCTGCCGCGGGTGGAACTCGCCACCGTGCTGCTGATCGCGGCCATCGTCGGGGTCACGTTCCGCTCGCTCGGCGCCCCGCTGCTCACGCTCGCCACCGCCGGTATCGCCTACACGCTCGCCTTACGGGCCGTCTCATTCGTGGGACGGCGCCTCGGCGTCGCGGTACCGATCGAACTGGAGCCGCTGCTCGTCGTGCTGATCCTCGCCACTTGCACCGATTATGCGGTCTTCTTTCTTTCGGGGACGCGCCATCGGCTGATCGACGGGAGCGGGCGCCTTCGTGCTGCCCGTGCCGCCACGCTCGCCTATGCGCCGATTATCCTTGCGGCCGGGGTGATGGTGGCTGCGTGTACCGCCTGCCTGTTCGCCGCCCGCCTCGGTTTCCTCCGCGATTTTGGGCCCGCCCTCGCTCTTTCCGTCCTCATCGCCCTCGCGGTGACGATGACGTTGGTCCCCGCCTGCCTCGCCATCGCGGGGAGATTGATCCTCTGGCCCGGTCTGCGCATCGCCACGGTGGATCTCGCGTCTGCGCCGCGCCGGGAGTCGCTGCACGCGCGGCTGATCGCACTGACGACGAAACGCTCGACCGCCTTCATCATCGCCGCGATCTGCGTGACCCTGCTCATCATCGGATCGCTGGGCCTCGGGCGATTGGCGCTCGGGCTCTCGCTCGTGCGCGATCTGCCCGCTTCGAGCGAAGAGGCACAGGCGGCGCGTGCGGCGAGCCTCGGCTTCGCGCCCGGCATCGTCAGCCCGACGTTTATCCTCTTCGAGGGGCCGGATATCGTGCGCCATCAAAATACATTGGCGCAACTGGAAGGGGTGATCGAGCGGCATCCCGGCGTGGCGGGCGTGATCGGACCGCGCGAGCAGCCAACCGGCGAGGCATACGGCGCGATCTTCTCCCTCACGAACGACGCCGCCCGGCTCATCGTCATCCTCGCCGACGATCCGTACGAGGCGCGGGCGGTCGCGACCATACGATCGCTGAAGAATCAGCTGCCGACTCTCCTGCGCGCAGTCGGCCTGCCCGACGTCCACGCCGGTATCGCCGGGGATACCGCCGTGGCGAATGAGACGATCTCCGGCGTGCGGGCCAGCACCCTGCCCGTGACCCTCGCGATTGTCCTGGTTCTCCTGATTCTCCTCGCGTTCCTGTTGCGCTCACTCGTGGCGCCGCTCTACCTCCTGATGGCGAGCGCGCTCGCCGTCGCCGCCCCGCTCGGGCTGACGGTTGTGCTCTTCCAGCGATTCCTCGGCAAGCAGGACGTGGGGTTCTATGTGCCGGTCGGCATCGGCGTCTTGCTGCTGGCACTGGGCTCCGACTACAACATTTTCATCGTCGGGGAGATCTGGGAGGAGGCGCGCACCCATCCCTTGCGCGAGGCGATCAACCGCGCGGTGCCGCGCGCCACGCGCGCCATCAGCATCGCGGCGCTCACCCTCAGCGCGAGCTTCGCCCTGCTCGCCATCGTGCCCCTCACCACCTTCCGGCAGTTCGCCTTCGCGATGGCGGTCGGGGTGCTGATCGACTCCTTCCTCGTCCGCACCTACCTCGTGCCCGCGCTGATCACGCTCATCGGGAAAGCGAGCTTCTGGCCCCGAAAGGTGTGAGCGTGATCGCTCCTGTTGGTCGGTAGCACGCAGTGGTGGCGCCGGATTCCGCATCCGCGACGGTGGATACGGCATGACAACCGCTGCACGCGGACGAGGTGGAAAAGAATCGGGGAGGCGATGTTCTTTAGTACCTGGGCCGGCCTCGGTCGCGTCGTCATCGTCGGCGTCCTCGCCTACGCCGGGCTGGTCGCGCTGCTCCGGCTCTCCGGCAAGCGGACGCTCGCCAAGATGAATGCCTTCGACCTGGTCGTCACCGTGGCGCTCGGCTCGACGCTGGCGACCATCCTGCTATCCAGGACTGTCCCCCTCGTCGAGGGGATGCTGGCGTTCGTCGTGCTCATCGCGCTCCAGTTCATGGTCGCCTGCCTCTCCGTGCGGATTCGCGCAGGCGACCGGCTCGTCAAGTCGGAGCCGACGTTGCTGCTGTATCGGGGAGCGTTCCTGCCGCAGGCGCTACGCCGGGAGCGCGTGACCGAGGGCGAGGTGCGCGCCGCAGTGCGCGGGCACGGCATCGCCTCCCTCGATGCGGTGGAGGCGGTGGTGCTGGAGACGGACGGGAGTTTCTCCGTTGTCGCACCGATGGAGCCCCGCGATCGGTCCGCTCTTGCGGGGATCACCGATGTATCGGACAGCGGCGACGCCGCGCAGGCGCGAGATATTCGGTAAGGAGCGGCGATGCGCGAGCGTGCGAAGAACGCCTGGGAGAATGTCAATTCCACGTTGTGGTTCGTGCCGGCGGTG
>JBBRLR010000188.1:0-5164 GCA_038231255.1 Thermomicrobiales bacterium | reverse complement strand
GTTGCTCGCGCGGCATGGCATGGAGATCGTTGCGCTCGCGCCGATGCTCAACCTGCTCACGGCGGACGCGACGCTGCGCGCGGAGCGGATCGCCTATCTCCGCCTGACAATCGAGGCATGCGCGGCGCTCGGCGTGCGGACGGTCGTCACCTACGCGGGATCCGCCTTCGGGATGTATTTCTGGGGATTACCCGCTGTCGGCCCGAACCACCCTTCCAACCATCTCGCGGAGAACCTGCGGCTCTATGCGGAGATTTTCACGCCGCTCGCGGAGTACGCGGAGGCGCACGGCGTCAAAATTGCTTTTGAGACCGCCGCGCGGGGTGGCGGCGAGGGGAACCTCGCGCACAGCCCGGAACTGTGGGATCGTTTGTTCGCGGCCGTGCCGTCGGAGGCGCTTGGTCTCAGTTTTGACCCGTCCCACCTCATCTGGCTGCATGTGCCGAACATCCCGGATGTGATCCGCGCGTACGGGCCGCGCATCTATCACATGGACGGCAAGGACGCCGAGATTCTGCCCGCACAACTCGCCAAACAGGGGATTCTCGGCAACGGATGGTGGCGCTACCGCCTGCCGGGGCTGGGCGCGTGCGACTGGACCGCGATCTTCTCCGCGCTCGGCGATGTGGGGTACGATGGCGCGGTGAGCATCGAGAACGAGGATCCGCTTTGCCTCGGGCTGGCCGGGGCCGCATGGTCGGCGGACTATCTGCGCGCGCGGCTCCTCCCGCTGAGCGCGCAATCGGAAGAAAGAGGGGCGCGCTAATGGCGGCGGATCAGTTGCGGATGGGGATTGTCGGGTGTGGTGGGATCGCGAAGACGCACGCTAAGGCGCTCGCGAGTTTGCCGGAAGCGCTCTTTGCGGCGTGTTGCGACATTGACGAATCGCGCGCGCGGGAGATGGCCGAGGAGTACGGCGTCCCGCATATCTTCACCGACGTGCATGCGCTGATGCAGAGCGGCACGGTGGACGCGGTCCTCGTTTGCACGCCGCATCCGAGCCACGCACTGGTCGTCGTCGCGGCAGCGGAGGCGGGCGTCCATGTCCTTTGCGAGAAGCCGATCACGGTTGACCTCGCGGAAGCCGACCGGATGGTTGACGCCGCCGCGCGGGCGGGGATTAAGTTCGGCGGTATCTTCCAACGGCGCTTCTGGCCGGCGGCGCAGCGCATCCGCCGCGCCATTGACGACGGGCAACTCGGTCGGCTGACCCTCGGCGAGTGCCAGGCGCGCATCTGGCGACCGCGCGCGTACTACGCGCGGGATGCATGGCGCGGCAAGTGGGCGACCGAAGGCGGCGGTGTCTTGATGAACCAGGCAGTCCACGCGATTGACCTTTTTCAGTGGTACATGGGGCCCGTGACCGAGATCTACGCCCACTACGACACGCTCGTACATGGCGACTACATTGATGTCGAGGACACGGTCGTCGCGACGGTGCGGTTCGCCGGTGGCGGGATGGGGTTCATCGAGGCGGCGACGACGATCAACCCGAACTTCGGCTTCAAGGTCGCGGTGCATGGCGACAACGGCGCGACAGCGAGCGTCTGGGAGTCGCCGGAGGGGACCGAGGGCGTCAATGACCTTTGGACGGTCGGCGGGGAGATCGAGCACATTGATGTCTTCGCGGCGGACCGGGAAACGACCCCCGGCTTCCCGGAGTTCCACCGGATGCAGATTCAGGAGTTCGTGCAGGCGGTCCTCGCGGGGCGCGATCCGGCGGTGACGGGGGAGGAGGCGCGCAAGGCGCTCGAAATCATCCTCGCCATCTACCAGTCGTCTCGCACCGGCAAGCCCGTCAGCATGCCGATGGCGCGGACAACGTAGCGGACCCAGCCATACGGCTACGTCTTCTTCCCGATGTTCGTGCGTTCGGTCTGGTAGGATCACTGGGAGCAACTCTCGGTTTCCACCTGATAGTGCGCCGCCTGATCGAACAGGCTCCGCAGATCGCGATAGAACGGCAGCAGTTGCTCCGCCTCCGCGATCGTCTTCCATTCGATCCCGCCGATCTCCGGGTCGTTGCTCCCGGCATTCCCCCTAACTATTGCGCCGCAGAAGGTCACGAACAGCGCGTGGTGCGCGCCGATAACCTTCTCGCTGACATGGACGATCCCACCGACCGCGACATCAAAACCTGTCTCCTCCTTCGCCTCCCGCACGGCGGCCTGCTCCAGCATCTCGCCCACTTCGCGCGCGCCACCGGGGAGAGACCACTCCCCGTTATCTTGAACCATCAAGACCTTCTCCCCCGCATCGTCGAGGATGAGAGCATAGACGACGTCCACACGCACACGGTCCATGATCATCTCCGTTCGGTCACTGCTGCGCATTGCGAGGGCAGTGTAGCAGGCGTGGAAGGAGACACGGCTCTTGCCAGCGTCGGTGCACGGATACCGGGACATCATCCGGCTCGGTTTGCGGCGTTATGCTGGGAAACAGCAGCCGCGAAACAAACACAGCCCGCAGTGCATCAAAGAGGATGTACATGTGCGGATGCGCGGCAACAGCGACGGGGATGGAAGGAAGCGTCACGGATGACTATGACGGCACAATCATGGGAACGGCCACCGCAGGGCGGGTTTCTCCATTTTATCGTTGAGAAGCGGACCTATCTGAATCTCGTCTATTTGCTCCTGGCCTTTCCGCTCGGTATTGTCTATTTCACCTTCCTTGTCACTGGGTTCTCGCTCGGCGTCGGCCTGCTCATCACCCTTTTAGGCGTCCCGATCCTCCTCGCGATGTTTGCTGCCGCCCGGGGCATCGCCGCGTTCGAGCGACAACTCGCGAATCACTTGCTGGATGCCCGGATCGCGCCGATGCCGCTCATGCCGGGGCAGGGGGAACGGCTGTGGCCGCGCATCAAGGCGCTCGTGGGCAGCGGCGCGACGTGGAAGGCCCTCGCGTATCTGTTGCTCGACTTCCCGCTCGGCATCATCTCCTTTGCCCTGACCGTCACCTTGCTGACGATCCCACCCTATCTGATCTTCCTGCCGATCTATTACCGCTGGACAGATTTCTACTACGCACCGTACCACAGGGTGGATACATTGGCGGAAGCGTTGCTTTTCGTTCCGGTTGGCATCATCCTCCTGCCGATCGCGCTCGCCGCACTCAATGGCATCGCGGCGGGGTATCGGACAATTGCCTGCGCGCTCCTCGGCTCCGGCGCTGATGCGAGGCCGTATGCCACCAATGAACGCGGCAGGCAATCGCGCACAATCACGATCTGGGGATGTGCGCTCGTCGGGGTCGGGCTGGCCCTCGCCATCGGGCTGTGGCAGATTGGTTCCCTGGTCGCCGTCGCGCATACATTCGACGCGCCGTTTTCTCTCGGCCCGTGGCTTGGCGGCGGGTTCATCCCGTTCTTTATCGGCGTTGCTCTGCTCGTCGCCGGTTGGTCATGGTGGAGTGAGCGGCAGGTATGGGGGCTTGGGGTCGCCGGGTTCGGCCTCGGCCTTTCGTTGACGCTCTGGCCTATCGGCTACATTAAAGGCGTCGAGCGCGCGTTCGATGCGCCCCTGCATCTCGGCCCCTGGATGGCCGCCGGGTTTATCCCACTCTTTGTCGGTCTCGCCCTGATCCTCGCGGACGTGCCTGTTCGGCGCGCGTAACGTATCGTCCTGATGCGGGGAAACCTCACCCCCGGCCCCTTCCATTCCTCGGCGTGGGAAGGGGCCGGGGGTGAGGTTTCCCCTCGCACGATGGCCGCCGATGCGGTACGGTTGGTGCAGGGATGATCCGTGGCCGATGCAACGAGGGGAATCTGATGCCATTCTGGAAGGTTGCGACGTTGATCGAGGATCGCATATGAGCCGCACGCGACGTTCGCTGCTCGGGTTGTGCCTCCTCGTTGGCGGCTCCGGTCTCTTGCATTTTGTCGTGCCCGGCCCGTACCGCCGCATCGTGCCCGCGCCGCTCCGCGCCCATGCGGTCGCACTCGTCGCCGCGAGCGGCGCGTGCGAACTCGCGTGCGTAGCGCTCCTGGCCATGCCGCGTACGCGGCGGTTCGGGGCGGCGGCGACCGCAGCGTTGTTCGTCGCCGTCTTCCCTGCGAATGTCCAGATGGCGTTCGACAGCCTTCACACCACTACAGCATTCGCGGGGGGCGTGATTGCTCTCGCCTGGTTGCGCCTGCCGCTGCAAGTGCCGCTCATCCGCTGGGCGCTGCGTTTCCGCTCCGCACAATAGGATGCCGATGACGCCTGGACGACCGCTTCAAGAAGGGGAGGAATCGCCCGTGACGCACGAAACACCCACCGCCCATACGCCGACAACTGGCACGCCGCCGAGCGTCGTCACGAACCCGCTGCGCCAATGGGGGCCGGACGCGCCCGTGAATATCTATCCGGACCCGGACGTTGTCGTCGTTGATCCGCAGTTTCGGACGCTTCTCCAGAGCAGTTCGCCGATTCAGCGCCTTTGGACGGGATCGCTCTGGGCCGAGGGGCCGGCGTGGTGCGGGCAGGGGCGCTATCTCGTCTGGAGCGATGTCGGCGACGATGTGCAGTACCGCTGGTTGCAGGACGATGGCCGCGTGACCGTCTTCCGCAAGCCGTCGCGCAACAGCAACGGCAACACCTTCGATTTCCAGGGGCGACAAGTGACATGCGAGCACTTCTCTCGCCGCGTCGTCCGCTGGGAGCACGACGGCTCGATGACGGTGATCGCGGATCGCTACAACGGTAAGCGGTTCAATTCGCCGAACGATCTCGTCCCGCATCCCGACGGCAGCATCTGGTTCACCGACCCACCCTACGGCAACTCGCTGTACGAGGGCCAACCCGATGAAGGTGGCCCGTTCAATCCGCGCCTGGGCACGACCGACGCGGGCGGCGAGCGGCAAGAATTGCCGACCTCGGTGTATCGCGTTGATCCGGGCGGTCGTATTGATCTCGTCACCGACGAACTCGCTCGGCCCAATGGCCTGTGTTTCTCGCCGGATTACACCAGACTGTATGTCTGTGACACGGGGCCGGGACCGCGCGACATCAAGGTCTTCGATGTCACGGACGCGAACACCGTCGCGAATGGCAGGGTTTTCACCGACATGCGGGCGGACGGCGTGCATTGCGGGCCGGACGGCCTGCGCGCCGATGTCCACGGCAACCTTTGGTGCGCGAGCGCGGCGGGCGAAGTCGGCCTCGGCTACAGCGGCGTGCTC
>JBBRLR010000187.1:0-5240 GCA_038231255.1 Thermomicrobiales bacterium | reverse complement strand
GATGCGCTGTCGCCGGACGCGTTCCGCCATGCCCGCACCATGCCGGCGTACGATGTGACACCGGAGTGGATCGCGTACCACCTCATCGAGCACGAGGCGGGACATCGCGGTGAGATTGCGACGATCCGGACGCTGGCTGAGCTCGCCACCGGTCGAGCTTGAGCTCCGCACTCGATCGTGATATTCCTCAGTGAGCACGTCTCCATGGCAACGCCGTCATCGGCTTCTGCCTGCCGCTACCACGCAGGCAACCCGCGCCAGTCCACCCGTGGTAACCATAACAGCGATTTACGTGTAGATGCGGCGCCAGGGTGACGGTAACGGCCTTCCCCTGCCCTTGCTCAGGACCGGCTATGCCATGTGGGTTTGCGTACCTGCGTTGCGTTCCGCGTCTTCGTCTGACAGACACTCAGTTCAGTGCCCTGCGGCCCCTGTGATTGCGGTTGTCGTCCGGTTCGATCGCACGGGCTTCTCTGAACAGGTTGCCCACGTTCCGTTGCCAGAACAGACCACATGTTGTAGATTGGCTGCATGGCGGTTCAACGGATGGACAATGTCGGCATTGTCGTCGACGACCTCGCGGCGACGATCGCGTTCTTTCGCGAACTCGGGCTTGAGCTCGAAGGGCAAGGCACGATCGAGGGGGAGTGGGCCGGGCGCGTCACCGGACTGGGCGACCAACGCGTCGAGGTCGCCATGATGCGCACGCCGGATGGCCACAGCCGGATCGAGCTCTCGCGTTTCCTCGCGCCGCCCGTGGTCGCCGATCACCGGAACGCCCCGGTGAACGCACTCGGCTACCTGCGCGTCATGTTCGCCGTGGACGACATCGACGAGACGCTCGCCCGGCTCCGCAAACACGGCGCGCGGCTCGTCAGCAGCGAAGTGGTCCGGTACGAGGACGCGTATCGGCTCTGCTACATCCGCGGGCCTGGAGGACTCCTTATCGGGCTCGCCCAAGAACTCGGCTGAGCACGGGCTGTTGAACCAAGCTACATGATTCTGCACGGCTATTGTCAATCGGCCGGCCCTGCTGGCAGTTTGTTCAACATACCGGCCCTGTCGTGTCGATGTCGCGTCGAATCACCTTCCCCAGCCTGTCTCGTCACCAGAGGCGCTGTGCTGTTGCCTTGTCGGTGTCGATGATGCGTGGCAAAATGTCGCGTCCTCTCTTCGCCGACGGGATGGTTATTTTGTGCGGCTGTTTAGACAAGCTCATCCTCGGTCGGCGGCTGGAAAATAGCGACGTATTTATCCATTTCTGCCTTGGGGATCACGAACACACCCCCAGGGGGGTACGATTTCGTATCGCCAAACGGCGATACAGTTCCGAATACGGCACATCCATATAATGCACATTCAAATTCGCACCCAACCCCTCGGCCCTATTCCGGAAATCATCGCGTTCAACACGCGCCCAGAAACCGAAATCAAGGATGACGTCGCCGCCCATCCCTAGAACATGTTTTGCGATGTCCCACATAATCTTTTCGAGACGCTCATGTCTTTCGTCGTGGCTTTCATGTCCGACATCATCCCCGAACAATGTCAAGTGCCAAACATCGACGGTGAGCAGGAGCGCATTGACCTCCCTTGCAAGCTGACGGGCATAGGTCGTTTTCCCGCTGCAGGGCAGGCCGACCATCAAATGTAGCGTTGGCATGTTCACCTCTGCAAATAGAACCCTGATCCGTTCTTCTGTCCGGACATATCATCCGTGCAACGCGTGTGCGCGTCGTTACTGGTCGCCTACGGCGCATGAGATGCCCCACCGGTAACCAGAACCGCATTCTGGTGGACTTGGCCACATGATCCTGGCTCTTCCGCAATCGCGGTGAAGCGATTTTGCCGATCCAGCTTGCCGATACAAGGGAAATCGGGCAGCGCTTCTCTTGCGTGCTGCGATCGCCGTTTACTCCGTAGATTCCCTCGCCATAACCGGGAGAACAGGCTCCTCGCTTCACCCGCTTTGCGGGAGACCCATGATCCTACACGTATCCCGGCGCTGACCGGTGACAAATCCCTCCCTCGCATTTCTTATCGCGCGTCCAGCGCGCGATCCGTTCGGCGCGCGATCTCCACGACGCCGTTGGCGCCGAACTGCGCACGGAACTTGACGAAGCCGACCGCCCAATCCTCGCCGCTTGCCCCGCCGAGTGGCAGCCGCTCGCCATACTCCGCGATGTCCTCGATGATCCGCTCGTAGCGGTAGTACGCCAGCGCCACCGGGTCGATCGCCGTCGGGCCGTATCCCCGATAGAAGAGTGCTTCCTCCCGGTCGGTGTCCCACGCCCCGCCCACGCCACCGCCGATGAACATCAGGTCGCGCTCCTTCGGCGCGAGGATCGGCGTGTCCCAATCGACGATGTAAAGCGCGCCGTCCGTGGCGAGCAGGACGTTGGCCGCGTGGAGGTCGGCGTGGCACAGCACCGACGCCGGTGGGCTGGCACGCAGGGTGTCGCCGAGCGCATCGGCGCGTGCGACCATATGGGAGATCACCGCGTAGTGCTCGCGCAGGCATGCCGCCATCTGCGCGGCAGCAGGTTCGGTGCCTGCCGTCCCCTCCGCGCCCGCCAACAGCCCCGTGACGCGGTCGCGCCGGTGCCGGCTGTAGGTCTCCCGCGCGATCTGCGCACTCAGCGCCGGTGGTACGGCGACCGCGTGCATCGCCCTGACGGCGGCGCCCAACTCCGCCCAGTGGCGTCCCGACAAGGGCGTCTCGAAGCCATTCCGACCCGCCACGAACGGGAACAGGATCACGGCGAAGTCGCCCAGGTGCGCCCAGAGGCGCCCATCGCAGGTCGGGATCGGGGCGATCACCGGTGCGATGCCGTGCTCGTGCAGGAAACGGGGGATGGCCACGGTCGCGGGAGCGAACCGGCCGCCGCGCCGCCAGCTCCGTAGCTTGAGGAAGTACGGGGCCGCATCGCCGGCGGCGACACGATAGGCGGCGGTGTCCACGTCGTTGCCGATGGGCAGGAACGCGATCTGCGTCGCGCGAACATCGAACGCATCGCGCAGGCAGGCAATCAAGGTTTCGTCCGGCACGTCGGGCTTTTCGAGCATGGCTGCAGTATATCAGCGCGGGCGGGAGCTTGTCCGCGCGATTGCCGACATGCGTGTAGGATCCTGTGGCCAAGTCCACCGCATTCTGGTTCCGGGAATGATTCTTTCCGGCCCGTCGTGTCGGCTTTCTCCCCTTGGGCGGCGGTAAGTGAACCCTCGGCGTGCTATTATTCGTGCATGAACGACAGGGACTACGCCGACCGCCTCTTTGATGGCTTCCAGGCCGCGATGATCGACACGGGCGAGGCGACGATCCGCGTTCGCCATGGCGGTAGCGGTCAGCCGCTCCTCCTCCTTCACGGCATCCCCGAGACGCATCTGATGTGGCATAAGATCGCGCCCCGACTGGCGCAGGACTTCGCGGTGGTCGTCACGGACTTGCGAGGATACGGGGAGAGTTCGAAACCACCAAGCACCTCGGATCATGTCCCGTACACCAAACGGGCGATGGCACGCGATCAGGTGGCGGTCATGCGGCATCTCGGCCATGACCGGTTCGCTGTTGCCGGCCACGATCGCGGCGCGCGTGTCGCCTATCGCATGGCGCTCGACCATCCCGAACGGGTGCAGAAACTGGCCGTGCTCGATATCGTGCCGACCGGGGAGGCGTTTCGTCGCACCGACAAGGAGATGGCGGACGGATTTTGGGTCTGGTTCTTCCTCGCGCAACCCGATGGCCTGCCCGAGCATGTGGTCGGCAACGACCCGAAGTACTTTCTCGACCATATGCTCGATACCTGGTCCACCGTCCCGGCTTCATTCCCCTTGCCGGTACGAGAAGCGTATCTTCGCAACTTCAGCGACCCCGAAACCCTGCACGCGATCTGCGAGGAATACCGCGCCGCGATCACGCTCGATTACCAACTGGACGAGGCAGACCGCGGCACACGTCGGATCACCAGTCCGCTGCTTGCGCTGTGGAGCAGCGAAGGTGCGGTGCAGCACCGGTATGACGCGATGGCCGTGTGGCGGGCGTGGGCGGACGATGTACAAGGCCGGGCACTCGACTGTGGCCACTTCTTGCCGGAGGAAGCGCCCGAGGAGACGTACGCCGCACTCCGAGCGTTTTTCGTGGAGTAGCGCGGGCGCTCGTCCCCATAATCGGATATCTCACTCTCATCATCCACTTTTGGTTCCTGAACGAGCTCTTCCCGGCCGGTTTCGTCACCATAACGGGCGTTCTGTGGTCATTCACTGCTACCATTGTATTGATAGGATAGCGCACGGAGACTCGCGCGCTCGATTCTTTGCGCTGCTTGCTGTGCGAGCTGCGCCATCGGTGAGGGGACGATGGGTACCGCTGCCTACGACGCCATCGCCCAATGGTACGACGAAGGCATCCGCCGCGGTTCGTGGCTGCACGGGGCTGCGGTGGCGACCGTCCTGGAGTTGGCGGGGGAGGTCGCGGGCCGCTCCGTCTGCGACCTCGCGTGCGGGCAGGGCGTCGTCGCGCGACAGCTGGCCGAGCGCGGCGCGCGGGTCGTGGGGATCGACGTATCGGAGCGGCTGCTCGAGATCGCCCGCGAGGATGAGCGGGCACGCCCGCTGGCTGTCGCCTACTACCGGGATGACGCGCAGACGCTCGCCATGCTAGCGGACGAGAGCTTCGATGGGGTCGTTTGCAACCTGGCGCTGATGGACATCCCCGATCTGCCGGCAGCGACGCGGGCGGTGCGGCGCGTGCTGCGGCCCGGTGGGTGGCTCGCCTTCGCGATCACGCATCCGTGCCTGGACGCGGTGCTCGGCCGCGAACGGATCGTGGGGGATGCCGACGGCGCAGCGGGGCGGACAGTCCGCAGCTACTTCGTCGAGGGGCGATGGTGGTCGGAGAACCGCGCGGGGGTACGCGGGCAGGTGGGCGCGTACCCCCGGACGCTGAGCACCTACTTGAACACCCTCGTGAGCGCGGGATTCTCCATCGAGCGGCTCAGCGAGCCGCAAGCGCCGGACCCCGGCAGCGGAGAAACCGTAACGCATCACGAGGTCCCCGCCATCCTGGCGGTCCGATGTGCGAAAGCCTCTGCGGGCACATAAGAAACTGTTTGGGAATCGGCGCAGCGATCCTGGCAAGGTACGCGATAGGTATTGGGCAAGTACACCGTCGGCTCGCGCTGGAGGTCATCATGTCCGATTCCCGCCGTCCCTATCCATCCGATCTGT
Organism: Thermomicrobiales bacterium; assembly: GCA_038231255.1. Lineage (GTDB taxonomy): Bacteria > Chloroflexota > Chloroflexia > Thermomicrobiales > JALYUS01 > JALYUS01. Next base: position 14 of record JBBRLR010000187.1, on the reverse strand, counting down.
CCGACGCCGAGTGG
>JBBRLR010000186.1:0-5358 GCA_038231255.1 Thermomicrobiales bacterium | reverse complement strand
GGGCGACGGCTCAACTCAAAGCGTCAAGGCGCAACCCGATTCTGAGTCAACCCCCTTCCTTCGCACCCTAACATACAGACCCGCTTTGGTGGACACCCGAAGATTGGGGAGAACCCAAGGAGGTGTCCCGATGGCACGCACGATCCCCGTTTATCCGCCGGAGTTCAAAATCGAAGCTGTCGAACTCGTCCACCGGGGGGAGCGATCCGTCTCGCGCATCGCGAGCGATCTTGGTGTCTCCGAGCAGACCTTACGTAACTGGGTCAAGCGGATCGAGATTGAGAGCGGTGTACGCGCCGGATTGACGACCGAGGAGCGCGACGAACTGCGTCGTCTGCGCCGTGAGAACCGGATTCTCACGCAGGAACGAGACATCCTAAAAAAAGCGACTGCCTTCTTCGCCAGGGAGAGCAACCCGATCCGCTAGCGGCGTTCGGGTTCATCGAGGCGGAGAAGGCGCACTATCCAATCACGATGCTCTGTCGGCTGTTGGGCGTGTCCCGCAGTGGCTACTATGCGTGGCGGATGCGTCCGCCTGCGGCGCGAATGGAGGCGGATGCACATCTGTGTGCCACCATCCGCCAAGTGCATGCCGCGAGTCGCGCGGGTGCCCTCTGGGCAGGATATGGGACGCCCCGGATTCATGCTGAGTTGCGTGCCTGCGGCGTGCGGTGCGGTCGCAAACGGGTGGCGCGCCTGCTGCACGATAGCGGGCTCGTGGGCTGCCATCGCCGCAAGGGGACGATCACGACGCGCCGGAGTGCGGAGGCCACCCCCGCTCTTGACCGGGTGCAAAGGGACTTCACCGCCGTCGCGCCGAACCGCCTCTGGGTCGCGGACATCACCTATATTCCGACGTGGATGGGCTTCCTCTCTCTGGCCGTCGTCCTCGATGTCTTCAGTCGGCGGATTATCGGTTGGGCAATGGCCGATCATCTGCGGACCGCACTGGTCGTGGACGCGCTCGAGATGGCGATTGCACGCCGGAGACCGGAGGCGGGCGTCATTCATCACTCCGATCACGGCAGCCAATACACGAGCCTCACCTTCGGGCAACGGCTCCACGACGCCGGGATCATCGCCTCACGGGGCAGCCGAGGCGACTGCTACGACAACGCGCTGATGGAGAGTTTCTTCGCGACCTTGGAATGTGAACTGCTCGCCGGGCGCGCGTTTCCGACGCATCGCATAGTCCGCACGGCCCTCTTCGACTATCTCGAAGGGTTCTACAACACCGAGCGACGCCACTCAGCCCTTGGCTATTGTTCACCAATGGAGTATGAAAGGAGATGGACAATCGAAGGTCAGGTAGCCTAAGATAGACCTGTCCACGAAAGCGGGGTAACTCCAGGTTGCCGCTGCTCTTCGGGGTGGCGGCATTTTTCTTTGTGTGATATTGCGTCTCAAAGTTTCCTAATCGTGTTTATTGCCAGAGTGCCATCATCGGTGTCAGATTGGGGTATACTCCAACCTGATATATTGCCACGCACGACATGGCGCGTCGTTCGGTGCCACGCCCTTAGCATAAAATTTCGCCAATCGACCCCATATTTGGCTGATAACGAAAGAGGGTAGGCCATATTGGCCTACCCGTTGCGAGTCCGACGGTTCGGATCTCAGCGATCTTGACCGGTCAGCGGTACGTCCTCCATGGATGGGGCAACCGCAAACTGCCTCTCCGCTTTATTGATGTGCTCGGTCATCAGCGGTACCGAGCCAGTGGGCGCAACCGTATACTGCCTCTCCGCTTTGTTGACGTGCTCGGTCACCGCCGCTACCGGGCGAGTCCCCTGTCGGTCACGCAACGCCACGCCGCCGATCAGCAGCGCGAGCAGGATCGCCGCAATCAAGCCATACGCCCCGAGTTGCTGTGGGTGTGACCGCCTGCGGGTCTCCCGATACGTGGCTGGACTGGGTGGGAGCGGTTGCGCCCCGATGACCGTCATCCCCTCGACCCGCATCCCCGTCATGATTCCTGCCATCTCGGTGCTCCTTTGTGGTTCCCGCCTCGCGACCATCCGACACTCCCCACTCTAGGGAGCGGCGGGCACGCCAACATCTACCGGACGTGCTATTCGTCGGGGCGGCCGTACGGGACGGGGTGATAGTACATTCGGACTATGGGGAGGAGGGACCCTGCGAGGGCGGGCAACTCAGGCGAGGCCGTGCCGCTGGGCGAAGGCTGCGGCCGCCGCGCGGTTATCGCTGCTTGTCTTCTCGAGGATATGCGTGACGTGGATGCGCACGGTGTTGTGGCTGAGGAAAAGCGTCTCGGCGATCGCGCGATTGGTGCGCCCGGCGGCGAGGAGGCGGAGGACGTCGACCTCCCGTGCGGAAAGCCCGGCGGGGTGCGCGGGCGGCGCGTCCTTCCTGTCGGCCAGCCGAATCGCGAGGGCGTTCGCACGCGCGAGGGTCGGTTGCGCGGCGAGTGGTGTGCAGATCGCCTTGACCTCTGCGAGGAGTCGCGCCGCATCGTCCCGCTCGCCCATCGCCGTGCGCAACTCGGCCAGCGCCAGCAGCGTCAGGGCCCGCTCGTATGGCGCGGCGCACGCGTCCGCCAGCAGTAGCGAGCCATCGAGGTGGCGTGCGGCAGCATCGTACCGGCCTGCATCGGTGTCGAGTTCTCCCAACAGGCGATGCGCCGCCAGCAGGGCGAGCGGTTGCCGGGGGTCGCTGGCGAGGGCGAGGGCGCGCTCGGCGCACGCGCATGCCTGGCTGTGGTCGCCTGCCTGCCGGTGGTACCGTGCCCAGAGGATCTGCTGCTCGGACGCGTCAAGCACGCTCCCCGACCACTCCAGCCACGCATTGGCGGCGTCGAGCCATTGCTTCGCCGTCGCCATTTCCCCTGCCTCAAGCGACAGCGCGGCGGCCAAGTGCTGGGCGGCGAAGCTGAGGCGGAAGATGCTTCCGCCGGGCGCAGTCCCCGGTCCGTCGGGTAGTTCCGCGCGTACCATCGCCCAGGCCCGCTCCGTCTCGCCGCGCGCGAGCAGCAGGCTGCCCACCGTCGGGCGAAATTGCACGTGAGCCCAGAGGTATGCGGCGAGCACCGCGTCGGCGACGCGTCCGGCCTCGTCCCACGCCCCTTCCAGGTAGAGCAGGGGTAGCCGTGCCCCCTGCGGCAGTGCACTCGGTTGTACCCCGCTCGCCCGTTGCCACGCCTCCGCCGTCACCGCCGCGACGGCCTCACGCTCGGCGAGGGCGTCGGCCCGGTACGGCAATACCACGTAGACGAGTTCGCGGAACGTAATCAGCCCGGTCTGCCAGTGATGCCCCGTCACCTCGTACGCGGCCCGCGCGCGTACCGCTGCGCGCTGTGCCTCGACGGGGCGTCCCATGTTTGCGTGGATATGCAGCAGTGCCGTATATACGTCCACATAGCGATACAACGCATCACCGTCTCTCTCCTCGCCCGCCGCGCGCTCCGCTTCGGCCAGGAGTAGCGCCGCGCGGGCCTCCGCCTCGGCGAAGCGACCGACGTGGGCCAGGTGCAGGGCGAGCGTCCCGCGCTGGTCGAAGATTTCGGTGTACATGCCGCTCGTCAGCGTCATGGCGAGCCGCTCATGCTCGGCCTCCGGCAGGGCATCCAACACCTCGACCCCCGCCTCCATCTCCGCTAGTCCCCGTCGCCGCGCACCGGCCCAGAACTGCTGGAAGCCGCGTTGGCACAAGGCGAAAGCGGCGAGGGCACGGTCGTCTTCCACCGCAGCGGCACGGATGGCGTCGTCGAGGAGGGCGAGACCGAGCGTCGGGCTTTGGTACATGCGGAGCCCCGCCAGTCGGAAGAGCAGCCACCCCCGCCCGGGGTTTTCGTCGTGTTGTTCCATGAGGGCGAGCGCGGCGTCGAGGCGGTCCGCCGCCGTCAGCCAAGCGTAGGAGCGCTGTGCCCGGTCCGCCGCCTTGAGCAGCCACACGACCGCACGCGCATCGCTTGCCCGCTGGAAGTGGTGCGCCGCGGCGTTGGGGTCGGCGTGCGGCACGGCGGCGAGCGCCTCCCCGACCCGCCGATGCCAGCGCCGTCGCTGGGAAGGTCGGCTGGACTGGTAGAGGGCCTCGCGGACAAGGGCGTGCCCAAACGTCGCGCCGCTGCCGTCGGGATGCTCCCCCATGAGGCGCGCGGCCTCCGCCTCGGCGACAACATCCGGCAGGCGCTCCTCGTCCGCGCCAGCGACCGTCGCCCAGAGCGCGTACGGCACCTCCTGCCCGATGACGGCGGCCACTGCGAGCAGCCGCTGGCGCTCCCCGTCGAGGCGGGAAACGCGCCCGCCAATCACCTGCCGCAGGAGCGGCGGCACCATGGTATCGGTGAGCGGGCCGAGTATCCATCGTTCGCCCGCATGCCGCAGCACGTCGGTTTCCTCCAAGGAGCGCAGCAGTTCCCCGACGAAGAGGGCATTCCCCTCCCCTCGGTCATGCAGGTGGCCGACGAGTCGGTCAGCATCAGCATCCGGGAGGTGGTAGCGGTCGGTAATCAGGGTGCAGACGGCATCGGTGTCGAGCGGGTGCAGGTCGAGCCGCTGTGCGTTCGCCTCCCGAACGAGCAGGGGCAGGAGCGGCGAGAGGGGGTGCTGCTGCCCAACTTCCTCGCTGCGGTAGGTCACGAGCATGAGCAGGGGCAGGTCGGCGAGGCTGCGCGCGATGACGCGCAGGAAGTCGAGGGAGGCGGGGTCCGCCCAGTGCACGTCCTCCAACACGAGGACCACCGTGTGTCGATGGGAGAGCGCGGCGAAGAAGTCGAGGAGTTCCGTGAAGAGCGCAGTCTGACTGGCGACCGCACCGACCGTGCCGCGCTGAGCGAAGGCAGCAGGGAGGGGCGGTACGTCGTCAGTCTGCCGATACCGCCCGAAGAGTTCGACCCAGGGCCCGTAGGGCGGCGTCTCCATCAAGTCGTAGCACTGCCCGATGAGGACCAGGGCCTCCCGTTCGGCCGCTTCCCGGCAGAGCGCCTGCGCGAGCGCAGTCTTGCCGATGCCCGCCTCGCCGCTGATCAGCATGAGGCTGCCGTGGCCACCAAGCGCGGCGCCGAAATGGTCGCGCAACATTGCCTGCTCACGCCCCCGGCCGACGAGGAACGGCGGGGCGACAATCCACGACGGGCGATGGTCGGTGGGTGCAGCGATGGCGCACCTCCGCTGACAGATAATGGAACGACTGCACGGAGTATAGCGTATTGTTGCGCAGACACATCGTGGAAGGTCAAACGTTCGTAGCCGGGTATCCTGTTGTTGTCCAGTGATTCTGTCACTCTAATTGTTCAGTGATTTTGTCACGCTGCTGCGGGAAGCCGCACTTCCACGGATGATTCTTCCCCGGTTTTGCTGCGCTGACCTTCGCGGCCGCGCGATCGCGCCGGAGCGCCGG
>JBBRLR010000185.1:0-5401 GCA_038231255.1 Thermomicrobiales bacterium | reverse complement strand
CGGGGAGTCGGTGAGGGCGTAGGAGAGGGTCTGGGGGCGGGTGGCCTGGATCTGGAAATAGCCGTTGCCGTCGCTCAGGAAGGTGTGCAGGCGTTCCAGACGCGCCTTCTCAGCGGCCGTGAAAGTGGCTAGCTCATCGGGGTCCACATCGCCGAACGGGATGAACCCCATGGTCGCTGCATTGACGTGCACGCCGACGACATGGTCGGGGGCGGTGCGTCCGAGTTCCGGGCTGATGAACGCGCCCCAATCACCGCCTTGGGCACCGTACCGGTCATAGCCAAGCCGCTTCATCAGCGCGGCCCACGCCCTGGCGACGCGCGCCGTGGTCCACCCAACCTCGTGCGTTGGCCCGGAGAAGCCGTAGCCCGGGATCGAGGGGATCACCAGATGGAACGCATCGGCCGGGTCGCCACCGTGGGCGACTGGGTCGGTGAGCGGCCCGATGACATCCATGAACTCGACGATCGAGCCGGGCCAGCCGTGTGTCAGGATCAGCGGTAGCGCGCCGGGTTCGACGGAACGGACGTGCAGGAAGTGAATATTCTGGTCGTCAATCGTGGTGATGAACTGCGGAAATTCATTGAGCTTCGCCTCCTGCGCGCGCCAGTCGTACGCGGTGCGCCAATACTCGGCCAATCCTTTGAGATAGCCAAGCGGCACACCACGACTCCAGCCGACGCCGGGCAGTTCATCAGGCCAGCGGGTGCGGGCAAGACGATCTTGCAGATCGTCGAGGTCGGCTTGGGGGATAGCGATACGGAATGACCGGATCGCGGCGTCGGCATGGCTGACGGCCTGCGTCTCTGCACGATTGTCGGACATCACGGACTCCTTTCGCCGCCCAGCGGGCGACTGGATCGGAACAAATCGTTCCGTTCTGATTATAGCAGAACAGACCATTCCGTTCAAGGTATGATAGACTGTATTGTATGAATGAGATGATGAAGCCACTGAACGGCCGTGGCGCGCAAGCCGCCCGCAACGACCAGTTAATCCTTGATGCCGCGCGCGCCGTGTTCGTCGCCGATCCCACCGCGCCCATCGCCGCCGTCGCCGCACGCGCCGGGGTGGGCATCGGCGCGCTCTACCGCCGGTACCGCAGCAAGGACGAACTCCTCCAACGGCTGAGTGGTGACGGCTTGCAGCGCTATATCGCTGAGACGGAGGCGGCGCTGGCCGACGATGGCGACCCGTGGGATGCCTTCGCCCGCTTCATGCGCCGCTGCGTGGACGCCGACACCCACTCGCTGACGCTGCGGTTGGCCGGGATGTTCACCCCGACCGAGGAGCTCTATCGCGAAGGTGAAAGGGCGCATGAACTAACCGTGCGACTCCTCGATCGCACCATGTCGGCCGGTGTCATCCGCGCCGACATCACCGTCGCCGACCTCACGCTCCTGTGGGAACAATTGGCAGCCATCCGGGTCGGCGACGCGCAGCGCACGAGCCAGCTACGCCACCGCTATCTGGCGCTGCTGTTCGACGCCCTGCACACTCCCACTGCGGTGCCGCTGCCTGGCCCACCGCCTCGCTGGGAAGAAATCAGGGAACGCTGGAGCACCTAGTACTACAGCCGCACTTCGATTACGGTGGATGACGACGCAGCCACCGTGCGTAGTGTCCGCGTCGCGCCCGTGCCTGGTGCCGTCGTCGCCAACGCGACCAGTGCAGCCCGTCGTCGCGCCTTTCCGCCGGTTGTGTCAGGAGCAGCAGGAGTCGCCGCACTTCCGGTATCGTCAGCGGGATCAGGTCGGCACTGCCGCCCCTTTTTTCTCTGCCGCCACTGCGTCTACCCGAGTCACCGCCAAATAAGCGTCCGCGAGCAGACTGAAGGTGATGTGCCGATGCCACGCCTGCCATCGCCGCACCTCATACTCATCCAGTCCCACCTCCCCTTTGGCCCGCTCGAAGCCGATCTCAATCGTCCAGCGTGCCCCTGCGACGCGCGCCAGTTCCCCCACCGTCGTGCCTTCGGGCGCGAACACCCGGTAATAGGCAATCTCGTCCGGGGTATCAAGCGACCGGCGGGCCAGCACCCCTTGCGTCCATCCGGGCGGTGAGTCGAACGGCAGACGGATCGCCGCCCAATCGTAGACGCGTGGCCCCTTGCTTCCGTTGCCGACCGACAGCCGCTGCCAGTCACCGTCCGGCAACGCGTCAATCGTTTCCTCGACCCGTTCCTGCGTCCACGTCTCGCCCGACCAGATCATGTGACTGCGGGCGACGCCGAGCACATACCCCCGCGCTTGCTCGTGCAGCCACCGCCGGAGCGCACCATCGTTGCCGTAGACCTCGTCCGCGACGACCCATCGCGCGGGGATGGCGGCGGCAAAGGCGTGTGCGAGCATCTGCTTCGCCAGTTCTCCCTTGGTCGCAAACCCCACCGTCTCCGGGATACCCGCCTCCTGCCGCCGCTCCACATCTACCGCCCACGCCTTCGGCAGATAGAGCGCTCGGTCGAGAAACGCCGATCCGAGGGGCGCGGCATAGACAAGGAAGACGCCGATCTGGCAGTTCTCGATCCGCCCGGCGGTGCCGCTGTACTGCCGTGCTACCCCGGCGGACTTCGTCCCCTTCTTGAGGAAGCCCGTCTCGTCTACCACGAGCACTGCGTCCGCATCACCCAGATGCTCGACCACGTACTGCTGCAGATCGTCGCGCACGCCATCGGCGTCCCAGCGGGCAGCATTGAGCAGGCGTTGCACGCCATCGGGAGTGCGCTCACCGAGCGCTTCGGCAAGTTGCCAGCCATTCTTGCGCGCGATCGGCGCGAGCAGGCCATCGAGGTAGCGGCGGACACGGGCCGAGACTTCGGGGCGATGAAAGCGCGGTGCGATGCGGGCATGGAGATCATCAAGCGACGCAGCGGCGAAAGGGAGTGACATGGTGACAGACTCCTCTCAGTTCCGAGCAGTCTATCACCGAAGTGCGGCTGTAGTATTAGAGCGGTTTCGTAGCGATTGAGCCTCTGTTTCCCGGTGACGGCAGACTTTAGCCTGCCGCAGCAAGGATCGGCAGGCTAAAGCCCGTCGCCACCAACTCACTCTTTTTGCAAAACGCTTTAAGGCTCCGCCATGACAATTTTTATCGCGCCGCGATGGGCGATCCCTGCTCCGGCTCGGTGGCGGCGGGGAGCCAGCGGAGATTCGGCTTGCGGGCGGCAGTCGCCTCGTCGAGGCGGGTGATCGGCGCGTTGTGCGGCGCGGAGGTGACGACCTCCGGCGTTTCGGCGGCCTCGCGGGCGATGGCATTCATCGCGGCGGCGAAGGCGTCGAGCGTCTGCTTCGTCTCCGTCTCCGTCGGCTCGACGAGCATCGCGCCCTCGACGATCAGGGGGAAGTAGACCGTCATCGGGTGGAAGCCGTAGTCAATGATCCGCTTGGCGATATCAAGCGTGCGCACGGCGGGCCGCTGCTTCTGATCGGTCAGGACGAACTCGTGCATGCACGAGCGGTCGTAGGCGAGATGATAATTGGCGCGCAACTGCGACATCAGGTAGTTCGCGTTGAGGATTGCCGTCTCGGAGATCGTCCGCAATCCCTCGCCGCCATTGGAGCGGATATAGGTGTAGGCGCGCAGGATGACGCCCCAGTTGCCGTGGAAGCCGTGCAACTTGCCGATCGAACGTTCCGGCGTCGTCAGGCGGTACGTCTCACCTTCCTTGATGATGAAGGGCGCGGGCAAAAACGGAATCAGTTCGTTCTTGACGCCGACCGGCCCCGCGCCCGGCCCACCGCCGCCGTGCGGCGACGAGAAGGTTTTGTGCAGGTTGTAGTGCATCACATCGAAACCGATGTCGCCCGGTCGGACAATGCCGAGGATCGCGTTGAAGTTCGCGCCGTCGTTGTAGACAAGACCGCCGACGCCGTGGACGATCGCGACAATCTCCTTCGCGTGCTCATCGAACAGTCCGAGCGTGTTCGGATTCGTAATCATCAGGGCGGCGGTGTCCGGCCCGACGAGGCCGCGCAGCGCCTCGACATCCACATTGCCGCGCGCGTCCGACTTGACCGTGACGACCTTGTAGCCGCTCATCGCGGCGGTGGCGGGGTTGGTGCCGTGCGCGCTGTCCGGCACGAGCACGACGCGCCGCTGCGCGCCCTCGCCCCGGCTCTCGTGGTAGGCGCGGATGAGCAGAATGCCCGTCAGTTCGCCGTGCGCGCCCGCCGCCGGGCAGAGCGTCACGGCATCAAAGCCGGAGATTTCCGCCAGATACTCCTGCATTTCGTGCATGATCTGCAACGCGCCCTGGATGGACGCTTCCGGCTGGTACGGGTGGATCGCCGCGAAGCCGGGCATCGCCGCGACGACTTCGTTCACCTTCGGGTTGTATTTCATCGTGCACGAGCCGAGCGGGTAGAAGTTGACATCAATCGCCATGTTCAATTGCGACAGATGGACGAAGTGGCGGACGACCTCCAATTCGGAGAGTTCCGGCCAGGCGAGCGTGTCGCGCGGGTCGTTTTCGCGTAAATACGCGGTCGGCAGGGGCGCTTCGAGCACATCAAGCGCGGGGAAATGGACCGCGCGGCGCCCCGGCGAGCCGAGCGTGAAAAGCACCGACTCCAGTGGCGGCGGGGCATCCCCGGCGCTCGTCGTTTCTGGTCGCAGTGTCGTGGTTGCCATACGGGCTGTGTTCCTCTCCGCTCGCCGCAAGGGCGGCGCAATCGCCGTCCCGACTCCCTTTCCCTGCCCGGCATCGTACCTCAATCGTCCCACTTGTGCTACGCTCGTCGGATGAGAAACCTAACCCCCGGCCCCTTCCCGCGAGGAAGGGGTGACTCATCGCGGTGCCGAGGTGTATCCTGTAACGTCTGGACCTCGCAAAGACACACTCCCCTCCCCCTTCCCACGCCAGGATTACGGAAGGGGGCCGGGGGGTTAGGTTTTCTCCTGCTCCTCACCCTCCTCCTATCCGCCTGCTCGACGGGCGCGACGCCGACGACCGGCGCGACGGCGACGCCGCTGCCGACCTCTCCATGGCCGGACATCGCGCTCCTCGAACCGTCGTGGGTCGCGGAACACATCAATGCGCCGGACATCCGCATCATTGACGTCTCCGATCATCCGCAGTATCTGCTCGGCCATCTGCCGGGCGCGGTGCACGCGTACTGGGAAGATTTGGTTGAACGCAACTCGCCGACGTACGGGCGGCTCGCGGGGAGGTCGGAGCGCGAGAAGACCTACGGTAGCCTCGGCATCGAGCAGAAAACGCTGGTCGTCGTCTATGACGGCACCGACAACCGCGCGGCGGCGCGCTTCGCGTGGGCGCTCTGGTACGCGGGGCACCCGAATGTCCGCGTCCTCAACGGCGGGCTGGCGGGTTGGACGGCGGCGGGATACGCGCTCGACCCGATCACCCGTACCGCCCCGCACGTCTTTTTCCGCGACCTGCCGG
>JBBRLR010000184.1:0-5751 GCA_038231255.1 Thermomicrobiales bacterium | reverse complement strand
GTTGTTTGTTGGCGACGCTTTTTCTGCGTCCATCATTCGCTCCTTCCAGTATCGTCTCGGGGTTGTACGGGTAGGAGCGTAGCAGCGGCATCTCCGAGCGTCAATCGCGGTCCGATGTGGTATTGTGTGCAGCCAACGACCGGAATGGACGATAGGGAGCGGACGTGGCGACGCAGGAAGAGAAGCAGGCATACATTGACGCGATGGTCAAGGAGCGCGGCTACGTGCTCGATTACCACAAGATCGCGGTGCAGCAGGATTTCGCGTTCATCAAGGCCGCGAACGAACTGGTGGACGCCGCATACCTGAAGCAGCGCCGTCTGGATCGCAAAACGAAAGAACTGATCTTCATCGTCAGCCTGACCGTGATGCGGGCGAGCAAGGGGCACATCCAGAGCCATATCCGCGTTGCGCTCGATCTCGGCGTTTCACCCGAAGAAATCCTCGAAGCGATTGAGATCGCTTTCCCGTCGGCGGGCGCAGTCGCATTCCAGACTGGTTTCGACGCCTGGCGCGAAGTCGTCGGCGCGGAAGGGATCGAGCCGAGCATCAAAGTCCATGAGGGCGGACGCGGCGCCAGTTAATGGTAGCGTAGGCTTCAACCTGCGTCCCTGCATCACTCTTGCAGGCTGGAAAGCCCGCGCCACCGGAGAAGGGGCCGCAGGCTGAAGCCTACGCTACCGGAATGGAAGTTAAGGAGCGGGCATTGGCAGAGGGCGTACAAAATGAGCCGGTCGGCGTCGTCGGCATCGGGCATATGGGGCTGCCGATGGCGCGACGGTTGCTGGCGGCGGGCTATCCCGTCGTCGTGTACGACCTCGCCACCGAAGGCGTGCAACACGCCGTCGCGGACGGCGCGGAGGCGGCGGAATCACTGGGCGCGCTCGGCGCGCGATGCCGAACGGTCATCACGATGCTGCCCGATTCGACGATCATTGATGCCGTCGTGCACGCGCAGGGGCTGGGCGACGCGATGACGCCGGGCAGCACATTGATTGATATGAGCACCGCCGTCCCCGCGCGCACCGTCGCCCTCGCCCGCTGGCTGGTGGAGCGGGAAATCGGCATGCTCGATGCACCGGTCAGCGGCGGCGTCGCGGGCGCGGAGCGTGGCTCCTTGACGATCATGGTCGGCGGCCCGCGCCCGCTCTTCGAGCGCTACGTACCGCTCTTCGAGGCGATGGGCAAGACGATCCACTTCGTCGGCGGCACGGGAGCAGGCCACACGATCAAGGCGATCAACAACATGGTCTCGGCGACGACGATGGCCGTCACCTCGGAGGCGCTCGCGCTCGCTGTCAAGGCAGGCATCGAGGTCGGGACCGCGCTCGCCGTCATCAACAGCGGCACGGGGCGATCGTGGTCGAGCGAGTACAAGTTCCCGACGTTTGTCCTCAACCACGCCTTCAACTCCGGCTTCTCCATCGGCCTGATGCGCAAAGACGTGGACATCGCCATCGAACTCGGCCAGGAACACGCCGTCCCGCTCTTTGTCGCCGCTGCAGCGCAGCAGCTGTACCGCTTCGCCATCGGACATGGCCTCAGCGAGCAGTGCCACACGACGATCGCGACGATCCTCGAAGAGATGGCCGGCGTCCGGCTCGACGGCACGCACGAAGCAATCACCAACTTGAGTGGCGGGGGGGTTTAGCCGGCCGCATTAAGGATCGGCCGGCTAAAGCCCGCCGCCAGTCGTTTGAGGGACGAATGACCGAACCGCCGATCTATGACATCTATGCAGTGAAGTATGCGACGCGCGAGGCCAGACGCGGCGAGAACTTCTACGGCGGCGACCCGCACGACGGCCCGATGCCGATGGACTACTTCGTCTGGGCGGCCGTCTCCCCGGAGCACACCATCGTCGTGGACGCAGGTTTCACGGCGGAAGTTGCCACCCGCCGCCAGCGCACGCATCTCCGCACGCCGATGGAGGGGTTGCGGCTGATCGGCATTGACGCGGCGCGGGTGCAGCACGTCATCCTCACGCATCTCCACTACGACCATGTCGGCAACCTCGACGGCTTCCCGGCGGCGACTTTCCATGTGCAGGAATCCGAAATTGCCTTCTGGACGGGGCGGCACGCGGGCCGGGGCGTCTTCCCCGCCCTCGTCGAACCGGAGGACGTGCTGTTTCTGGTGCGAGAGAACTTCGCGCGCCGCGTCCGGTACGTCCGCGAGACGGCGGAGATCGTGCCCGGGATCACCGTCCATCGCGTTGGCGGCCATGCGGCGGGGTTGCAGGTCGTCCGCGTGCCGACCGCGCGGGGCAACGTCGTCCTCGCCTCGGACGCGACGCACTTCTACGCGAATATTGACGAGGACCGCCCGTTCAGCCTCGTCCATGTCTTGCCGGAGATGTACGACGCGTTCGATACGGTGCGCGCCCTCGCCGATTCGCCCGCACATATTATTCCGGGCCACGACCCGCTCGTGATGGAGCGCTATCCGGCGGCGAGGTCTGGCTTGGAAAAGATCGCCGTCCGCATCGCATAGGCATTGGGCGCCGGAGATGAAACAGCCACCCGGTTAAGAAAGGCATTCCCGTGCCAATTGCCCGGCCACGGGATTGACACACGCCATAATCTGAGTACAGTTCCGGTTGTCATCTACGATTCTCGAACAATGGGTGGGAAGTGTGCAGGCATTCGCTGCACCGGTTTTTTTGCCGGTCAGCAGGAGGGGGAGCACGATGTCGTCTCAGCACCCGGTCAATCGCCGTCAGATGTTGCGTCTCGCGACGGGGGCGAGCGCCGCCGCGCTGCTCGCGGCCTGCGGCGGGAGTAGCGCGCCCAAAGCGCCCGCTGTCGGTGGCGGCAGTGGCAGCGGGAGCAGCACGACCGCCCCCGCTGCCGCGACGACCGCCCCGGCGGCGGGCGGCGCGTCCCCGTCGGCGAACAGCGCGGCCTCGACGGGCGGTGGCGGCAAGTTCTACATCCTCGTGGACAAGGGCGTGACGGACGCCGGCCTGCTCGATGGGACGTCCGCCTACAACACGGGCACCAAGAATGTGCCGGGGGTGGAACTGGAAGACGCCGTCGCCGGTCAGTGGGAAGCGAAGGTGCTGCCACAGATCAAGGACAAGAGTCTGCGCTGGAGCGGCGAGGGATACATCCCCTACTTCGACAAGTACAAGGAGATGAAGGCGGGCATCTCCGCGCCGCTCGATGACCTCGTCAAGAGCAGCAAGGTGGCGTGGCTGGCGAATCTGAAGGATGCCTACATCTCGCCACGCATCGCCGATGCTGAATTGATTGACGGCAAGCGCTTCTATCTCCCCATGCGCCTGCATCCCCACCTCATCGGCTGGCGGCAGGATTACATCGAGGCGGCCGGCTACCAGACCATGCCCAAGACGTGGGATGAGGTGGACCAGATGCTGCCGAAGATCAAGAAGGCGACGGAGAAGGATCAGGTGGTTCCGATGTCCATCGCCCGCGATCTCTGGCGCACCATCGGCGTCACGTTCGCGACGATGCTGGACGACTACTCCGACGAGCAGGGGGTCTTCCGGCTCGAAAGCCCGGAGTGGATCGCCACGATGGAGTATTTCAAGAAGTGGATGGACGCCGGCCTCGCCCGCTTCGACACCCAGGACGACGCGGTAAACCTGTGGCAGAAGGGCAAGTTTGCCATGTCGCTCGGGTCGCATTCGTGGGTGCGTCTGGGGCGGGCGGTCTACGGGCCGGACAAAGTGAAGGGCGGCATCCCGCCACAGCCGACCGCCACGCAGAAGCCGCGCACATGGGTGCATATTGACTCGTTCTGCGTCTTCAACAACGCGCCCAACCCGCAGGGCGCGCTGGACTGGGCTGCCACGGTCTACGGGCCGGACGGCCCCGCCGCCGAGGCGTGGTGGAAGACAACGCTCGGCGTCTCCGGGATGCCGCCGTACCAGAGCATGATTGACAAACTGATTAAGCCGAATAAGGAAATCAGCGAGATGCTCGACATCCTGAGCATCCTGCCCAATAGCCGCGTCAATACTGCCGCGCAGACCAACGGGTACAATACCGTGCAACTCGTACTGCCGCCGATCTTCGACCGTTACTTCAAGGGCGAGTTCTCGTCGGCAAAGGACGCCTCCGCCGCCATCCGCAAAGGTGTCAACGACGAATTGGCGAAGCAGAAGGCTTGAGGTAGTAGACAGTAGTCAGTAGTCAGTGGAATCCAATCCTTTCTGACTACTGACTACTGTCGGAGGGATGTGATGGCACAACGGAAAACAACGGCCCGCGCCGAGGAGCAGGGGGAAGGCCACGGGGCGAACTGGCTCCGTGCCCTGCGGGGGCTACGGAACGAGCGGCGCGGCGAGACATTGGCAGGGCTGATCTTCGTCGGCCCGGCGGTCCTCTTTTTCGTCGTATTCAATGCCTATCCACTCCTCCGCGCCATCACGATGGCATTCACCGACTACCGGTACCTCATACCCGGCTACGCTCCGTTCGTGGGGTTCGGCAACTGGGTGGAGATGGTACATGATCGCGTCTTCTGGGAAGCGCTCCGCCGGTCATTGGAGTACTTCGGCATCTTCCTTGTCCTGAACTTCGTCTTCGCCTTCATCACCGCCGTGCTCATCACCGAGATCCGCAGCAGCCGCGAAGCGAGCGTCTACCGCGCGCTCGTTTATCTGCCGGTAGTGCTGCCGATCGCGGTGGCGGTGCTGGTGTGGAAGCAACTGCTGAGCCACGACTTCGGCTACCTTGACATCTTCCTCCGAAGCGTGCTGCGCATCCCGCACACGCCGGACTTCATCCGCGATGCGACGTGGACGGTGCCGGTGTTGGCGGTGATCGCGGTATGGAGGGCGCTCGGGTCGAACATTCTGCTCCTGCTCGTCGGCTTGTACAACATCAATACCGATCTGTATGAGGCGGCCGCGCTCGATGGCGCGGGGTGGTGGCGGCGACTCTTCTCGATCACGATCCCGCTCATGCGCCCAAGCTTCGTGATCGTCTTCGTGCTGTCGGCCGGCGTCCTCGGCACCGTCGAGGAGTCGCTCGTCTTCTTCGGGGTGACCGATGCGGGGCCGTTTTCCGCTGGCAGACTCGTCGGGCGGTACGGCTACGAAGTTGCCTTCCTGCAGGGTGACCTCCGTTGGGGCTACGCCAGCGCGATCAACCTCACCGTCGCGGTTATCTCGATGGTCATCTCATTGCTGATCTTCCGCCTCCTGCGTTCGGAAAGGACGGCCTGATGGCGACCACCTCCCGCGTAGCGCGTAACGAGCGCCATTCGGCGACTCCTGCCCGACGGCATCTGTCCCTCGGCTTCATCGGCCGCAGGGTCATCGTGCGGGCGCTGCTCGTCGGCTGGCTTGTCATCTTCCTACTGCCGGTTGTTTGGACGATTTCCTCCTCGTTCAAGAACCGGGCCGACCTGTATCAAGCCACGCCGAGCCTCCTCACGCTCAGGCCGACGCTGGCGAACTATCGGTTCGCCCTGCTGCGGCTGCGCAACTTCTCGCTCCTCTACCGCAACAGCATCATCGTCACCAGCGGCGCGGTGATCCTCCAGACCCTGCTCGCCACGCTCGCGGGCTACGGCTTCGCGCGCGTCCACTTCCGCGGGCGCGATCTGATTTTCTACTCGATGCTGCTGCTCATTTTCGTCCCGCGCACGGTCACCCTGACGGCGCAATACGAGGTGATGAATTCGCTCGGGCTGCGCAATTCGCTCTACGGCCTGATCCTCGCCTTCTCGGCGGGGCTGGCGGTGCCGACCTTTATCATGCGGCAGGCATTCCTCGGCATT
>JBBRLR010000183.1:0-5802 GCA_038231255.1 Thermomicrobiales bacterium | reverse complement strand
GGTGAGCATGTCGCGAATGGCGCGGATGCCTCTGGCGCAGAGATCTTCGTCCAATCCGAGTGCCGCACGCCGTCGCGCACTCGCCGCGATCAAGGGAGGGCCGAGGAGCGGCAGGAGCCAGGCGAGGTCCTCACTCGCCACGAGGTGCAGCGTGCCGCGCATTCCCCATGTTCGAACCACCGAGCGGTCGTGGATGCGCGCATCTTCGAGATCGGCGGCGGCTAGCCCCGCCCGGCGGGCGCGCACCGCGAGATCAGCGGCCGCGAGTTCCTGGGCCTGCACGCCACCGAGTGACCGGACGACATGGGCGACGCTGGCAGCCGCATTCGCGAAGCGTGGATCGAGCGATTGCGCGCGCAGTCGCATCCAGCGAACGTGATCGTCAGACAAGACCGTCGCCATATTCACGCGTTCGATCCCCCTTTCACGACCGTCTTCCTCCCGATCAACAGCACCGCGCCGATCAAGACCATCAGCACTGCCGCGACCGCGCCGTACGCGACACCCCAGCCCGCGCGGTCGGCGAGCAAGCCGGTGAGCGGGAACGACCAGACCATTGTCACGCTGAAGCCGAACTCCGAGAGCGAGAGCACCGTCGCGCGCGTTTCCGAGGGCGCTTCGTCGTTGGTCCACGTCGAGAAGAGCGGTTCGAAGATGCCGATTGCCACCTCGCGCATACCTAGCCCGACGAGCACCAGTGGCACCAACGCCAGCCCTTGAAAGACTGTCCCGACTGCCATCGCTGCCGCGAGTAGCGTGAAGGGCATCCATGCCCGCCACCCTACCGGCAGCCGCCCGCCGAGCCATGTCGCTGCCGCGCTGACGATGCCGGAGATGCCGAGCGTCAGGCCGATCGCGCCATTCGCGAAGCCATGCCCTTTAAGGACGGATTGCAGGTAGATGTTCCCCAGCGTGTTCGCCGTGAAGAAAAACGCCGCAAAAAGGACGAGACGGAGCAACACCGGACGCTCCCGCACCGTGCGAATGCCCATGCGCATCGTGCGATACACGCCGCCGAGCGTCCGGTGTTCTCTGGTACGCACGGGTTCCGGCAGGAGCGAGGCGAGGATGCCGGTGATGATCGCCGCCGCGATGTTGAGGCTGAACGGCCACGCGTATGACCACTCCGAAAGCCACGCACCCGCCCAACTCATCAGCGCGGCGACGAAGTACGACGCGGCGAGCACGTTGGCGAGGACGCGGACGAAGCCGTGCGACCGCCCTTCGTCCTTAAGCGCGTCGAAGAGGTAGGCCTGATCCGCGCCGTAGCGGAATGAACCGGACGCGCCATCTATCAGCAGCGCGATCATCACGAGCGGGAAGACGGGCGACCACCACATGAGTGATGTCGCGACCATCACGGCGATCGCTGAGATGACGAGGCTCCACTTCCGGCCGATTGTGTCGGCGAACGCGCCTGTCGGCACTTCGAGCGCGACCTTGGCGATGTGGTAGCACGCCTCCGCGATGCCGATCTGTCCCAGCGTGTAGCCGCGATGGAGCATCCAGAGCACCCAGATGGACGAGGTGAATGTCCCGGCGGTGAGCAGTTGGAAGGCGATAAACGGCAGGAGCCGCCAACGCGGGACGGCGGTCGCGGCGATTGCCTCTTCGATGATTTCCGGTGAATGCTGCACAGTACGACGCTCCTCCAACACCGTGGCAGGAGCATAACGTCACGACCGCCATGCGGGCGCATGGACGAAACCGTGCCGTTCTATCCTGCCGCGTATCCTGGCATAACAGGGGGATACGCGGCCAGATTGAATGTTTGCGCGTGTTTCCGGCTGAACCAGTGCCGCTCAGCGAGTGTCCGGTGCATCTCGGCTACCTCCGCAAGGATAGTAGCGTCTCGCCATCAATTTGACAACCGCGATTTGGGATGACAAGGTGCGTCCCAGAATGTCGCCTCGTTCTCGTGAGCGAAGAAGAGATGGTAGAAACGACGACGTATCAACTTTGGGTAGTGGGTCAGTTTGAACTTTAGAGGCTTGCTACAACGGCGAGAAATCGTCAAACTGACCCACTACCCAACTTTGGGATAACGCATCGGGTAATCTTATCGAGGACTACGATACTGAACGTGAAGGGCTGCTCTACGTTCGTGAAGAGATTGAAACGTACGGGTCGGATGTAGCGCGTTCATGGGCGCTACTTTGTGATTCCGGGATCGGTACCGTTATCATGGTGGCGCAAGGGATGGGATTGATTCACCGCGCGAGACAATCAGCGCCATAGGAATCTGACCCGATCGCCCTAAATCACTGAGCGGCATATCTCTCCCATGCACTCCAGACATCCCGCGCGACTTTCGCGAACCATTCCTGCGAACCGGATGGCTGTGCACCAAACCACCGAACGAATTCCTCTTCAATGATCGTAGCAAGTTCGTCCGGTGAGGCCGCTTCGTGCAAACGAGGAACAATGGTTCGCGTTTCCGGGTCATACTCGTCTACCGGACAGCCGATCGTGGCGAGACTCATGAAGTCATGCTGATACAGGATCCGCGCAACCTCATTGAAAAGTTCGCCATACGCCCCTTGGTCGCGCTGACGCTGCGTCCGTTGCGCGCGTATCCGCTCGTTCATTTCCTCGACGAAATCATTCGACATTTGTTCTCACCTCGCTTACGACGTACTCGCGCAATGGATACGCCGATGCAGAGTAGAATACCAGCAGCGAATCTCGGAAGGGGCAGTATCAACGATGGATAGCAACGGTGTGGAAAGCGCAGAAATTCCAGCGAATACTGCGCCGCGCGAGGAATGGGTGCGCTGGCTCGTCGAGGGGCTGGCGGGGCGGTGGCCGCAGGCGAAATTGCGAGCAAATATCGAAGGGCTACCAATGCCCGGTGTACGGCGCGGTGTCGTGCCGGATATCGAGTTCTGGTATCCGAATGCTGACGGCGTTTATACGCTGCGCTATATCTATGCCGTCTTGCCGACTGACGCGCTCGGCAACCGTGACGGGCTGGACACGCTTACGGCGCTGCTCGGTTATTGCCGCTCCAATGGGCGGCAACTGACGCTGATCGTGCCGGATCGCGCGTTGCAAAAAGAGGAACTGGAAGCGCTCGATAGTGTCCTACTCGCCACGCTCAACCCGATGGTCTTCGATGTCGCCGCGTATCAGATTGAATAAGGATTCGTTTCGAACCGCCAAGACGCCAAGGACGCCAAGAAACGCGGAAAAGAAGGGGTACGGTCTTTCTATCTTCCTCTTCTCTTCTTGGCGTCCTTAGAGTACTGGCGGTTCGAAAGAGATTAATACGTTCGACCGCCGCGATCTGGGGGCGCTTCATCCTCGATGTCCGCGCCGGGTGAAGGGTTGCCGCCACCCGGCTCATAGAGGTCTTCCGGGCTGGGCGTGTGTTCGAGCGGTGCAGCGGTTTGCACCTTCTCCGGCGCACTCTCGGCCGGTGTCGCACGCGGTCGTTCGCCTTGATGCGTCTTGTCCGCTTTCGGCATCAGCGCGACGTACTCATCGCGGAGGGGGGTGAAGATTTCGACGAACCGGCAACCCTCCGGGCCGACGCGTATGCCACCGTGGGTGACGCCGCCGGGGATCACGAGGCCTTCGCCGGGAACGAGATCGTGCCCCGCATCGCCGACCTGGAAGTGGATCGCGCCTTCGAGGACGTACGTGATCTGCTCGTGCGGGTGGCTATGTAGCGGCAATGAGGCGTTCGGCTCGGCATTTCCGAACATCGCCAACAAGCGGTCACCCGCGACGAGCCGCGCCTTCAATTCGGGTACGGTGGACAGGATTTGCACATCCGGCAGCGTGGCGACCTGAAAGAACTGCGGTTTGCTCCCCGTGTCTGTTGCCATTGGCGACCTCCCCATTCTTGTTCGCGATTACTTCATCCGGTGCGGAGTTTCGCCGCAGCGAGGTGCGCGTGTCAACGGCAGGTCGCAATATCGGGTGAATCGCGGGCGATACGCCGATGTTTATCCGCCGCCAAGCAACAGCGCATCCACCATCTCGCCCGCCGCGTAGGGTACAGCGCGCGGCGGGATGATGGCGAGGGCGTCCGCACCGATGAACGAGGCGAGCCGGGACGATTGCTGCGGCCCGGTCGAGGTCGCTTCCAGCACGCCGTCATCCGCACGGCGGAGCGCGACGCGCATATAGTCAATGCGATCAATCGGCGTCACATCATGCGCGAGGCGGACACGGGCAATTGGGCGATCCATTTGTCGGCGCCCTTGCATGGCGAGCAGCGCGGGGCGGACGAAGACCTCGAAACCGACAAGGCCTGAGACCGGATTGCCGGGCAACCCAAACAGCAGCGTTGTTATTTCCCGCCCGGCGGTCGCAAACGTGAACGGCTTGCCGGGGCGCATCCGTACCTGGCGAAAATGCACCGTCGCCAGTTCGACGAGCAGGCCCTTGATTAAGTCCTTCCGCCCCATCGAGACGCCGCCAGAGGTGATGACGACATCAGAATCGGCGATGCGCTCGATCAGGAAGGCGCGTTGGGCGGCGTCCGTGTCCGGTGCGAGGCCTGCGTAGGCGACCGTCACGCCGAGCGGCGCGAGGGCGGCGAAGAGCGCGAAGCGGTTCGAGTCGCGGATTTGCCCCGGCCCGAGCGGTTGCCCCGGTTCGACGAGTTCATCCCCCGTCGCCAGCACGCTCACGCGCGGTCGCCGCGTTACGAGCGCGTCCGGTCGGCCGAGCGAGGCGAGCAGTCCGACCGCCGCCGGGGTAAGGACCGTTCCGGCGGATAAGACGCGATCGCCGCGCCGCACGTCGCTGCCGACTGGGCGGATATTCTGCCCCGCGCGCGGCATCTCGCCGATTCGCACGCCCTCCGGCGTTTGGGTCGTCCGTTCGATCTGCACGACTGCGTCTGCACCGGGCGGCAGGGGCGCGCCCGTCGTGATATAGGCCGCTGTGCCTCGTTCCACATGAAACGCCTCAACCGTACCGGCGAATTGATCGCCAACGATGCGCCGTACCGAGGTCTGATCGTCGGCAATCACCGCATAACCGTCCATCGTCGCGGCGGGGAAGGGCGGCTGGTCTTCATCGCTCACCGCGTCCTCCATCAGGACGCGCCCGGCGAGGTTCGCCAGATCGGCGCGCTCGGTGGGCAGCACAGTGGTGTGGGCGCGGATAATCGCGGCCGCTTCGGCAGGGTCAAGGAGACGGTCAAGTGCATTTTCGGTGGACACGATTTCCCTCCGCATCGGTAGGTCATTCTGATCTACGACGATTGTAACAGGCATTGCGTTCTCCACGCCGATACCACCGCCCCGCACACCACTTTCCTACAGACGGTTAAACTATCGGATTTTAATAAAGTGTAGACTTTCCGGTGAATGCGCGTATTATGGAAAGTATTGGTCCCGTCGGTGTCCCCTGTGTAAGCAGGTCGCTTTGAGGAGGTTTCCCATGATCGTTCATTCCCCGGATGGCTCAGTGGCTGCTTCATTCGATACGCGCGCGTCCGGCCTGCTCCGCTGGCTTGTCCTTGGCGCGGTAGGGTGCATCGCGCTCCTGCTCGCGATTAGCCACGCCGGTGCTGTGGGCGCGGCAGCCCCGACGACGTACGACAGCACGATCTGCATCAACTACTTCACCTGCTACAACTCCGGTACCGGCACCGCCGTCTCCAACACCAACAGCGGCTACCCCACCTACGTCGCCCCGAACACCACCGGTACCGGCTACCCCGCCAACACCGTCGTCAGCACCTACTTCGACCCCCGCTACTGCGATGGTGTCGTCTCGGTCGTCACCGACCCCTCCGGCAACCTGATCGATGTGTGTGCGGCGACGGGGCAGCGCATCTACCCG
>JBBRLR010000182.1:0-5875 GCA_038231255.1 Thermomicrobiales bacterium | reverse complement strand
TCGTAGTCGCGCGGAGCGAGGCGGGCCATCTCATCGGGACGACCCGGCGCGGTGAGGACGGGGAGCCTCCCCCACATCGTCACGTATCCCTGCAGGAGGCCGATCCCCGCCTGGTTAATCGCGGTGAGGTTCTGGAGAAGATCCTGGATCGTCCGGGGGTTCGCGTCGCCGAGCACCTGATCGATCGTGCCCCAATCGGGGTTGAGTTCGACGACGATCGGGCGGGCGAGCGGCACCTCGGCGAGGACGAGGCCGGTGGTGAGGGCAACGGTCGTCTTGCCGGGACCGCCCTTGGGACCGATGGTGGCGAGGATACGGCAGCCGGTGGACATCATCGCCATAAAGTCGGCGATCTTCGCGTCGTGCTCCGTCTCGATGCGCCCCGGCTGGGTCCGTTCCCGCACCCACCGCTGGGCACGAGTTGACCATGGGACGACGGGAACGGGCGGACGCGAGCGCAAGTCGGGTACCGGGATACCTGGGGGTGACGTCCTGGTTCCTATGACTGGGGTGCCCGGCGGTGCGCCATGGTCTCGGTCGGGATGTGGATGTGGCAGCGGGGTGAGCGTGTCACCGCAGGAAGCATCCGACGCCATTGACCGCGTTGCGCGCGATGGCACCACAGTGCTCCTGGTCATCTGGCGCGGTTCGCGTCGCCCATCCGGCTCTCCCATGCGTTCCATGTGGTCATCCGCCTCTCGATCCGTCGAGAACGACATGTGCAATCCCCCTTTCCGCTCAATGCGCGATCGCCCAGCACAGGCAGACCGTACCGGCACCCCAGAGCAAGACCGCGAGCCCGACCGCGCCGTACCGTGTGGCGATGCGCAGCCGCCGCTTTCGCCGCTCCATCCGATACACCTCGGCCAAGATGCGATCGCGCAGCCACGGCGGCGGGACGGGTCGCGGGAGCGACCGCAGCGTCCCGATGGCGGCGTCAGGCCTACGCACGTCAGTCATCTCTCGGGGCATCACTTTCTCCCCTTGCTTGGAAAGACCGGTCGTTGCCACGAGCGAAACCCTCCTCCTTTCCCCTCTTCCATCGAGCGGCCAGCAGTCGAAACGTATGCCATGATGTCGCTCCTATATTCCTCATATGAGGATAAAGAGTCGCTATTCCTCTTATCAGGATTTTACGGATTCTCGGCATCTTCCGCAAGGGGGTTGTGCCATTCTGGGGAAAGTTGTATATACATCCCCGTATGGGGTTTTATCGATATCGCTATGCAGGGTGTCCAAGACTGGGAGGCGCGACGATGGTGCGGAGGAAGTCGGGGCGGGCGGCAGCGGAGTCATCGGACCACCCCCCCACGCTCGCGGAGAAACTCGACCGCCTCTTCCAGTCGGTTCGTTCCCCCGACGGGGATGAGTACACCTACGCCGAGGTCGTCGCGGGGATCAACGCGCGCGACATTGCCAAGACCTCGGACACCTATCTGTGCGACCTGCGCAACGGTACCAAGGACAACCCGCGTATCAAGCATCTCGAAGCGATCGCCGATTTCTTCGGCGTGCCGGTAACGTATTTCCTCGATGGGGACGAGTCCGCAGCCCGCA
Source organism: Thermomicrobiales bacterium (assembly GCA_038231255.1). Classification (GTDB taxonomy): domain Bacteria; phylum Chloroflexota; class Chloroflexia; order Thermomicrobiales; family JALYUS01; genus JALYUS01. The sequence goes on along the minus strand of JBBRLR010000182.1, from coordinate 4,318 downwards.
TGTACGCCCAACTCGCCGCGCTGCCCGTGCACGGCGACGTCGGCCTGCAACGGATCATGCTGCGCGCGGTCGATCTCTCCCCGGACACACTGAACGCCGTCGCCCAAATCCTCGAGCACGCACGCCATCTCGAGGGCGTGCGGGATCGGAAAGGTGGATCACGCGCGGGAAACGGGAATGCATCGGCGACCGCCGCCGACGATGCGTAGGCACATCGCTCCCTCCGAGGGATGTGCCTAAGGGACCTTGGCAATGGATGACAAGGCGATCCGCCGCCGCTGTGAGGCGCGACTCCGGGAATTGTCGCTGCCCACACCCTTCGACCTCGACACCTTCATCGCGGGGATCGCCGCGCGCCGCGAGCGCCCGATCGCGCGGTACGCCCTCCCGCTCATGGGCGGGCTGCCCGGCCTCTGGCTCGAAACCGACACGGCGGATCTCCTCTACTACGAGGAACGGACGTCGCCGCTCCACCAGCAGCACATCATCCTGCACGAGCTCGGCCACATCCTCTGGGAGCATCAGGGATTGCTGCTCGGCCAAGCGGTCTCGCTCGGAGATCTCACACTTGCGGAACTCCGCGCGCTCCGCGACGATCGCTATACCGCAGAAGAGGAGTACGAGGCCGAGACGCTCGCGACGCTCATCCAGCACGCCGCGCAGCGCGCGCAGGCGGGGCTTGCCGTGGATGCCGATTCGCAAACCACCCGCATTCTGCACCTGCTCGACAGCCTGGAGGGTACCGCCTATGAGTAGCGTGCTTGTCAGCACCGCCATCGCGACGATCCTCTGGGGTAATCTCCTCTATAAGCTACTCCGGTTCCGCAGGCGTCCCCAGAATGACGCGCAGCGCGCGAACAGCCTCGCGCTCCTCTGCATGGCCGTTTGCTTCACGGTGCTCGACCCGCCTATCTACACCGCGATCGACCGGGCGACTGACATTCCCAACCTCGCCCGGCTTCTCGGCAATGGCAGTGGGGTCGTCGGGGCGTGCGCGTTCGGGCCGGTGGCGACGGAGTTGTCGGGATCCGTACCACGCGACCGGAGGATCTGGGACAGCTGGTGGCTGATGGCGATGACGCTTACCGTCATGATCGCACTCTTCTTCCGCGCCAACCTCCCGGCCTCAGCACCGGGCGGGTTCCCCGAACGCTACGATATGACGCTCGCTATCGCGGCGTATCGGCTCGTTTTCCTCGGCTATATCGGGCTGATCCTCTGCCGTCTCTTCGTGCTCTGGCGGCGGTTCAGTACGGCGGTTGGAGGAGTGACGCGCCCTATGCTCCGCCGCCAGGTCCGGCTGCAGACGGTGGGCTGGGCGCTCGGCGCGGCATATTGCGCCCAGGAGTGCGCGTACATCCTCCTGCGTGCGACGAAAGTGGTCGCGCCGAGCGCCTATTCTCCCGCCCTTGCGTACGGGCTACTGGCCGGCTGTTTCGCGCTGATCCTCAGCGACGGCTTCTTCACGGCATGGGACTGGGGGGAGCGCTACCGCATCTACGGCGAACTTTCCCTTCTCTGGCACGACCTCTTCGCGGTGCTCCCGGGCATCGCCCTCGATCCGCCCCACGCCGGACGGGGATATGCAGCGCTGTTCGGCGACCTCGATTTCCGCCTGCATCGTCGGGCGACGGAGATCCGCGACGGTGTGATGACGCTGCAGCCGTATCTCGATCGGGCGATGGTGCGCTGGGCGCGGCGATACTGCCGCAATATGGGGGTGGCGCACGAGGCGATGCGGCAGTACGTCGAGGCTGTCACGCTGGCGGCGGCGATCCACGCCATAGGGCGCAGGGAGCGTGCTCGCCGCCCGCTGGCTGGGCCGCTCCTCCCGGATACCGCCGATCTCGACGGCGACGTGCGGCACCTGCGGGTGGTCGCGGTCGCCTACCGACAGGTCGCCCCCGCGATCGACCGGATGATGGATGGGAAGGGCGAGGGCGAGACGACACCCCCATCCTGCGGCACGGAAGCGCGCTCGATCATGGCCCCGCAGCGGTCGGGGAGCATCGCCGTCGCGCGCGTGCTTACCGAGATCTTCGCCCCTGCCCCAGTCGGCATCGTCGCCCTTGTCGTGGTTGCTTGGCGCTTCTCCCCAACGCTCGGCGACGCCATGAAATGGCTGGGCGTGAGCGCGCTGTTCGTGGTCATCCTCCCCTTCGCGTTTCTCATCGCGCAGGTACGGCGCGGGCGGGTGACGGACATCCATGTGCGGCGACGCGAGCAGCGGCTGCCGATCATCCTCGTCTTCCTCGGCTCGTGGCTGGTCCTGATCGCCTTGCTGGCAATGCTGGGAGCGCCGCACGAATTGGTTGCCCTCCTCGCCGCAGGGATTACGGCACTGGTGGTCACGGGAGCGATCACATTCCGCTGGAAGATTTCCCTTCATGTCGGTGTCGCGTCGGGGGTGTTGACCGTTTTCACGCTGCTCTTCGGCCCCGGGATGCTCGCCCTCGTTCCGCTCCTCCCCCTAATCGGCTGGGCACGCATGGAGCTGCGGGATCATACGTTCTTCCAAGTGTTCGCCGGGGCCCTGATCGGCAGTGTGGTGAGTGGCAGTGCGTTCATGATCGCCCCCAAGCTCATGCACATACCGATCTGATCGAGAAAGGGGCATACGGGCAAGCCGCATAGCCGCCAGATACGCTCGACGGAGATAACCCGGAGAGGCAATGCGACCATGGAAGACATCCATACTCTGATTGAGGCGAGAACGCACGCATGTGAGGTGACAGGGGGACCACGTGCCCGACACATTCCGCTACGAAGGGTTCAGCAGCCCGATCGGGACGATCGTCCCCGATGATGTGTTCGACGTGCTGATGCCGCAACTGACCGACCCGGAACTGCGCGTGCTACTCTACATCCTCCGCCGCACCTTCGGCTTCAAGCGCGACCATGACGACATCAGCTTGAAGCAGATGGTCGAGGGGATACGCACCCGGGATGGGCGGATCCTCGACCGCGGGACAGGGATCAGCAAGGCGGGCGTCGCCCGCGGGTTGAAGGGGCTGCAGACGAAAGGGATCATCGTCGCCGTGCACAACAGCAGCGTGGAGCGGGGAAACGAGCCGACCACGTACGCGCTTCGCTTTCGGGAAGACTCAGTTCCTCCCCGAGGGAAATCCGCAATGGCCTCGACGCCCGCAGCACCTCTGTCCCGGATTGATACTCCCCCCTTGTCTCAGATTGAGACAAGGGCTTGTCTCACAGCAGGAACAGGGCTTGTCTCTGTGGTGAGACACACAACAAACAGTAGCCAACAAACAGAGGGACAAGGAACAGGGCTCGAAACTTCGAAACTTCGAGAGCCTCCTCGTGCGATTGATCCTCCTCCGGACAACCACATCGGCGACCACCCCCGTAGCGAGCGCTCAGCGTTGCTCCTGCTCGACAGTGCGACGCGTGAGCAGCTCTCGACCTTTATTCGCGATCTCGCGCACGAGTTCAACGACGGGGCCACCGTGCGCTCCTCGACATCACGGCTCGCCAACCTCTATCACCGTGCCGACCTGTCGATGGACGATTTCGTCGGACACCTCTACGCCGCCCGCATGACCACCAAGGAGCGCACCGCTGCGATTCGTAAACCGGCGCGGGATGCTACCGCCGACGGGAAAAAGAACAAGATGGCGTACTTCTACGCCGTGTTGGAGCGTCGCCTCGGCCTGCGCGAGCCGCCATTATTGCCAGCCCCTGTCTTCACACGCCACCACCCCAGCTAGCGCGCGCTTCTCTCGGTTATACCGGCACGATGAACTGGAAAACGAGGCAGATGAGCAGCGCGCCGAGTGCCGCACCGATCAATGAGGCGAGTACGGCATTCAGCCCGCCATGGGTGGACCAACCGACCGCGCCCCCGATGAGCGCGCCGACGAGACTGAGGATGAGCGTCAGCGGGAGATCGGCGCGCTGTCGCTTCGCGGGCCACCGGACGAGCGCAACAAACGTCAGCCTGCCGATGACGAGCCCGATCCCGATCCAGCCGACCAGGCTCACCAGCAGCGGGGCATCGACCCGCGCGATCATCCTCCATGCCGCACGCCGCACGCCGGTCCCGGCGATGGAGCCATCGGTGCCAGCCGGTGGGGCGCGACGCTTCGCGTGGGGCGCATCGCTGGTGCGTCAACGGTCAATGCGATGATATTCCTCCTGGACAGACACCTCGCGAAGGAAGTTTCGCGCGGCGCGGGGCGGAACGGTGTCGGCACCATCGCGATCAAACCACCTCTCGCTCATCCATGAAGAGCACGGCCACAGGGACGCCGAGCGCCCGCGCGATTCGGGCGATATTGAAGAGCGCCGGATTGCGCACCCC
>JBBRLR010000181.1:0-6036 GCA_038231255.1 Thermomicrobiales bacterium | reverse complement strand
GTGTGCCCGCCATCTGATCGGTGAGTTCGTTGGGGACGGAGAGCGGGACGATGCGGATCAGGTCGCCGTGTGCCGGGATAACCATGCGATCCGCCTGCGGTGTACTGGCCATGACGCGCTCCTTTCGGTTGACTGCGCTGCACCATACTGTGCTGTGACACGACAATGGTACACGTGTGGGAGGGGCGAGACATCCGTAGTATTACCTATCTCGCCCGTCACTCTCCGGCCACGGCGTCCCTCGTCTCTGGTGGGCGGTGTGTCTGCCATGCGGTGCGCCGGTCTGATCGGCGTACGCGCCAACGAGCTTGGATGCCGCAAGATGCACTACGAAGTATGGACGATAGGGTGACTTTAGTATACTTGTGGACGGTTATACACCTTATGGGACGGGGTTGGTCGCATCCTCGGTAACCCCCAGCCGCCCGTGACGCTTTTCGATCGCTCTTGGGCAGGAACTGCCCTTCTCTCGCCGGGCGAGAGAAGGGCAGAGAGTAAAGGTACGAACCTACACTTGGTCAGCGAAAATCACCTTGCAGCGGAGGGCTTGGTCGGTGGGGTCTTCGCCGAACGCTTGCACCGTCTGCATCACCATGTCCACACTGAGGCTACTGTCCTCCGCCAGGAGGTTGGCGGCAATCGCGGTGATCACCGGTGTCGAGAACGATGTCCCGGACCAGTAGACCCAGCCCGTCGCGTTCACACCGCCGTTGAAGGGCAGGGTGCCGGCGGTGAAGATGCCTTGGATACCATCCGGTCGTTCGCGCGTCGGAATGGCTGGTTCGATTATATTGATCTGTGCCGCGTTATCACGCACGGCGTCACCGCCGAAGGTCGCGATCCCGTTCAATCCCTGGGGATCTTCCGCGCGGTTCGAGAAGAAGGAGGATTCGCCCTCCCGGCTGGTCGCCGCTACGCTGATCACCGTTGGATACCGCGCGGGCAGGCACGGCCCCGGCCGGGCGGCATTCGCGCCCATCGCGTCGTTCCCCGCCGCCGCGACGACGACAACATTCTTGCCGCACAGATAGTCGAGCGTGGCAATCAGGCTTTGCTCCGTCATATCGAGGACATTCTCGATCTCGTGCCAGTATCGCTGCACGATCGCCTGCGCGTCAGAGTTAGTGGCGCGCGGGAACCAGAACGCGAACCGCTCCTCCGGCGCGGGGAACTCCATCGTCAGGCTGAGATTGATCACGATCCGGCGGTCATCGCCCAGATCGCGCAGTCTGACCGGCACCGCCGTCATCGTCCCAATGATCGTGAACAGATCGCCCATCCCCGCAGCGTCCATCACGCGGATGAGGTGGATGTCCGCCCCCGGTGCGATATCCTTGATGATCCCCGCGATAAACAGGCCATGATCCGCCGAGGCGTAATAGTCGCCGCGTTTGGTCTTGAGCAGCACGTCACGGTCGTGAGCGGTCAGCGTCGTATCCTTGAGGATCGTGTACCACTTATCCAGATTCCCTTGCAGGTTCGGGAGATAGCCCTTCAGGGGGGCGAAGTCAGTTTCCGTCAGCGACAGGGTGCCTTCCATCGTGATGGGGTTCGGGCCATTCGCAATAGCGCCCAGCAGGGTGTTGTGGACGAACCGGAAGGAGCTCGGCACGGGTGGGAACGGCGCGGCTGCCGTTAGTTGATCCTTACTCGGACTCTGATCGAGGATCGCGACAATCACACCCGAGGAATTCCCCCCGGCCGCCTTCCGGCGCTGGCGGTCAACGAGCCCTTGCAAGCGCCGCTGATTCGCCGTCACGTGCGCATTGTCCATGAAGACGAACGTCGCGGGAGAGGCAGCCGGGATCGCACCATCCGGCAACTGCGGCGGTGTGCCCGGGCCATGACCGCCACAGCCTTCCTGGCCGGCACAGGCCAGCCAGTTGGGTGTCGCGCCGCTGATCTGCCATCCCTGATCGCTTATCATCCCGACAGCGGCCTGCCCGGAGAGGAAATTGATCGCTGTCACCAGCTCGCGGATCGTGCTCGCTTGCGCGTTGTCAAACGCGAGCATTTTCGGGCCGTCCACCGGCGCTTGCGCGGCGGGATGCGGATCATTCACTGGCTCCAACCCTACGCGATAGAAATTGAGTGCCGTCGTGCACCCGTCGTCGTGATCGAGAAGGACGAATGGCTCCCGCCAGCGGGTCAGCGGTTGCAACAGCCCGCCCGCGCTAATCCGGAACTGCTCCCAGATCGCCTCATCCGGCCCGAGATAACGGGCGAACGCCTCGCGCTCGGCATCGTCCGGCGCCTGATTCGCCACCCCGCTAAATCCGCCGCAGAGACCGTCCAGCGCCATCGGAGCGAACTCCACGTCGCCCTGATCGCGCGCAACCGGCAATAGCGGGATCACCGCATCGCCGAGCGATTTCGCCACCGCCCGGTACTGGCGCATCGCGGCGTCGCCGCAGGGATCAATCCACTGATTCGATGTGACGATCACGCAGATTTCGTCCAACGTGTAATGGCGGATCAAGTTGGGATCGGGGTACGGCCCGAACTCCTTGCCGCCCGCGTTCGCCTGTGGCGCGCGGTCCACGGCATCTCCTGTTTCGCTCGTTGCACGATTCCTCCCGCTCCTCCAACCACTTAATGATGCTGCCATGCTGCCGTACCTCCTACGCTCCTTCGACCACACACCGCGTAACCCGAGATTGACTGCGATCTCTCCCACATCAAAAGGAGGAGAGAATCCGCGTGAAAGCGAGTGGCATCCGATTGAGTCACCGCTCTCCCGCTCGGTGGGGGCGGGGCTGGGGGTGAGGGTTTACCCCCGCCAGGGGGCCGCTATCACCGACGAGTTGGAATGCCGCCCAGTAGTACGGATGGACGCCCTCCGTGGCAAGCAACGCACGCTGCGCCGTGCGGAGCGCGGCACCCTTCGTATCCCCCGCCCGGAGCGCCGCGTAGAACCGCGCCAAAGGCTCTGCACAAGTGTGGATGCGCCCGCGTAGAGGAAGCCGCGGCTGAGACCGATCAGTTCGTCGCCACCCGCGACGACACTCCGCCCCGTCTCGCACGCGCTCAGGGTGACGAGCGTGCCGTGTAGGTCGAGATTAAAGATATCCATCATACTCAGTTGCCCGTCCGCCAGTCTCAGGTGCGCGAAGGTCGGATTATCCACGCGCGCCTCCCCGTGCGCCGCCAGGTGGATCACCGCATGGCGCGGCGCGGCGGCGATGACGGCGGCGCGTGTCGCTTCATCCTCGACGAGACACTCCCCCGGCAGCAATGCCGCCACCGCCCGCGCTTCCGCGATCACCGCAGGCAGGCGGCCAGTATCGGAATAGGCGACAACGAGCGCGCTCTGCGCGGACCGGCGCGGGCGGGCCGCGCAGAGTGCGAGCAATTTGCTCGACGGGCAGACCGAGACCTCGATCTCTTCGAGCAGGTACCGCGCGCCATCGTAGAGCGCGTGGAACGGCACCGCGTGCGTCGGACCATAGGGGACGATAACCAGCCGCGCGTATCCAGCGAGATGCATCGCGACCGGCGCGATTAGGGCGCGATGGAGGGCGGCGAGGATGCCGCGCGCGTTGCGGCCGAGGCCATCCAGCGGGCCACCACTCCGGATCGCCGCAGCGGTCGCGGCGAGATTGAGCTGCCATTGATGCAGCAGCCGGCGGATGTCGCGCGGGCGAGCCGCGAGCGGGACGACCGCTAAGCCTGTTGGCGCAACGACGAAGATCGCGCCCGTGTCGTCCGTCAGGTAATATTCGAGAAGCACCGTCCCGACGGCGAGGCAGGGCAGGGCGGCGCTCTCCCCGGCATCGGGCACGAGCACGGTCAGACCCTCCGTGCGGTCGAGCGACAGACGTTCGAGGATACGCGCGATCTGTTTCTCGCGCTCGCGGATCGCCGCCCGCCATGTCTCCCCTTCGTCCCGCCGCGCGCCGCCCTTCTCGTCGGCATCGAGTTGGACACCGTAGAGCCGGTTGTAGAACCAGTTGTGCTCCTCGCGCAGACGGGCGAGTGTCTCCACTAACTCCTGATTCGTACTCACCCGTGCCCGGATCTGCACCTCCAGGTTGCTCGCAAGGTAGTCCACCAGGGCGCGCGACTTGGCGCGCTCCAGATAGCCAAAGGCGCGCTCCGGCATGGCGAGCGCGAGGCTGGCGGCGATCGCGTCCTCGTAGACGCGCAGTTTGTCCGCGAGGAAGTGGGTGCGCAGTTCGATCGCCAGCGCGCTCTGCAATTGCTCGATGCTCGTCACTGCGCGGTCGTAGGCATCGAGCGCCGCCGGGAGATCGCCGCGCGCCCGCGCGACACCGCCAAGAATATGCTGGCCCTCGTGAGCGAGCCAGCGCACATCTCGTTCTTGAGCGGTCAGCAGCGCGGCCTCCGCGAACTGTGCCGCCGTTTCATTGTCGTTGAGGTTGAGCGCCGCTCGCGCCCTGACGAGATCGGCTTGCGCTTTGCGAATCACAAGGCCGCGCTCGGCAAGCAGCGCACCCGCGCGTTCCGCTTCCTCGGCAGCGGCAGGCCAATTCTCGTCTTCGAGATGGAACGTCGCGCGCTGCAATGCGACGAGCGCGAGCCGGGAGCCGAGACCACCAGCGACAAATGCCTGAGTGACTTCATCCAACAGACCGAGCGCCCGTTCGAGACTGCCGAGACGTGCATGAGCGAGGGCGGAAAAGAAGCGCGCCTTGGCGGCCTCGTTCGGTGTCCGGAGGCGCTCGAACCGCGCGATTAACTCTTCGGCAAGTTCCAGCGCCTCCATATTGCGATTGAGGCTGAGATAGCACTCGACCATAATAAGCGCAACCACTCCGGCATTATATTCTCGACCGGCACGGTCATACTCCGCGACGACGGCAGCGTGGTGATGAAGTGCACGGGTGTAATGACCTTGTGCGCTATATATCAATGCAATATTATGTTCTTGCTTGAGTACATGTATCGTCTGACCATGTAGAGCAAAGTATTGCCTCGACTCCTCATGCAAATGCAACGCGGTTTGAAAGTCACCGAGCTCTCCCAGCAAAATAGCGGTATTCATTTTCGTGCCAGCGATACCCCACTCTCCTGAGGCACCGAGCAATTCGTACGCATCCTGTGCGCGTTTGTAATGGCTGAGAGCCTGCTCATAGTTGCCCAGTTCGTAGCAGACCCAACCTGCATTGAGGTCGAAAGCCGCCGCACGAATCCATAATCCGTGCGCTGCGAGGATATCGTATGCATGGGCTACCGCCTCCAGCGCCGCTTCACCGTTGCCGAGCCGGTGGGAGGACCAGACCCAGCCCGTGCGGGTGCGCGCCCAACCCACTTCGTTTCCGTGTGCGAGAAAGAGCGCGCCCGCCTCATCAAGGGTCGCGACTGATTCGTGAAAGCGCCCCGTCTCGCGGTAGACCTCACCGATCTGCATCAGACCGAGCGCCTGGTGATCGGGTCGGCCCGCCATTTCCCCGGCGGCAACGAGCGTTTCGGCGAGGCAGAGGCTGATATTCGGATCAATGTAGAGGTTGCGTTCGGCTTCGGATTTCAGGAAGGGGAGCAGTTCGTCCGGGGGGAAGGTCGCGAGGGCGTCCACGATCCACGCTCGCCGCGCAGATTCGTCCCCCCGTTCCAGCAGGTAGCGGACGGCGGCATCGAGTGTGATCGGTTTGTCACTGCCCGATGGACACTCCTTCGATGGTGATACAATCGTCTCCAAGGGTAACCTCCAACCGATACGTCCCCGGCGTAATGTCGTCGAAGGCGAAGTTCCCTCCCTCATCAATCGTTGTCTGCGCGCTTTCCCCGTCGCGCAGCAACGTTACCGTGCTCCCGGCGATCGCCGTCAGGTCGTCGCCGTCCCGCCAGATCAGCCCCATCAGGCTTGTCCGCCCCCGCCGCACCGGCGCGCCCGTATCGAGCGTGAGCGTCACATCTCCGGCCTGGTAGGTGCGTGTCGTCCCGTCGTCCGCCCCGCGCAGGCTCGCGTAGGGCGAGATGCGCGGCGGCGGCGGCAACAGCGTGGCGACGATCCGCCGCACCCGCTCCACCGCTCCGACCGATGGCATAGCGTCCGCCGATGCCATGAAGTCGCGC
>JBBRLR010000180.1:0-6207 GCA_038231255.1 Thermomicrobiales bacterium | reverse complement strand
CTTTAGCCTGCGACAGAGAGGCAGGCTAAAGCCCGCCACCACCAAGAAAATCGCCCCAACCGTACCTCCTATGTTCATAAGTCTACGCTACCAGATAGCTATTTCTCCATCTATCGTATCTTCGTTTCCCACTATCCTATAATCGTGCTGCTTCATCGTGGGGATTGGAGCAACCGCCCGGTGCCGATGGTACGCCACGCCGGGCGTCGCTGTGCGCATGCCGAGACGATCGACGGTCGAAAAGGGAAGGGGAAGAGTGATGCCAGTGGAAGCGTCCAGGGTGCGGCGACAGAACCGCACGGGGTTTGTTCTTGTGGCCGCGTTGATTCTCGTCATGATCGTCCTCATTCCGTTCGGGCTGATTGACCTGATCGTGGATGTCAGCAATCCTTCGACGGAAAAACTCTTCACCGTCACGCCGATCGAGGCGCCGGACGCCGCCACGACGACCTACAACCGCGTCCATGTGGATGTGACCGCGATTGATGAACTGGCCGAGACGGTGACGCTGCGGGTCAGCGGCACGCATTTTTGCAAGGACAACTGCGCCGCCAGAGACAAGATCGTCTTTTATTCCATTGACCCATTCGGCAGGGACGAGGAAGGGCTGCCGGCAAACGATTCGATCACGCTGCCGACCACGCCGACGCAGTTCAGCGCGACGCTCAAACTACCGATTGGCAGCAGCCTCTTCCGCTATCCGTTCGACACCGACACCCTGAGCCTCGGCTTGTCGCTCGAACGGATCGGCGCGGACAACAAATCAGTCGTCGTGCCAGTGGACGAGGCGCGCGGGGAACTCTTCGTCACCGTCCGCGACAAGGTGAACCGACTGCGGATGGACGACCCCGATTCCTATAGCGCGGCGGATGTACGCCCACTCAAGGTGGACAACTTCGACTACGTCGCGGCGACCGACCTCACCTTTCATCGCTCCAATTACCTCAAAGCACTGGTGATCGCCGTGCTGCTGCTCATCACGACGGCGGTCTCGTACGCGGTCTTTCTGCGCACCTTCGATCAGGTGATCACGAACGCCGGGCCGATTGTCCTCGGTATCTACGGTGTGCGCGTCCTGATCCTCGGCGGTTTCCCGACAGACGTGACGGCGGTGGACCTGATCCTCACCGGCCTAGTCACTTTCTTCCTGCTGATCACCGCCGCACGTGGCCTGAGTTATTTTCAGCAGCGCAGCGGCTGGCGCATCCCCGGCTTCGCCCCCCCGCCGGAGCCGAGGGAGTAGCCCGACTGTCGCACACAGATAGCTTTTTTGGCCAGCCATGATGTTCATAGCTGGCCGAGCCGTTTCCTGCGCTGTGGTACGCTTACCATCCGACAACCTCCTGGTAGAGCAGGATTCATCCTGCGACCTCGACGGCAGGCTGAATCTGCTGGCAAGTATCCGTCCACCAGCAGCACATTACCGTACCGCGAACTGGTGAGAGGAACGACATTCGATGGCCATCAACACCTTCACCCCTTTGCCTACTGACGAAACCGGCCCGCTCGCCGCGCTGCCCGTCCTGCCGACGCATATAGACGCAGACGCGCCGGACTTTCGAGAGAACGCGGCGATCATGCGCGCGCTCGTCGCCGAACTGCGCGAGCGACTGCGGCAGGTATCGCAGGGGGGTGGCGAGACAGCGATTGCGCGGCACCGGGCGCGGGGCAAGATGCTGGCGCGGGAAAGGATTGACCGCCTCGTGGACCCCGGCACACCTTTCCTCGAACTCAGCCCGCTCGCCGCGTGGGAGATGTACGACGGCGATGCGCCATCGGCGGGGATCGTCACGGGGATTGGCGTTGTCTGCGGGCGCGAAGTGGTTATCGTCGCGAACGACGCAACGGTGAAGGGCGGCACGTACTATCCACTGACGGTGAAGAAACATCTTCGGGCGCAGGAGATCGCCGCGCAGAACCGCCTGCCCTGCATCTACCTCGTGGACTCCGGCGGCGCGTTCCTGCCCTTGCAGGCCGATGTGTTCCCGGATCGCGACCATTTTGGCCGCATCTTTTACAACCAGGCGCAATTGTCCGCCGCCGGTATCCCGCAGATCGCCGCCGTGATGGGTTCCTGCACGGCGGGCGGCGCGTATGTCCCCGCGATGAGCGACGAGACGATCATCGTGCGCGGCACCGGCACGATCTTTCTCGGTGGACCGCCGCTCGTCAAAGCGGCGACGGGTGAGGAAGTGACCGCCGAAGAACTGGGCGGCGCGGAGGTTCATACGACGCTCTCCGGCGTCGCCGACCACTACGCCGTGAATGACGAGCACGCACTGGCGATCTGCCGCGCCATCGTCGCGAACCTGCACGGCGAAAAGCGCCTGCCGTGGCCCGTCCTCCCGCCGGTGCCGCCCCTCCACGACCCCGCCGAACTAGGCGGTATCGTGCCAAGCGATGCGCGCATGGGCTTCGATGTCCACGAGGTGATCGCGCGCATCGTGGACGGTAGCCGTTTCCAGGAGTTCAAGGCGCGCTACGGCGCGACGCTCGTTTGCGGCTTCGCCTCCCTCTACGGCTACCCGGTCGGGATCGTCGCGAACAACGGCATCCTCTTCTCGGAAAGCGCGCTGAAGGGGGCGCACTTCGTCGAGTTGTGCGCCAAGCGGAAAATCCCGCTCGTCTTCCTACAGAACATTACCGGCTTCATGGTCGGCAAGCAGTACGAGAATGCGGGCATCGCGCGGGACGGCGCGAAGATGGTGATGGCGGTCGCGAACGCGGCGGTGCCGAAGTTCACCATCGTCATCGGCGGCTCGTTCGGAGCGGGCAACTACGCGATGTGCGGCCGGGCGTACGAACCGCGCCAGTTGTGGATGTGGCCGAACGCGCGCATCTCCGTGATGGGCGGGCAGCAGGCCGCGAACGTCCTGCTCACGATCCGTGAAGACAACCTCCGCATGCACGGCACGTCAATGACACCGGAGGAGCGTGAGGAGTTCATGCGCCCGACGCTCGACACGTACGAGCACGAGGGCAGCCCCTACTTCAGCACCGCCCGCCTCTGGGACGACGGCATCATTGCCCCCGAAGATACCCGCCTCGTCCTCGGTCTCGGCATCGCCGCCGCCCTCAACGCCCCCATCCCCGACACCACCTGGGGCATCTTCCGTATGTGATAATGGAGGGATATACCGAGGATGCAGGAGGATCGCGCGATGATTCAAGTAACGATGGATGAAGCGAAGGAACGACTCCCCGATCTCATAGACGCCGCCGCACGCGGCGAAACTGTTTTGATCGAGAAGGAGAAGGACGCAGATCAGGGCGCGCAGGTGGTGCAGTTAGTCGCTGTGCAGGAGAAGACAGAGCGAAAGCCGAGATTCGGCAGTGCGAAGGGCGTCATTCTTTATATGGCGGACGACTTCGATGCACCACTCGAAGACTTCCGCGAGTACATGGAATAGATGCGCGCCCTGCTCGATACACATGCGTTCCTCTGGTTTGTTGCGGGAGATTCCCGATTGAGCATACAGGCGCGTCGAATTATCGAGGATACCGAGACGAGCATCTTCCTCAGTATCGCGAGCGTATGGGAAATCGCGATCAAAGTCAGCACCGGCAAACTCTCACTTCGCGATCCCCTCGACAGCATCATTTCACACCACCTGCGAGACAATGTCATCGCGCTTCTCGATATCACAGTTGATCATACGGTACGGCTCATGGCGCTCCCTTTCCATCACCGTGATCCTTTCGATCGCTTGCTTATTGCTCAGGCGATGACGGAGAACCTGCCGATTCTCAGCGTGGATAGTGCATTTGATTCCTATGCGGTAATCCGTCTGTGGTGAGGCGGCGCATAGTTGAAGTACAGATACGACGCCAGTGTATGTCCGTGCGCTGAACAGAGAAGGGGTAGGTCTCGGTGAATAACGGTTAGGTATGCGTTGGAAACAACAGCATAGTTTTGAACCGCATTTCCACGAAACACCCCAGTTTAGGTGGGCTACCATTCGCACTGATCGAAACGAGCGTGTCATCTATGCGAATGACGACAGACGCATCCACTACCGATTCAAGCATCCCTCGAAGGGTCGTTGTGCGATCGTTGAAAGAGATGGCCGGAGTCGTTGCGGGTACTGTAACGATGTCACTACCCCATGCGAAATCTTCCTCGATGCTCAACTCAACGTCGTATTCTCCCAAGCGTTCGGGCGGTTCATTGTCCACGACAATCCCACGACCCGAACCGTATGGTATTGAAAAATCAACCGTCCAACCCCGCATTCGTCTTTCCCACTTCGAAGCATCAGCATTCAGAATTTGCTCCTCGATGACATTCTCGATTCGCACATTCACCAATGCGGCCCCCGCTTCCTTTCTTCGTGCCCTTCGCGCCTTCGTGGTTCAAGAATCTCAGTCGTCGCCGGTGGTGGAGGGGGCGGATTTGGCGGACTGGCGGGCGGCGCGGCGGGCGGAACGGCGCCCTTTGCGCTCGGCGGTGGCGGCGAGGACGGCGGCGGTCTCCTCGGCGGTGCGGCGGTGGATTTGCGCGGCGATCGGCACGGCCAGGAGCGTGATGAAGCCGAGGACGATGTATGCGCGGTGGATTGAGGCGACCGGGTGGCTGGCGTGCTGCGACGAGATGATCGCGCCCGTCAGGGCGGAGCCGACGGCGATGCCGACATTCGTGCTGATCGAAAGGACGGCCATGCCTGTTGCGCGCTCGTCGGGGCCGACGGCGTTCGCGGTCAGATAGCGGAGTGGCGTGCCTAAGAGTGATGAAAGGCCAATGCCGCCGACGATCAGGGCGAGCAAGAAGGTCCATGTATTCGAGACCAGCATGCCGAGCATAAACAAACCGAGCGCGGTAATCAGCGTGCCGACGACGAGCACGGGGCGCGGGCCGTAGCGGTCGAGCATGATGCCGACAGCGGGGGTGGCGAAGCCGAGCGTGATCGCGGCGGGCGTCAGGAAGTAGCCTGATTTCTCCGTGCTGAAACCGAGCACAATCACGGCGAGCGTCGGCATGAAGACGAGGCTCGACTCGACGATCCCCGCGATCACGCCGAGGCCATCGGCGATGCGCAAATTGCGATGCCGGTAGAGCGAAATTGGGATGATCGGCGATTCCGCGCGCCGCTCGGTGTAGATGAACAAGTAGCCGAACCAGACAAAGGCGGCGAACGAGAACAGGACGCTCTGCGAGACGAGGCTGTGCCAGAAATCGTCCCCGCGCACCTCGTTCAGCGCGCCCATTAGGCCGACGAGCGCAAGGGTGAGAAAGATCAAACCACGGATGTCGAGCGGGCCGCGTTTGGCCGGGCGCAGATCGGGCAGGACGCGCATACCGAGCACGAAGACGATCACCGCGAGCGGCAGGTTGATGATAAAGAGCCAGTGCCATGAGGCGTGCTGCGTCAGGACGCCGCCGAGGTTCGGCCCGATGATCGCCGCCATTCCCCAGAGCGACCCCGTCACGCCATAGGCGAGGCCGCGCCGCTCCTTCGGGAACGTATCGCCGATGATCGCGTTCGCCGTCGGGAAGATGCCGCCTGCACCGATCCCCTGGATCGCCCGTGCCAGCAGGAAAATGCCGAAGTTCGGGGAAAGAAAGGCGAGCAGCGACCCGAACCCGAAACAGGCGATGTCCGCCAGATAGACGGCGCGG
The DNA here is from genome assembly GCA_038231255.1 of Thermomicrobiales bacterium. Taxonomy (GTDB): domain Bacteria; phylum Chloroflexota; class Chloroflexia; order Thermomicrobiales; family JALYUS01; genus JALYUS01. The sequence continues at coordinate 590 of JBBRLR010000180.1, read as the reverse complement.
CGTCCGTAACGATCCGCCAGTTTCGCCATCGTCGGCTGGCTGAGGACGTTGAAAAGCGCGTACATGCCGATCACCCAGGCAATTGCCCGTGCCGACACGTTGAAACTCTGCTGCAACGCCGGGAAGGCGGGCGCGACAATTGTCAGGTCGAGAGCCGCCATGAAGATGCCGAGGCCGAGCACGGCAATGGAGAGGTATTGCTTGCGCGCCTCGGGGTCGGCCTTCGCGGTGGCAGTGGTGTAGGTCATGTCGTTGCCCCACAGTGGGTGCCATCAGCAATATCAGCGCAGTGCATGATCCACAACCATGCCGAGGAAAAGGAGCGCGAGATAGAGGTTTGAGTAGACGAAGACCCGCTTCGCGGACGCTTTGTTCGTTTCTTTGAGTAAACGCGCGACGTAGTAGAGGAAACCTGCGCCGAGGAGCAGCGCGACGGCGATGTAGAGCGTCCCCATCACCTGCCCGATGGCAAGCAGGAGCGTCACGCCGATCAGCACGACGGTGTAGGCGGCGATGTGGCGGGCCGTCCGCTCCTCGCCGATGACGACGGGGAGCATCGGGATGCCGACGCCCTCGTAATCCTTGCGGAT
>JBBRLR010000179.1:0-6296 GCA_038231255.1 Thermomicrobiales bacterium | reverse complement strand
GCGCTCGCGCGGGTGGAGCGCCTCGCGGAACGCCCCGCTGCCCACCCTGGCGGTCTCTCGCCGCGCGAGATCGAGGTGCTGCGTCTGGTCGCCGCGGGCCTCGGCAATCCCGCGATCGCCAGCGCCCTCTCACTCAGTGTGCGCACGATCGAGCGGCACGTCGAGAACCTGTATCGCAAGATCGATGTGCACGGCAGGGTCGAGGCGGCGGCCTGGGCCCATCTGCATGGCCTGACCTGACGGCCAATGGGTACGCGTACCCATACGCCGTGCCGGAAACCGCTCGCCACAAATGGGTACCGGTACGGATGCCCGGCGGTGTCGGCACCCCCTACACTCGTCTTTGTCGGGGTACGGCGGCTGCGGCGCGGATGTTCCGCTCACCAAAGCCACGGGACCACCGGCAAGACAAGGGAGGCAGCCATGTACACGGTCGTGCGGCGGTATGGCGATCACACCGTCATCGACGCCGTCGTCGAGCTCCAGGCGGACGTTCAGAAGCTGATCAGCGGCGTGCCGGGCTTCGTCGCCTACTACGCGGTGCGCACCGGCACGGGGGGCGTGACCGTCACCGTCTGCCAGGACCAGGCGGGCACGACAGAGTCCACCCGCCGGGCGGCGGCGTTCATCCGCGAGCGGGTCAGCGCGGCGGCGGGGAGCCCGCCCGAGGTGACCGAGGGCGAGACCGTCGTCAACTTCTCGGCCTGACACCGGGGAAGCATGCGGACCACGCCTCGTCATCACTTGGGGTACACCCCACAAGGAGGACACCATGTTTCTGCGCTGCAGCCGCGCCCAGTTCGACCCGGCGAAGGCCGATGAAGTCGCGGCCCTCGGCAGTGAGTTGAAGGCGGGTTTAGGGAAACTGCCGGGGATCCAACATGCCCATGTCGCGCTGGACCGGGCAGCGGGGAGAGCGATCACGATCACGCTGTTCGACACGCGGGAGCACGCGCAGTTCTCGCGCGAGGCGGAGGCGGTGGGGGACATCGTCGCGCGAATGCACGCGGCCGGGGTGAAGATCGAGGCGGCGGAGATCTACGAGACGGTCTGAGCGCTCGTCCCAGCCGAGGAGCGGTTCGGAGAGCGTCCCGGTCGCGGCGCGCTTTCGCACCGATCCCCGCAGACGTAGCCAAAACATACCCAGCGTCCGTTCGCACCGCGACCGGCACGTGGCTACCATTCCCGCACGGCACTCAACAACCGAACGGTCATCATCCGCTCCTGCGTGACCCGTGGGCCGCGGCGAATGGAGGGATGTACGCGGTGCCGCGTATGACCGGTCGGAAGACCGGTTGATGGGTGGGTCGTGTGCGGCGAGTGCCTCGGGGGCATTCGTGGCAAACGCTAACGGCATGGAGCAGAAAGAAGGAGCACCATCATGGCATACGCGGTCGTGCATCATTTCCCCGGCGGCACCAAGGAGCAGTACGCGGCCTCGGTCGCCGCCGTGCACCCCGGCCCCGGGAAGCTGCCGGAGGGGCAGATCTACCACGCCGCCGGCCCATCGGCGGGCGGTTGGACGGTCGTCGCCGTCCATGAATCGCAGGAGAATTGGGAGCAGTTCCGCGACACCATCCTGATGCCCCGCATGCAGCAGGGCATCGCGGGCGGGTTCGCGACACCACCGCAGGAGACGGCGATCGCCATTGAGACGCTCCTGCCGTCCATGGGGGCGGAAGACGAGGTCCGGCAAGCATCCGAGCGGTTCTATGCGGCGTTGAACAGTATGGCCAACGGCGATGCCAGCCCGATGAGCGCGGTCTGGGCGCATCGCGAGGATGTGACAACCATGCACCCCATCGGGCAGCGGGAGGTCGGCTGGGAGCAGGTGGGTCCCGTGTGGGAGCAGGTCGCCGCGATGTGCACCGAGGGACAGGTGCGGCTGCACGACCAACTGATCCGCGTGGGGACGGATCTGGCCTACGAGGTCGGCGTGGAGGAGGGGGAGATCACGATGGCGGGCGAGCGGGTCGCGTTTAACGGGCGCGTCACCAACATCTACCGTCGTGAGGATGGGGAGTGGAAGATCGTCCACCACCATAGCGATCCCTCACCAGCGGCGAACGACCTGCTCAGCCGCCTCCAACCCCCGGCGTAGTTGAAGGAGTGAATGTATGGACACCGTCACATTGTTGCGCGAGTACATGAAGGGATCGCACGGCTATCTCGAAGGGACGCTCGGCGACACAACGCCCGAACAGGCCCAGTGGCCGCCACAAGGGAAGGCGAGTAGTGTCGCCGCGAACTACGCGCACCTCGTCTGCTCCGAGGACTATCTGGTCAACACACTCGCGGCCGGCAAGGCACCGCTCTTCGCGACCACGATGGAAGGGAAGACCGGCCTCAGTGAACTGCCACAGTTGGGAGACTGGTCCGCGTGGGCACGTCAGTTGACCGTGGATTTGTCGGCGCTCGGTGCCTACGCACAGGCGGTGTATGCGAATACGGACGCCTTCCTCGCCGGCCTGACCTCGGCGGATCTCGATGGCACAGTGGATCTCTCGATCTTCGGCTACGGCGCGGTGCCGCTCCCATTGTTCATCCTGACATTCGTGGGTGGGCACGCGGCGATGCACGCTGGAGAGATCTCCTGCGTCAAGGGGCTGCAAGGCCTGCGCGGCTATCCGTCCTGAACCGCGTGATCCCCAGCGCCTGCGGCGTTCTTCGCTCCGGAGAGCGCCGCGTACGACTCTTTCTGCAACGCCCCGGACCAAGCGGGGCCGATCGGCATAATCGAGAGTTTCACCGTGCGGTGCCGCCGCACCATGTCAGGGCGGGTGGCGGAAGGAGAACGACGATGGTGACCTCAGACAACGGCGGTGCAGCGGACGCGGTGCTGGACATCGCCTTCGCCTTCTGGCGGGCCACCCTGCTCCTCAGTGCGGATGAGCTGGGCGTCTTCGCGGCGCTGCGCGATGGCCCGGTTAGCGCGTCCACCGTCCGGGCACGCCTCGGGCTCGACGCGGAGACCGCCGACGACTTCCTCGCGGCGCTGACCGCGCTCGGCCTGATCGAGGGAGGCACTGGGGGCTATCGGAACAGCGCCGCGAGTGCGCGCTTCCTCGATTCCACCGCGCCGGACTACCTCGGTGCGTGGCTGGCGATGGCGCGCGCGGCGCAGCGGGAGACGACGGCGATGACCGAGCAACTGCGCGGCGCGACACGAGCGGAGATACGCGATGCAGACTGTGGTGGCCGGATGCGGGCGGAGATCGTTGCGCTCCTCGCCGACGCCGAAACGAACGACTGATCACCGGCGGCTTCCGCCAAATCCTCTTCGCTGTGTTTGCGGCGTATGGGTTATACTCCGCGGCCGTCGTCGCACGCCTCCAGATCGGTGAACGGGGGGCGATTGTATTCGAGACTGAGAAATGGGATCAGACAATTACTCCACGTCGTCATCCGCTCCATTCAGCTCCGATACCAGCGTCAGAGCGACGGTCGGTGGCGACGGTGGTGGTACGATCAACTGGAGGATCAGCAGCGGCGGCGGCTGCACCCCGAAAGATGGCGGGGCCTTGGCCTGATCCCCGAATAGGGGCGGCGCAGCGAGGGGCATGTGTTCCGTAACATTTTCAGGGGAGTCCCAGAAACGAGGGTTTTTGTTACACCCGGTGAGAGACCCAATCTCCCGCCGGTTTTGCCTTATATCCGTGTCACGAAAGCCGTTTCACTATCAACGTCCCGCCCCTTGCCTTTCGCGCTGGTTTTTGAAACAATCAGGATATGACCACGACGATTGGCTATGCCCGCGTCTCCACCTTCGAGCAGATCCTCGATCTGCAGCAGGACGCCCTCACCGCGACGGGATGCAAGAAGATCTTCACCGACACCGCCAGCGGCGGTCGCAGTGACCGGCCGGGCTTGCAGCAGGCGCTCGATTATGTGCGCGAAGGCGACGTCCTCATTGTCTGGCGACTTGACCGACTGGGACGCTCCCTGAAGTACCTGATCGAGATCATGACCACGCTCAACGAGCGCGGAATCGGCTTCAAGAGCTTGACTGAGCAGATCGACACGACGACCAGCGGTGGCAAGCTGATCTTCCACGTCTTCGGGGCGCTGGCCGAGTTCGAGCGCGACGTGATCCGCGATCGGACGCAGGCGGGACTGATTGCGGCGCGGGCGCGCGGCCGGATGGGCGGCAGGCCGAAGAAGCTCGCCACCGGCGGCAAGGTGGCGATGGCGCAGGCCTTGTACGACGACAAGACGCACTCGGTCGCCGACATCTGCAAGACGCTCGGCATCTCGCGCACGACCCTCTACCGCTATATTCAGATCAAGCAGCCGGACACGCCGGCATCGTAGTTGGGGGAATGCTATGGCAATCGACGAGATCATCGCGACCTACTTCCGGGCCTGGAATGAGCCGGACGATGACGCACGCGTGCGCCTCCTCGAGGCCTGCTGGGCGGTGGACGGGAAGCTGACCGGCCCGCAGTACGAGCGCACGGGGCGCGCACAGGTGGCGGCGCAAATCGGGGAGTTCCTGCGGCAGTATCCGGGGAGCCGCATTGTCCCGACGAGCGGCTGTGATGCGCACCATGACGTTGTCCGATTCGGCTGGCGCTTCGAGCGGGGCGACGGGTCGGTGCTCGTGGAGGGGCAGGACACGGGCATCGTGGGGTCGGATGGACGGCTCGCCCGGGTACTGATGTTCTACGGGCCGCTGCCATCTGTCTCCGAGCCGGGTTAGGGCGGGGGCCGTGGATTACGGAAGCGGTGCAGGCAGGAGGCGACACCCATGCTCGGGCCACCGAAGACGCGGGACCTCGACCGTCCCGTCCTGATTGCCGTGGAATCCGCGGTGCCGAAGGATCACTTCTATCGGCACCTGCATCGGGTCCTCGACCTCTCCTTCGTGCGCGACCTGGTCGCCGATCGCTACGCCGATGGCGGTCGCCCCTCCATCGACCCCGAAGTCTTCTTCCGGCTGCATCTGATTATGTTCTTCGCGGGCATTCGCTCCGAGCGGCAACTGCTGGAGCACGTCGGCTACAACCTGGCGATGCGCTGGTACGCCGGGTACAACATGGATGAATCGCTGCCCGATCACTCATCTCTGAGCAAGATCCGTGCTCGTTTGGGAATGCCGGTTTTCCGCCGCTTCTTCGAGGCGGTCACCGAGCAGTGCGTCAAGGCGGGTCTCGTGCAGGGCAACGAACTGATCTTCGACGCGACCAAAGTGCGCGCCAACGCGTCGATGGATTCGCTCATCCCGCGTCTGCGCCTGCTGACCGAGGAGCACTTGGCGCAACTCGAACCGCCGGAGCAACCGGAGACGCTGTGGGCCATGAACGATGCGCGCTGGGATTTGCTGCAAGAGTGTCGGCTCGATCCCGAACGACCTGCTTCCGACGGCTACGAGCGCAAGAGCGACCGGCAGGTGAGCACCACCGACCCCGACGCCGTCGCCATGAGGACGAGCGGTCAGAAAGCATCGCTGGGCTATCACAATCACTACGTCATTGATGGGGGCAAGGCGCGGATCATCCTCAATTCCCTCGTCACGCCTGCGGACGTGATGGAGAACGCGCCGATGTTGCCCCTGCTACGCCGGGCCATCTTCCGCTGGCGGGTGAAACCGAAACGGGTGATCGGCGACACGACCTACGGTACGGCGGAGAACATCCGCGAGTTGGAGGAGAGCGGGATTCGTGCCTATGTACCCCTGCCCGATTGGGATCAGCGCACCCCCTATTTTGGCGCGTCCTTGTTCGCCTACGATCCTGAGTACGACCGCTATGTCTGCCCGCAAGGCGAGACGCTGCGCAAGCGGAAGACGAAGTACACCGAGGAGAAGGTCATCTACAGCGCCGATGCGGCGATCTGCAATGCCTGCCCGGTCAAGGCGGCGTGCACCGTGAGCGATCACGGGCGACAGATCGCGCGCCCGTTCGATGCCGACTATCTTGACCGAGTGCGCGGGTATCACGAGACAGAGGACTACAAGAAGGCGATGCGGAAGCGCAAAGTGTGGATCGAACCGCTCTTCGGGGAGGCGAAGCAGTGGCACGGAATGCGACAGTTCCGGTTACGGGGGCTACAGAAGGTGAATATGGAAGGGCTCTTCATCGCGGCGGGACAGAACCTGAAGCGGCTACTGAGCGCGAAAGGATGGGGACGCCGCCCGTGGCCCGATGGAGCCACCGGTTTTGCCGGTTTGACGTGGCAAATGCACTCCGCGATGGTGTGACGCGCGATTCCCCGACGGTTTTACGCACAAGCATCGGCGATTCCCGACTATGGCCCTACAAGCCGATGCGTTGGCGACCGCGTTTTTCACCGGGCTG
>JBBRLR010000178.1:0-6480 GCA_038231255.1 Thermomicrobiales bacterium | reverse complement strand
GCTCGCCAGGTACGGCATGATCTTCCCGCCCGATCCCGGCAGCAGCAAGATCGCCAGCGTCGGCGGCATGACCGCGAATAATTCGAGCGGCATGCGCGCCGTCAAGTACGGGCCGACGTTGCATTATGTCCTCGGGTTGGAGATCGTCCTGCCGACGGGCGAGGTGATCTGGACGGGTGGCGAAGGCTCCAAGGCGCTTCAATCCGTTTCCGGCCTCAACCTGACACCGCTCTTTATCATGTCCGAAGGGACGCTCGGCGTTATCACGCAGTTGCGCCTGCGGATCATCCCGAAGCCCGAAGCGCGCGGTCTCGTCGTCGCGCGCTTTGACAGCCTTGAGGACGCGGCGGAGATGACGCGGCGAATCTTTCGCGGTGGCATCCTGCCTGCGGCGCTGGAGATCATGGACCGCTCGGCGATCCGTGCCGTCAACATCTACAAGCCGGAACTCAAACTCGTCGAATGTGCGGCGATGCTCCTCGTCGAGGCGGACGGTACCTCGGCGGTCGTCGCGGACACCGTCGGTCGCATCGAGCAGGTGGCGCGGGAGTTGGCAATCAGCGTCGAGACGGCGACCAACCCGAAGGAGATGGAATCGCTCTGGGCGGGGCGGGCGGCGCTCGGCGCGGCCTCGTCACTCGTCGTGCCGGGTGGCACGCGCGTCGGGATGGGGGAGGACATCTGCGTCCCGCTCAGAGACATGCCGGCCACGCTCCGCAAGATCGCCGAGGCGGCGGAGAAGCGGCAGGTCGCAGTCGTCCTCTATGGTCACATCGGCAGCGGCAATGTTCACAGCGCGATCGTCGTTCATCACACACCGGCGGAGATCGAGCGCGCGAAGTTACTCACCGAGGACATCCATGCCCTCGCCCTCGAATATCGCGGCACGACGAGTGGCGAGCACGGCATTGGCGTCGTCCGACGCGACTACGCCGACGCCGAACTCGGCGCGGCCGTCGGGCTGATGCGACAGATGCAGCGGTCACTCGATCCGAACGGCATCATGAACCCCGGCAAGAAGCTCCCGTTCGCGCCCGACCACACAGCGACCGCATAACGGGGCCAAAAGCGCCGTTATGCGACAACGACACATGGAAAACCGCACTTTCGCGCTGTACGCCCCGCTACGGGGCGTATTGCGTTGCGAGGACATCTTCCTCATTGAATAGAGCAAAGAGCGCGCTGGTTTCGGCGTATGAAGTGGGGAAGGGGAGTCCGTCACCTATCATGCCTGCCCGCCGCGATCATTCGCGATCAAGAGCGTCGCGGTGTCGAGCAATGGAGTCGTCGGGGTACGCAGGATCACCATGGTATCGTCCGGAGTGGGCACGAGTTCGCTGGCCGCAGGCATCGCTGTTAAGCCGAGCTACCACTCTCAACCGAGCCATTCGCCGATCGAAGAGATAGGCGAAGCCCTTGCCAGAAACCTGCATACACATCGCCACAATCGCCCCCGATCCTGGTAAGTAAGGATGCGCATAGTAACGACGGAAGAGTCAACCGGAAATACACAATCTGGCCCTTAATGCATGATGTCCTTCTCGGACATCGTCGTCATGTGACGTGGCTCGGGTGGCACAGGTTTCCGGGTGCCCTCCGGGCGGCATGTCAGACCCAAAGGTTCAAAACCTGTGCCACCGATCCATTACCCAGTTGAGCTATTGATGTTCATAGCGTCGCACATTGCTGCGACTGCGGTATGCGCTTGTAATTATACGGGTCGTTGGACCACTCCACGACAAGGGTCTGACTGAGGAAGGGGAGAAGATTGCGCTCGTGTAGTCCGTACAGTGACTACGTAAAAACATCGAATATGACCCGCAATGTCCGTTTGGGCAGTGCTGAAGAAGCGAAAGAGCATCGAGACAACGGCGCACGTCTAGCCGATTGTGCGGAGTGTTTCACGCGAGGATAGGTCGGAAACTAGCCAAAGAAAAGGCAACCAGTGTCACTAACAGCAAGCAAAAGCATTGTGCATAATAGAGACAAAGGTATTCGATTTCTGCTTGGCAGAGAAGGAATTAAGTAGTATTCATTGTTGGTAATTATGTCAATGTACGTGTAGATCAGGCACTGATGCAGCATAATGCATCGCGAAACCCTCGGGACGATGAGTGTTGACGCCGCTTGTATCCTATCACATATCCCTTGTCTGCACATCGCATAGCACTGGGTATTTTCGGCGGCGTGTGTTGACATATTTATCGAAAACCAACCTGTGTGAGCGACGATAGAGCGATGTTGCTCCTCGCAACGTGATATCCGCCGGTCGTGCCCGAACGCCAGTCCGCCTCTCCGTTACCTTCTGCGAAGTGACGCTCATGGGGTGGGGTGCGATACTGGCATATGGGTGTTGCGCGCTTCTCCTGCACCATCAACGATTTGGGGGCCTCATGGTACGGATCTTAGTCCACACGGGGAAGGGCGGCGTCGGCAAAACGACCGTCGCGGCGGCGACTGCGCTACGGTGTGCGGAGCGCGGCCAGCGCACGATAATCCTGAGCACGGACGCCGCGCACTCGCTCGGCGACGCGCTCGACATTCGCCTGGAGGCCGAGCCGATCCCGGTCCCTGGTGCGCCGAACCTCTGGGCACAGGAAGTCAACGCGCTGCACGAGATGGAGCGGAACTGGGGCCGCGTGCAGCAATACCTCACCGATCTACTCGCCTGGCAGGGATTCGAGGGGCTGACGAATGAAGAACTGACCGTCATGCCCGGCACCGAGGAACTGTTCGCGCTCCTACGTATCAAGGGGCACGCCGAGAGCGGCGCGTACGATACGGTGATCGTGGACGCCGCGCCAACGGGCGAAACACTCAAATTACTCAGCCTGCCGGATGTGATGAGTTGGTGGATGCAGCGGCTTTTCCCAACCGTACGCCGGATGGCGAAGATGATGCGACCGGTCGTCCGGCGCGTCACTTCGATGCCCGTCGCGGGGGATGAACTGTTCGACACGGTGGACACGATGGTCTCGCGCCTCACCGCCGTCCGCGATCTGCTCACCAACCCGGAAATCACCTCGGTGCGCGTCGTCGTCAATCTCGAACGAATGGTCATCCGTGAGGCGCAGCGGTCGCTCACGTATCTCAGCCTCTTCAACTACCTCGTGGACGGTGTGGTTATCAACCGCGTCCTGCCTGCCGGTGGGGAGGGAAGTCTGTACGATTCTCTGCGGGAAACGCAGGCGAAATACCAGCAGGTGATTGACGAATCGTTCGGCCCATTGCCGCGCTTCACCGTCCCATATTTCACCGAGGAAATCGTTGGATTACCGCTCCTTGCCCGCGTGGCGGACGCACTGTACGGCGATCGCGACCCCGCGCAATTCTTCTATAGGGGCCAACCGCAGCGGATCGAGCAGGAGGGGAACGATATTGTCCTTGTCCTTGATCTGCCGTTTATGGAGAATGAGCGAGTGGACTTGCATCAGCGCGGTGACGAACTCGATATCCAGGTTAGCTGGCACAAACACCACGTCATGCTTCCCGATATGCTCGCGCGTCGCACGGCTACCGGGGCCACAATGCGCGATGGCGCCTTACGGGTCCGATTCATTGGCGCCAAATCCGAAATCCCCACGCGACGGCCAGCATGAGATGCTATCAATGTCTCTCTTGACAACAAAGGATACAGACCTGTCTGCGGTGCAATCTGTCTTGAGTGTCTCTATATCAGACCAATGGGCGGAGATGAATATCTCTTCAATGTCGCCTAATGCGACAAAGATACTGCTTCAGTGAGGAGCGAATGACTGCGATCGAGATTGTATACCACGACGGTTTATACCTACCCGCGCTCGATTTGTGGCTTGATCCGCATCTGCCGCAGGCACGGGCAGTCGTGTCGCATGGCCATGCGGATCATATCGAGGCGCACGGCCATGTGATCGCGACGCCGGAAACGGTGCGCATTTTGCGGCACCGCGTCCAGTCGTTCGCCGGTACGGTAACGCTGCTACCTTACGGTGAGCTACTCGATCTCCCCGGCCCGACACCCGCACGCTTGACGTTCTACCCGGCGGGTCATTGCCTTGGCTCGGCACAAGCATTGATCGAAGTGGGTGGCACTCGCATCTGCTACACCGGCGACATGAAATTGCGTCCGAATGTCGCGGCGGAGACGGGCGTAGTTGTGCCGTGCGATGTGCTAATTACCGAATGTACCTTCGGCGAGCCGCGCTACATCTTCCCGCCCGACGCGGAAATCCATGCCGCGCTCAAAGCCGAAATCGAAGCGGCGTATGCGGAAGGGGAGGTGCCGGTCGTGCTCGGCTACGCGCTCGGCAAGGCGCAGGAGGCATTGCACTTGCTTACCGGATGGGGCTACCCGGTGATGTGCCATGGAGCGGTGAACAACATCTGCCGGATCTATGAGGAATGCGGTGTTCGTTTCCCCGGCCCCTACACACGGTACGTACGCGGCGAGGTAGCGGACAATGTCCTCCTTTGCCCGCCCTCTGTGCGCAAACACGCGATGCTCCGTGCGCTGCTGCCGGTGCATACGATCCTGCTCACTGGCTGGGCGTTGCACCCCGGCGCGTGGAACATCTATAAAGACGTTGGTCGCGTCCTGCCCTTGTCCGACCACGCGGGTTATGACGATCTTCTCCGCTACGTCGAGGAAAGCGGCGCACAAACAATCTACACCGTCCACGGTGGCACGAAATTCGCCAGTGATCTCCGCGAGCGCGGACACGACGCCCATTTCCTCGCCGGTATGTGAACGGGAACGAGGACGGAAGCCGGGGATGAACCGCAGAGGCGCAGAGGACGCAGAGAGGGAAAATGAATGAAGACGGAGGAAAATGCGATTGGTGGGGGCGGTATCGCTCGTTCGGCTATCTGTCATCCTTTTTTCCTCTGCGTCCTCTGCGCCTTTGCGATTCAAATGGTTAGACGACCATGCCGGTGACGTTCGCGCAGGAGGGACCGTCGGTGGCGTTCGAGGCGCTGGCGGCAGTGGCGGAAGGAGTGCGTGGGACGACGAAGAAGCTGGAAAAGATGGCCCTGCTCGCGGCCTACTTCATGGCGCTCGGCGACAACGACCTCGCGATCGCCGCGCGCTACATCGCCGGGCAGGTCTTTCCGCAGCACGACATGCGCGTCCTGCAGGTCGGCGGCGCGGCAATTGTCCAGACGCTCGCGACGCTTTCCGGGCTGACGCGCGAGGAGATCGCGCCGCTCTCCGTGCGCCTCGGCGAACTGGGCGAAGTCGCGCGGGAAATCCTGCCCGGCTATCTCCCGGAGGCCTCAACACTGACGCTCGCGGCAGTCGAAACGGCGGTGGAAGAACTCGCTGTGACGCCCGGCGCTAGGGCGAAAACGGCCCTGCTCACCGACCTCGTGCGCCGTGCGACGTCACTGGAGGCGACGTACCTCGTCAAACTCGTTTCCGGCGATCTGCGCATCGGCCTGAAGCAGGGACTGGTCGAGGACGCCCTGGCACGCGGCTTTGGGCGACCACTGGCGGCGGTTAGCCACGCCGCGATGCTGCTCGGCGATCTCGGCGAAGTCGCCGTCCTCGCCCGCGCGGGCACGCTCGACCGCGCCGAACTGCGCCTCTTCCATCCGCTCGGCGCGATGCTCGCCACGCCCGCCGCGTCGCCCGAGGAGGCGCTGGCGAACCTGCCGGAAGGGTGGGCGCTGGTCGAGGACAAGTTCGACGGCATCCGCGCGCAGGTCCATCGCGAGGGCGACCGCCTCGCTATCTATTCCCGCACGCTCGACGAGATCACGCACCGCTTCCCGGAGTTGCACGCGCCGCTGCTCGCCCTGCCCGCCCCCTTCGTCCTCGACGGCGAGATCATCGGCGAGCGAGAAGGGAAGGTGTTGCCCTTTACGCAGTTCCAGCAGCGCCTCGGCCGCAAAGCGGTCACTGACACGGTGCTTCGCGACATCCCCGTCGTGCTCGTCGCCTTCGATCTCCTCGCCCGCGATGGCGATCTCCTTTTCGCCCGACCCCTGACCGAACGCCGCGCCCTGCTCACCGACTTACTCGGACCAGAAGACATATCCCGTGAGACTGAGAGCTGTGATAAGCAGCCGCTCGAAGAGGCCGAGGAAATAAGTCTCCCTGTCCGCCTTTCCCGCGCTCACCGCGTCACAACGCCTAACGAAATAGATACGCTCTTCGCGGCAGCACGGGCGCGCGGCAACGAGGGGCTGATGGTCAAATTGCCGCATTCCGCCTATACGCCGGGGCGGCGCGGGGCGGAATGGCGCAAGGTGAAGCGTGCGCTCGCCAGCCTCGATGTCGTCGTAACGGCGGTCGAGTGGGGCCACGGCAAGCGTCGGCACGTCCTGTCCGATTACACCTTCGCCGTCCGTGCCACGCCGGACGACCCGACGCTGCTCAATATCGGTAAGGCATACAGCGGCCTGACGGACGCCGAAATCGCCGAACTGACCGAGTGGTTCCTTGCCCATACCCGCCAGGACTACGGGCGCGCCCGCACCGTGGACCCCGAGATCATCCTC
>JBBRLR010000177.1:0-6522 GCA_038231255.1 Thermomicrobiales bacterium | reverse complement strand
CTGTCGTGGCGGGAGATGCCGAAGGAATACGGCAAGCGGGACCGGGCGTACAAGCGATATCGCCTGTGGTGCGACCAAGGACTCTGGCCGCGCATTATCGCCGCCTTGGCACACCCGACTGCCGAAGTGTCCCTGTAGGGGTAATTACGTTGCCCGGTGATTCCGATGATCGGCTGGTACCGCCGTCCCGTCGCCGGGCCGTCTGCGGTATAGTGCATGCCACGGCAACGGATCGGCGCCGCACGATGGCTGCGAACGGGCGCGTGCCCCGTTCCGCGTGGCCGCCGATACCGGGAGCGCCTCGTATGCCTGCATTCTGCAGGGGGTGGTTGTACCACCGGGAGGGATGCGCACATGCGCGAGAATCGGCTGCGTACCTTGCTTAATGAAGGCAAACCGACGTTCGGGACACGGGTGCAGAGTTCGTGGCCGACCGTGATCGAGGCGGTGGGGCGGAGCGGTCAGTTCGACTATGTCGAGTTCCTCGCCGAGTACGCCCCGTATGACCTGCAGGCCCTCGACCACATGGGCCGTGCCATCGAGCTTTCCCCCGACTTCTGCGGCATGATCAAGATCGAGCAGTCGGCGCAATGGCACCTGGCGGTGCGGGCTATGGGCGCTGGCATCCAGAATCTGCTCTTCACCGACATTCGCACGTCGGCGGACGCGGAGGCGGTCGTCCGGTTGGTCCGGCCCGAGGGCCCGGGCAACGACTACACCCACGGGATGGCCGGTGGACGCATTCAGGTCGAGAGCGCCGCGGACTACGTCCAGTACTACAACGACGCCGTAATCGCGATCATGGTCGAGAAACGCGGGGCGGTGGAGAACCTGGAGGCGATCCTTAGGGTGCCGGGCATCGACATGGTCCAGTTCGGGCCGGCCGACTACGGCTTGAGCATCGGCAAGCCCAACCGCGATTACGCCAGCGGCCTGCACCCCGAGGTGCGGGAGGCGCGCGAGCGGACGATCAAGACCTGCATCGCGATGGGTGTGCGGCCGCGCGCGGAGATCAACAGCGCGGCGGAGGCGGAATACTACCTGAACCTCGGGGTGAAAGACTTCAACCTTTCGAGCGACATCGCCATCCTGCGCCAGTTCTACGGCAAAGAGGGTGCTGCGCTGCGCGAGGTCGTGGCCCAGGTCAGGTAGGGGCAAGGGAGAGCACGGGAGGACTTTACCGGTACGCGTCGAGGCGGTCGGTGTGCCTGGTGATGCCGATTGCCTTGCGTTCCTGAGACTTTTGTCCAACGCAATGATCCTCCCGATCTTTCTCCCCTCTCCTTTGCTTGTCAGCAAAGGAGAGGGGCCAGGGGTGAGGCTCCCTTACCAGTTCGTGAACTGCCCATCCCGCCGCTGCCACTTCGGGGCGTCCCAGTAGCCGAAGGGGTATTTCTCCGCCGCGACAACTTCATCGAACGTCACGCCGAGGCCGGGTGCGGTCGGGAGCGGGAAGGCGGTGCCCACGATCGTCGGGAAGGTCGGGAAAACGTCGTGCGTCCAGGCGGCGGCATTGCGGTGCGAGTACTCCAACTGCGCGAAGTTGTTGATCGCGGCGCAGAAGTGGATCGTCGCCGCCGTGCAGACGGGGCCGAGCGGGTTGTGCGGCATCACGTCAATGTAGTGCGCTTCGCACCACCCCGCCACCTTCTTCGCCTCCGTGAACCCGCCGACATTAGAGATGTCAATGCGCGCGAAGTTGAGGATGCCGCGCTCGACGTAGGGTAGGAACTCCCACTTGCTGGCGAATTCCTCGCCGATGGCGAAGGGGATGGGCGTCATCGTCCGCAGTTGCTCGTACGCCTCGGGGCTTTGCGCGCGGATCGGTTCTTCGAGGAACATCAGGTTGACATCCGCCACCTGTTGGCAGAACAACGCCGCCTCCGCGACGGAAAGGCGGTGGTGGAAGTCAATCGAAAGGCCAACCGCCGGGCCGACCGCGCGGCGCACTTCCCGAATCCAGTGCGCCGCCAATGCCAGGGATTCCATCGGCTCGAAGACCGCGCCGTCGCCGCCCGTCCAGCCATCGTCCGGCATGCCGGGGCCGAAGCGGAGGAAACGCCACCCCTCCGCGATGGCGGCCCGCGCCTTCTCGACGATCTCCGGCCCGGTCAGCGTGCCGGGGGTGGCGAAGCAGCCGATCTCGGTGCGGCACGCGCCGCCGAGCAGTTGGTAGACCGGCACGCCGAGCGACTGGCCGAGGATGTCGTAGAGCGCGATGTCAATCGCCGAAACGACCGCCCCGGCGATCTTGCCGCCCTCGAAGTAGTGGCCGCGATACAACACCTGCCACAGATGTTCGATCTGGCGCGGGTCCTTGCCGACGAGAATCTGCGCGAAGTGATCCACCATTCCCCGCATTGCCAGTTCGCGCCCCGAAATGCCGCCCTCGCCGATGCCGGAAATCCCCTCGTCCGTCTCGATCTTGACGATGAAACAGTCCCGATGCCCCACCCAGACCGGAATCCCTTTAACCGCCGTGATCTTCATCGTTTTTCCTCACCCCCGACCCCCTCTCCCTTGCCAGAGCAAAGGAGAGGGGGAGCAAGAAAGAACCGGGCGGATGGCCCGCCCGGTTCACCAACAGACTCTCGTTGACCGCACTCAGTATTCAGTACTCAGCACTTCCCCTAATACGCCGCGAGTTTGCGCACCGCATCGGTGACGATCGCGGGGTTCGGGATGATCGCCGTCTCCTGCTCGTTGTTGTACGGGATGTGGCAATCGAGTGCGCCGATGCGGACAATCGGGGCGTCGAGCGAATCGAGGCAGTTTTCGGCGATGAATGCGCCGACTTCCGCGCCGATGCCCATCGTCTTGTTATCCTCATGCAAAATGAGAATCTTGCCCGTCTTCGCGGTCGTCGCGGCGATGGCATCGAGGTCGAGCGGGTGGAGGGTGCGGAGGTCGAGCACCTCGACGCTGATCCCCTCACCCTCCACGGTCTGCGCCGCTTCGAGCGCCCAGTGGACGCCGACACCGTAGGTGATCACGGAAAGCGTCGTCCCCTCGCGCTGCACCTTCGCCTTGCCGATTGGCACCGTGTAGTCGCCGTCCGGCACCTCGCTCTTGTAGCGGCGGTAGGACTTCTTGTGCTCGTAGAACATCACCGGGTCCGGGTCGCGGATCGCCGCAAGTATTAGCCCCTTCGCGTCGTACGCGGTGGCGGGGATGACGACCTTGAGGCCGGGGATGTGGCAAAACAGCGCCTCGACGCTCTGCGAGTGATACAGCCCGCCATGCACGCCCGCGCCAAACGGCGAGCGAAACACGACCGGGCAGCCCCAGTCGCCGTTCGAGCGGTAGCGGATGCACGCCGCCTCGTTGACGATCTGGTCGTACGCGGGCAGGCTGTAATCCGCGAACTGCATTTCCGCGATCGGTTTCAGGCCGGAAAGCGCCGCGCCAATCGCGATCCCCGCGATACCGACCTCCGCGATGGGCGTGTCGAAGGCACGGTACATGCCGAATTCCTGCTGCAAGCCGTCGGTGATCTTGAACACACCGCCTTTGAAGCCGACGTCCTCACCCATCACGACGACGGTCGGATCGCGCGCCATCTCATCGTGAATCGCGTCGTGGATCGCATCGGCAATCGTCTTTTCGGGCATTTACGCTTTCCCCTCTTCCGCGTAGATATGGAGACGGGCCTCGCTCGGCTCCGCCGCCGGGGCGGCCTCGGCGCGATCCAGCGATTCGCGGATCTCCGCCGTGATCTCCGCCATCATCTCGGCATCGGCATCCTCGGTCAGGGCGCCGCGCTCGACTAGGAAATTGCGCATCCGCGGCACAGGGTCGTATCGCTTCAGTTCGTTGCGCATCTCGTCGGTGCGGTAGCGGTCATTGTCGTCCGAGGAGTGGGCGACGAGCCGGACGCAGTTCGCCTCGATCAGCGTCGGGCCGTCGCCCCGAAGGGCGCGCTCCCGCGCCTCGCGCGTCGCGTTGTAGACGGCGATCACGTCCGTGCCGTCAATTAGCACGGCGTGCATCGCATAGCCTTTCGCGACGCGGTGCGCGACGCCGCCCTCCGGCAGTTCATACTGCTCGGGGACGCTGATCGCGTAGTGATTATTTTCGATGAAGAAGATGACGGGCAGTTTGTGGATGCTGGCGATGGCGGCGGTCTCGTGGAAATCGCCCTTTGCGGTTGCGCCCTCGCCGGAATAGGAGATGGCGACGAAATCCTCGCCCTTCACGCGCGCCGCGTACGCCGAACCGACGGCATGCGCCATCTGCGTGGCGACGCTGCTGGAGCCGGTCGGCATCCGCCACTGGACGCTCGACGGGTGGTTCGGCAGTTGCCGACCGCCGCTGTACGGATCGTCCCGCTTACCGAAAACGCCGAGGAGCAGATCGTAGGGGGTGAACCCCATCGTCAGGGCGACCGACATGCTGCGGTAATAGGTGTACAGGTAATCGCTGCCCCGGTTCATCGCCATCGCGCTGCCGACCTGGGCCGCTTCGTGGCCCTGGCTGGTGATGACGAAGTGTGTCTTGCCCTGGCGGGACAGGATCCAGAACCGCTCCGCGAGGAGACGCCCGGTGACCATCGTCCGGTACATCCGCCTCAGTTGGTCTTCCGACAGATCGCCCGGGTCCGCCAACGCCGCTACCGGCGTCTCCACCACACTGCTCATTCTCGCGGCCTCCTCAACCTTTCGATCAGTACCGCACGCTGTTTTGCGTTACTCCCATTACGGCGAACGTTCCCCGACGTTCGTCCGTGACGCGCTGCGATCTATCATACCACGGTGCGCTTTTCTGCTACATACTCCGCCGCCACCGCGATCAATGGTGCTATGCTGACCGCCGCTATCGAACGCTGGCGGCAGAGCCATGCGAACGCGCCGTGCGTATCGTTAAATAGGAGGGGATGGGATGGATTCGACGCTCTTTCAGTCACTCGAATGGCGCTGCATCGGGCCGCATCGGGGCGGGCGCGTCGTTGCGGTGGCCGGGCACCCGACCGAGCCGGGGACGTTCTACTTCGGCGGCGCCGCCGGGGGAGTCTGGAAAACGACAAACGGCGGCTCGCACTGGGAAAATATCACCGACGGCTTCTTCAAAACCGCTGCTGTCGGCGCGCTGACCGTCGCGGACGCCGACCCGAATGTCATCTACGCGGGTACCGGCGAGACGGCGATCCGCAGCAATGTTTCGCACGGCGACGGCGTCTACAAGTCCACCGACGGTGGCCGGTCGTGGCGGAATATGGGCTTGGCAGCGACGCGCCACATCGGTGACATCGTTGTCCACCCGCGGAACCCCGACCTCGTCTATGTCGCCGCCCTCGGCCATGCGTGGGGGCCGAACGCGGAGCGGGGCGTGTATCGCTCCAAAGACGGCGGCGAGACGTGGGAGTTGGTGCTGCACAAGAGCGACCGCGCCGGATCGCACGACATTGCGATGGACACGAGCAACCCGCGCGTCATCTACGCGGCGATCTGGCAGGGGCAGCGTTACCCGCACGCAGCGTCGAGCGGCGGCGAGGATTCGGGCATCTGGCGTACACTGGATGGCGGCGACACCTGGACGGAAGTGACGCGCAACCCCGGCCTGCCGACGGGCGTACTCGGCAAGATCGGCGTCGCCGCCTCACCGGCGCGGGCGGGCCGCGTCTGGGCATTGGTGGAAGCGGAGGACGGCGCGCTCTTCCGCTCCGACGACTACGGCGACACCTGGGAGCGCGTCTGCGACAACCCGGATTTGCGCCGCCGCCCGTGGTACTACATGCACATCTTCGCCGATCCGCAGGACGCCAATACCGTCTGGGTGCTGACGCTCGGCTGTTGGAAGTCCATTGACGGCGGCAAGAGTTTCGAGGCGATCCCGACACCGCACGGCGACAATCACGGCCTCTGGATTGATCCGCGCAACGGGCGGCGGATGATCGAGGGGAACGACGGCGGCGCCTGCATCACCTACGACGGCGGTCGGTCGTGGTCCACGATCCTCAACCAGCCGACGGCGCAGTTCTACCACGTCACGACCGACGAGCGGACGCCCTACCATGTCTACGGCTCGCAGCAGGACAACTGGGCGATGCGCCTGCCGAGCATCGGCTTCGAGGGCGCGATCTCGTGGAAGGATTACGTCGAGCCGGGCGGCGGCGAGAGCGGCTACATCGCGATCAGCCCCAAGCCGCCCCATCTCGTCTTCGGCGGCGGCATCGGCACCGGCCCCGGCCACGGTCGCCTCATCGCCTGGAACCCGCAGACGCGCCAGACGCGCAACGTCACGGTCTGGCCCGAGGTGTTCGGCTTCGGCGCGGGCGCGGAGTCGCTCAAGTACCGCTTCCAGTGGACGTTCCCAACCGAGATTTCGCCGCACGATCCCGAGGCGCTCTACATCTGCTCCAACGTGGTGCATCGCTCGCGCGACGAGGGCACGAGTTGGGAGACGATCAGCCCGGACCTGACGCGCAACGACCCGGACAAGATCAAGAGCTCGGGCGGCCCGATCACCGCCGACAACTCCGGCGCCGAAATCTACTGCACGATCTTCGCCTTCAAGGAGTCGCCG
>JBBRLR010000176.1:0-6550 GCA_038231255.1 Thermomicrobiales bacterium | reverse complement strand
GCTTCGTTGACATGATGGACGATGCTTCGGCGTCCGAGGCGTTCAAGAAGTTCAACGGCAACCAGTTCGTCGGGCGCTCGCTCGTCGTCAACGAAGCCCGACCGCGCGAAGAGCGCACGGGTGGCGGTGGCGGCGGTGGCTATCGCGGTGGTGGCGGCGGTGGCGGCGGCTACGGTGGTGGCCGGGACCGCGGCGGCAGCCGGGACTACTAAACCCGGATACCGAGCAACGAGCAATGAACAACGACGGGGACCAACCGGCCCCCGTCGCTTTGTGCCCACCCCCAGCCCCTCCCGCGTCGGGAGGGGCTGGGGGTGGGCAATCTCGCTGCTACAGATGATCGCGGAACCAGCCCGCGATCCGCTGGAGCCGTTCGAGGCGGTGCAAGGGCTGACCGCTGCGTGACAGTTCGTGCCCCTCATCGGGGAAGCGGACGAGCGCGACTTCGCGCCGCAGATACTTGAGGGCGGTGAAAAACTGTTCCGCCTGCTCGATCGGGCAGCGCAGATCGCGCTCGGAGTGGATCAGCAGCAGCGGCGTGACGACCTTCGTGACGTGCGTCAGCGGCGAGCGGTCGAGATAGAATCGGTGGTTTTCCCACGGCGGGCCGCCCCATTGAAGATCGTTGCCGTGGTAGCCGATGTCCGAGACGCCCCACTTGGAGACCATGTTGCAGATCGAGCGCTGCGCCACCGCCGCTTTGAATCGGTCGGTCTGTGTGATGATCCAGTTCGTCATGTAGCCACCGAATGAGCCGCCCGTCACGCCGAGACGCGCGGCGTCAATCCACGGCGCACGGGCCACTGCTGCGTCCACGCCGCGCATCAAATCGCGGTAATCGTTGCCGCCCCAATCGCCGTTGGAGGCTGTCGTGAACCGCTCTCCGTAACCCGTGCTGCCGCGCGGGTTGATGAACAGGACGCCCTGCCCCTGTGCGGCGAGGCACTGGAATTCGAAAAAGAACATCTCCCCATACGCCGTGTGCGGCCCGCCGTGGATTTCTAGCACGAGTGGATAGTATTCGCCGTCGCGATGTGCGACGGGCGGCATCAGCCAGCCCTGTACCTCCCACCCTTCCGCGCCCTCGTACGTGAAGGCTTCCGACGCGACGAGTTCGACCGTGGCGAAGAAGTCACCGTTTGCGTCGGTCAATCTTCGGGGTTCGGCGCCAACATACACATCGCCGGGGCTGAGGCCGTCGCCGAGATTGAGCGCGAGCGTTTCGCCATCGCGCGCAACGGCGAACGATTGCACCTGCCGCGCGCCATCCACTATGCGCCGGGGTTCGCCGCCGTCGAGGGCGACGCGCCAGAGCGGAGTCGTGCCGCGCGTCGAGGCGAGAAAGAAGAGCGCGTCGCTGTTTGGCGACCAGACCGGGCGGCTGGCGGAAAGGCCGGCGCGGCTGTCGCTGGAAACATCGAGGCCGATATTCAGGTCGAGCGTCGGTGTCAGGTCGCGCGCCGCGCCGCCCGCCGCCGGGATTACCCAGAGGCGGCTGACCGCACCCGCGACATTCGCCCGTCCGCTGCCGACGAAGGCGATCCGCGCGCCGTCCGGTGACCACGCGGGGGCGTCCACCGGCCCTTCCGGCGTCGGCAAACGGCGCGGTTCGCCCCCGGCGGCGGGGATGACGTAGAGTTCGGTCGCGTTCGTGAAATCGGCGTCGGCCATCCGTTTGGAGACGAAAACGATCTCGCTGCCGTCCGGCGACCATGCGGGCGCGAGGTTATCGTGATCGCCCTCGGTGAGACGCGTCTCCGTGCCGTCGAGATGCACCGTCCAGAGATGGTTGCGGCGGCCTTCGATGAAGCCGCGCCCGTCCGCCTTGTTGCGGATGCGCGTGATCGTCAGGACGTCGTCCGCGACGCGACCCGTTGCGTCTTCCTTGGGCGGTGGGGGGGCAATTTTCTCCCCGCGCACGAAGGCGAGCCGCGCGCTGTCCGGCGCCCACGCGTAGTCGCTGACCGGTTGATCGCCGCTCGTCAAACGGCGCGCCTCGCCACCGATGCCGCTCGTCGGGATTGCCCAGAGTTGCCGCTTGCCCTTACCATCCCGATCTGAAAGGAAGGCGAGCCACCGCCCGTCCGGGGACCAGCGCGGCTGCCCGACCGTGCGCGGCTCGCTCGTGAAGCGGACGGCATCGCCCACGCCGCCCGTCGTGGGGATCGTCCAAAGGTCGCTTCGGTACTCGTTCGTTTCGCGATCCATCCGCGTCTGCACGTAGCAGATCGTCCCGCCATCCGCGTTGATCGCCACATCGCCGATAAAGGTCAGATTGAATAGATCGTCCGGCCGCACGGGCCGCCGTGTCGCTGTCGCCATTGCTCGCTTCCCTCTCCCACCGTCGTTCGCTGCCGTCATTGCGTCGCAGGTTAGTATAGTGGAGGAAGAGGAAAGGGGAACAATCGAGATCGCAGCGTTACTCTCGGCAACATCGGACGGTACGCCGCGTCATTGATCTGCGGCTGTCGCGTCCTTTCGCGTGCCCGTACGCTCCGTCGTGTCATCGCTATCGCGAAAGAGGATGAAACTCTGAGACCAAAGAAGCGGAGAAAAGGATGATGACTGGGGGGAGTGGCGCTTCCACGGAATCGGGTCAACGCCAACGCGACGACGTACCATCTCGATGATATGCGGACGCTATCATCCCGTGTTTTGAAACCCAGCGCCGGTACGATCAATCGAGACGTTGTGAAAAAGACGGGTAGGTGAACGCGAAGCACCGAGGAAACCGGTACGATTGAGCAGTGCTCGATGTTGTGCCAAAAACGAGGGGAATCGTGCTTAGAACAGCGTAAGACGAAATGATACGGAAGGCGAATAGGTATTGGTTTGTCCAAGTTGCGGTAACGAGTTCGATGAAGACGGCGACGCCCGAGCGCTACCATTCGCCCGCAAACCCGACGCTGAACGGTTGGGCCTGGGCGCCGAGGAAGTGATATTGCAACTCGACGAGCTGGCGGAGGTGTAGGATGTCGTGCACTGCCCACGCCGCGAGCAGATCGCCGCCCCGCAACACGCCCCCGGAGTTGCGCGGGATGGCCTGCGACCAGTCCGGGGCGGTCAGTGCCTGCAGCCACGCGAGCGACCGCCGTCGCTCGTCGAGGAAGCGCGCCAACGACTCGGCGGGGTCGCGCTCGTTGTACGCGCGGGCGGCGGGCCAGTCGGCCGAATCGTTCGGCGGCACCGCGATGCCCGGCCAATGGAGCGCGGCATCGAGGCGCAGGCGGAAATCCTCGCGCTCCTCGTCAGCGAGGTGGTTGATCACCTCCAGCACCGACCAGTCCGCCGGGGTTGGCCGCCACCGCGCTTGCTCGGGTGGGATCGCGCGCACGAGGGCGGCGATGGTCGGCGCGTTCGCCTCAAGGGCGGCAATGAAGGGTTCTGGTGTCACGACCTCCTCCGACGCGAGCGGGACCGGCACCCGCATCATTCAGCACGAGTCGAGGTATCAGTATAAAAGGTCGATTGACGAAACGTCAAAAAGTACGCTAACGCCCGCGACGACCAGCGTCACAACAGAGTGTCTAGCTGGAGTAAAACCCCAGCTGGACGATCCGCTGCCACGCGGAAAACGGACCGCGCGTACCGGGCGATTACCGGCGCGCCAACAGTTCCCTGGCTTCGACGAGATCGGGCGGTGCTTGCCCGTCGCCGAACGACCCCACGAGCATCTCCAGGGCCTGACGCCCGTCGTCCTCGTGGCCAGCATCCCTGGCGAGACGGCACAGGCTCACCGCCGCGCGGAGCTCGAGTGCTCTCGCCCCCTGGCTCCGGGCGGCCGTGATAGCGCGCCGGAACGCCGTCGTCGCCTCATCGAGCCGGGGTGCCGGGAGGACGAGGAGGCCCTCACCTTGCAGCCGGTGCAGCTCCGGGAGCCACCACGCCGTCGATGTTGCGACCGCGAGCGCATCGCCGAGGATCCGCAGCGCATCCTCGGCGCGGCCAACCTGCAGATAGCCTTCCGCGAGCATCGACTGGTAGTACGACCATGCTTCGACCATCGCCGCTGCTCGGAACGCTGCCAATCCGCGCTCCATCTGCTCGATCCCCTCGGGTGCTCGGCCCCGGACCGCGAGCGACCACCCCTGAAGGATCAGCGACGGCGTCTGCCAGGGGGACGTCGCGTCGTGGGGCAGCGCGAAGAGTGTGCTCGCAAGCTCCTGGACCCGTGTTGTATCGCGGTGAAAGTGGGACACCCGCAGGGCCGACTCGAGGGCGTGCGCGAGGCTCGGGAGATGGTTGAGTCGCTCGGCCAGCGCCAGGAGCTCCTCGAGACGCGCGAACGCGTCGTCCGGATACCCCGCCAGCCAGAGGGCCTTCGCGTCGTGCCCGATGCCGCAGATCGCCGGGTCGTGCCCGCCATAGCGAAGCGATTGTGCGTGATCGCGCACGGGATCGTACTGGGCGAGCCCCGCGGCGACGTACTGCCGCGTCTGTTCCAGATCCCCCTGGAAATAGGCCATGCTCCAGGCGGCATGGCGCGCCTGCAGGAACGCTTGCGGATCGCCACCGGGCGTCCCGATCGCCAGCAACTGGTCGGTAAGGCCCCGCGCCTCCGTCAGCGCGCCGCGCGCGCTGTAATAAAGCCACAGGCCCCATAACGACGCGAACGACGCTTCCCCGTGCTCCAGTTCCCGGCTGATGTCGTGGGCTCGGGTGTAGGTCGCCGCGACGAGCGGGTCCGTGTAGCCATGGGTGACGACGAGCAATGGCCCGAGCGCCAGCAGCAGGTCCCGTTCGTCCTCGAGCAGCTGCGCGCTCGTCGGGAGCGCGCGCAGGAGGTCCAGCGCATGGCGCACCAACCGGATCGCTTCGTCGGTCGCCGAGAGCCGCTGGGCGATCTCTCCGGCACGGCGATACCAGGGGATCGCCGACTCCGGCAGCCCCGCCCGCTCGTAATGGGCAGCGATCTCGCCGCTCACGACGTCGAGGTCGTCCGCACGCACGACCGTGAGCGCTTCGGCGATGCGCCGGTGGATGAGCCGACGGCGGGCGGCGCGCAGCTCCCCATAGGCCACCTCGCGCACCTTGTCGTGACCGAACTGGTAGTGCTCTCCTCCCTGCTCGTCGAAGATCCGTCGCTCGCACAACTCGTCCAGCGCCTCGACGAGTTCCTCCTCGTCGCCCGTGGCATGCACCAACACGGCATAGGGGCAGGCACGGCCGATCGCCGCAGCAACGTGTGCCACCTCGCGTGCGCGCGGCGAGAGGCGGGCCAGGCGGGCCGCGATGAGGGCCCGGATCGTATGCGTCCCTGCCGCGGACCCGGCAGGCCGCAGAGATTCCACCACAAACAGCGGGTTCCCCTGGGTCTCCTCAAAGAGGCGACCGATCGCGGGGGCATCGAGGTCGTCGCCCGCCAGCCGTGTGGCGAGCGCCGCAGTCTCCTCGCGGGTGAGCCGTTCGAGCGGGATTTCGACGAGCTGACCGTCCCGGGCGAGGGCCGTCAGCAACGGTGGCAGATGGGGGTTGTCGGCCCGTTCGTCGCTGCGCAGCGTGCCGATCAGGAGGAGGGGCGTAGTGTGCTCAGGCCGGAGCAGGTAGCGCAGCCATTCCAGCGTGTCCCGGTCGCACCACTGGAGATCGTCGAGGAACAGCACCAGTGGCCCGGGCGCTGCCGGCGCCGACGGGCGCAGGAGCATGGTGTGCGCGAGTGCCGCAAACAGGCGCTCACGCTCGCCAGGACCGGTCACTGGGCCGGGATCGGGCAAGGCCGGGTGCGTGATCAAGACCTC
The DNA here is from genome assembly GCA_038231255.1 of Thermomicrobiales bacterium. Classification (GTDB taxonomy): domain Bacteria; phylum Chloroflexota; class Chloroflexia; order Thermomicrobiales; family JALYUS01; genus JALYUS01. The sequence continues at coordinate 812 of JBBRLR010000176.1, read as the reverse complement.
CGGCACCAGTCGCGCGACATCGCGCAGCCACACTTCGGGCAGGTCCTCGAGCCGCGCCGCGACGAGTGGGGAGCGGAGCCAGGCGGCCACCGGACTCAAGGCAAGGCTGCCCTCCGCGGCATAGGCACGTGCCGCGGCGGACACGCTCCCCGCGCCCTCTGCCCACCGCACGAACTCCTCGGCGAGTCGCGTCTTGCCGATCCCCGCCTCCCCGGACAGCACCACGAGTCGTGGTCCCGTTTCGGCGAGCCTTCGCCAGACCGATTGCAACCGCATCAGCTCCGCGGATCGTCCCACCAGGGGGGGGCCGACGGACGCCGGAGGACGGTGGTTCGCGCCACCTGATTCCGCGGGGAGGGGGGTCATCGCCGGGGCGTCGTCCGGCACGCGAGCGGCGAGTTGGTTCGCCAGGATGGCGTGATAAAGGGCCTGCGTCTCGTCCGCCGGCGCGACCCCGAGCTCGTCCGCGAGGATCTGCCGGCAGATGGCGTATTGGGCGAGTGCCGCGCTGCGTTGCCCGCTGTGGGCATACAGCTCCATCAACTGACGGTGCGCCTCTTCGCGCCAGGGATCGAGGGTGAGGAGTTGGTTGAGGGTCTCGATCCCGGCGAGGTACGTGCGGCGGGCGACGTGCCGCGCGGCCAGCGCGTGGAGTGCGAACATTGCCAGTTGCCGTAAGCGCTCACGTTGCCCCGCGACCCACTCGTCGAAGAGCGACGCGCCCGGCACGGTGAAGCCCGCCAACAGGTCGCCCCGATACAGGGCGACCGCGGCCTGGAGCTGGTCGATATCGGATGCATCACGCGACTGCT
>JBBRLR010000175.1:0-6615 GCA_038231255.1 Thermomicrobiales bacterium | reverse complement strand
ACTACATTGAAGGGTTCTACAACACCCATCGGCGGCACTCGGCGCTCGACTACCTGTCACCCGCAGCATACGAAAGGAGATGGACAATCCTCGACCGTGTCGCGTAGTCTTTCACTGTCCACCAAACCGGGGTAACTCCAATCCTCGTTCGTCACTTCACGCAGGATAACGTGCGGCATTCGCCGAAAGCGCGTGCGTTTCTCAGGGAGATCGCGCTGGGAAATCAGCGTGTTCGGCTCACGGACACAGTGGTCTTCGAGACGGTCTTTCTCTTGGAACGCTCGTACAAGCATCCAAAGTCCACGATCCGCGCCAATGTGCTGCCACTGCTTTCGCTGCCCGGCCTGGTACTGCCCGGTAAAGATCGCTTTCGGCGCGTCTTCGATTACTACGTTGACTTGAATATCTCCTTTGCGGACGCTTATCATGCGGTTATTATGGAAGGCGAGGGCATCACGGACATCGTAACGTTCGACCAGGAATTTGATCCGGTACCGAGCATACGCCGTGTTGAACCGTAATAGTGAGAAGATGCTGATGACAACGCAAATGCCTGCCTCGATTGCCGAGGCATTTCTGCACAATGCCAAACAGACACCAGAAAAGACGTGCATCGCCTTCGAGGAGAAGACGTACACGTATGCATGGCTGCGGAAACGAGCGGAGGCGTTCGCGGGCGCGCTAAGCGCATGGGGCATCGAGCCGGGAGACCGCATCGCGCTTTTTCTGGATAATTGCCCGGATTTCCTCGCGGCCTATCTCGGTATCTGGCTGGCGGGCGGCGTGGTTGTGCTCGTCAACACACAGTACCGGCAGGTGGAACTGCGCCATATCCTCGGCGATGCGGGTGTGCGTCTCTGCGTTACGGACCGCGAGCGGCTGGCCGAACTGGATCGCGTGCGCGCCGACCTGCCCGATCTGGTGGCGGTCGTTGATGTTGACACGAAATTCGACGCGTTTCTGGCGAGTGGTTATGACTATGCGCCCAATCTGCCGTTCGCCGACGACCTCGCGGTGATCGCCTATACCTCCGGCACGACGGGGCGCTCGAAGGGCGCGATGCTCCTGCACCGCAACCTGATCGCCAATATCACATCGCTGCGCGAGGCGTGGCAATGGACGGCGGACGATCATCTACTGCTCGCGCTGCCGCTTTTCCACGCGCACGGCCTGATGGTCGGCGCGCACGGCACGCTAACGGCGGGCGCGACGATGACGCTCCACCGCCGCTTCGATGCCGCACCAATCTACCGCGCGCTCTGCACTGAACCGCTAACGATGTTCTTCGGCGTGCCGACGATGTACATCCGCCTGCTCGCCGAGTCCGCCGCGCACCTGGAGATGTGGCCCCGCCCGCTGCGGCTCTTCGTCTCCGGCAGCGCGCCGCTCAGCCCGCAGACCTTCGCGGAGTGGCGGGCGCTGACCGGGCAGGTGATCCTCGAACGGTACGGCATGACCGAGACGATCATGAACACGACGAACCCGTACGACAGCGAGCGGCGACCGGGCACCGTCGGCCTGCCCTTCCCCCGGCAGGAGGCGCGCGTCGTAGCCGTTCGCACGCGGGAGCCGCTGTCCGATGATGAGACGGGTGAGATCGAGGTGCGCGGGCCGCACGTCTTCGTGGGCTACTGGCAGCGACCTGACGCCACTGCCGACGCCTTCGACGCGGACGGCTGGTTTGCGACCGGCGATCTCGGCCACCGCAGCGTGGACGGCTACTACACGATCAGCGGCCGCGCGAAAGAACTGATTATCAGCGGCGGCTACAATGTTTATCCGCGCGAGGTCGAGGAAGTGCTCGCGCAGTGCCCCGGCGTCGCGGAAGTCGCCGTCGTTGGCCTACCGGACGCCGAGTTCGGCGAGCAGGTCGCGGCGGTCGTCGTCCGCGATGATCCCGCGCTCACCGCCGACACCCTGATCGCCTTCTGTCGCGACCAACTCGCGTCCTACAAGAAGCCCCGCACCGTCCATTTCGTGGACATCCTGCCCCGCAACGCCCTCGGCAAAGTCCAGAAGCACCTCCTGCGCGAGCAAGTTGCTACGCACGAAGGGAAATGATAGTCTTGTGGGCATGAAGATAAATGACATCATCCGTTTCCGGATTGGGCGGGCGAATCAGAGTCTCGGCGATGCTGAAGCCCTCGCACAAGCGGGCTTATGGAACGGCACGATCAATCGCCTGTACTTCGCCTGTTTCTATTCTGTCGCCGCACTGGCAGCGCGGGATAGTACATCAATCACAGAACCCGGCGATATGAGGCGTTCCGTGGATCAGTATGACATTCGATCGGGGCGTATCAGGTACGACCTCGGAGATTTCTACGATGAACTCTCGGCTATGCGGCTTGACGGCGATTACAAGGATTTCGTGGTATTCGATGAGAAGCAAGTGCGTCCGCTCATCACGGAGGCGCAGCGGTTCGTCGTCAGTATCGAGTCGCTGCTTTCGCAACGAATCGAGGAGTCGGGATGAATCTCATCGGTGTTGACGGCTGCAAGGCAGGATGGCTTGTCGCTACTAGCGATACGTCGCTCACGTCGCTTGATTTCCATATCGCGCCCGACTTCCGCTCCATCATCGCATCCCTTGAAAATGACTCTCAAGTTGTGGTGGATATCCCAATCGGTTTGGCGGAGGATGGGACGCGCGCCTGTGACAAGCGGGCGCGGCAAGTGGTTGGCAAGCGACGGAGCAGTGTATTTCCTACACCGTGCCGTGAGGCTTTTCCCGCAACGACATATAAAGAAGCGTGTGCCCTGAACCTCGCCGCGTGCGGTAAAAGCATGTCGCAGCAGACGTTCAATATCCTAACTAAGATTGCAGAAGTGGATAGATTGATGACTCCTGCGATGCAGACTTTCATTCGAGAGAGCCATCCTGAGGTGATCTTCGCGATGCTTGCTGGTACAGATCAAGGCTTATGTAATAAAAAGAAGAGTAAAGAGGGAGCACAAGAACGACTGTCATTGCTTGCGCTCGCCGTGCCGCCCTTCAATCTAGAAGGGGAGCGGGTGCGGCTCGGTCGTGGGAACGTCGCGCGGGATGACATTATTGATGCTGTTGCTTGCCTTGTCGCCGCACATCGTATCGTTACAAGGGTAGCCCTTTCCTTGCCAGAAGGGGACGAACAGCGTGATGCATGTGGGTTGCGCATGGAAATCGTCGCATAACGCGCTGCTTGATAGAGGAATAGCGGGCGTGGATGTGGAAATCGCGCGCGTCGCACCATATTCCAACATCTGATCGCCCGTTTCCTCGCCGCCTATGCATGCGGCTAAACTTCCATGCATACCAGCGAGGTTGAGCGTGGTAGCGGGGCTGCAGCCTACGCTACCAAAAAGGGGGAGCAATGAAGATCACGGACATCGAGGCGATCCGGTTGCAGAGTCCGCCATTTTCCGAGACGATCCGGCCCGCGTGGACGCCGGGCGGGACGTGGACGAACCTCAGTTCTGGGCTAATCAAGGTGACAACAGACGAAGGGATTATTGGATGGGGCGCGGCGTACCCGCACGATCTGTCGAAGGTGACGGAGATTTTGAAGCCGATGCTCGTCGGTAAGGACCCGTTCGCGCTCGAACAGCACGCGCGCGTATTCCGCAACGCAGGCGGGGCGTGGGGCGTGGAGATCGCGCTCTGGGACATCATCGGCAAGGCGGTCGGGCAGCCCTTGTTCCGCCTCTGGGGCGCGTATCAGGATCGCGTGCCCGCTTACGCCAGTTGCATCGAGACGCGTTCCGGCGAGCGTCGCGGGGAAGATGCAGCGAAAGCTCGCGCCGAGGGGTGGCGCGCGATGAAACTGCGTCTGCACGACTGGACGATCAAGGAGGACATCGCCCAGGTCGAGGGCGTGCGCCGCGCGATGGGCGACGACTTCATCATCCTCGCGGACGCCAACCAGGCACAGCAGCCCGGCACACCGCAGCCCGAGGAAGGCCCGATCTGGACGTACGAGCGGGCGGTGCAGACGGCGCGCGAACTGGAACGGCTTGGCGTCTACTGGCTGGAAGAACCGCTCGATCGCTACGATTTCGACGGCCTGCGGCGGCTCTGCGCGGCGGTAGACATCCTGATCGCGGGCGGCGAGAACAACCGGGGGCTGCACGAGTTTCGCACGATGATCGAGGAGGATGTGTACGACATCCTCCAGCCCGAAACGCTCGTCACCGAGACGATGAGCGGACTGCGGAAAATCGCCGCGCTGGCGGAGATGCACCACAAGCGTGTCGCGCCGCACCACGGCGGTGGCGGTGTCGGCATCGCCGCGCACCTGCATCTCGCCTGCGCGATCCCGAACGGTACTTACTTCGAACTGCTGCACGAGCCGCCCGGCATGTCCGCCGACGACTTCCAGTGGTACATGCAGGAGCCGATCCGCGTGGACGCCGACGGCAATGTCGCCGCTCCCACCGGCCCCGGTCTCGGCGTCGAACCCGACCCGGGCAAAGTCGCCCGCTACCGTGTCGGATGAAGCCGATAAGCACAGAGGACACAGAGAACACAGAGGGAAACAACAATAGTGTCATTCCCTCTCTACGTCCTCTGCGTTAATTCTGGAGGATACGATGGTGACGGAGCGGATACGGGAACGAACATGGGCGGCGATTGAGGGGCGGCGGGATGAGATCGTGGAGACGGTCGCGGCGTTGGTGCGGCGGCCCAGTTTGCTCGGGCAGGAGGCGGCGGCGCAGGCGTACGTCGTGGAGCATGTGCGCGGCTCCGGGATGGAAGCCGACATCTGGGACCTCGACGACGCGCTGAAGCGACTACCGAATGCGGGCGACAGCGGCGTGCCATTCGCCGGGCGACCAAATGTCGCGGGGATCGCGCGCGGCGCGGGCGGGGGCCGGTCGCTGATCCTCAACGGGCACATTGATGTCGTCAGCCCGGAACCGCTCGCCGCGTGGACGCACGACCCGTGGGGCGCGGAGATCGTCGGCGACCGGATGTACGGGCGCGGCGCGTTCGACATGAAGAGCGGAGTCGCGATCAACCTCTTCCTCGCACGCATGCTGCGCGACGTCGGCATCCGGCTGAACGGCGACCTGACGATCCACAGCGTGATCGAGGAGGAATGCACGGGCAACGGCGCGCTCGCTGCCAGCCTCCGCCACCCTGCGGACGCGGCGGTTGTGACGGAGCCGGAGTGCGGCTGGTTCACGCGGGCACACCTCGGCGTGATGTGGTTCCGGGTGGTGATCGAAGGCAAGTCGTGGCACGCGCTCGACGCGTGGCGGGGCGTCAACGCCATCTCGAAAGCGGTGCCGATCATTCGCGCGCTCGAAGCATTGGGCGAGGCGATGAACACGAATGTCCATCCGGCGTTCGCGCACGTCACGCACCCAATCAACCTCAATGTCGGTGTGATCCGGGGCGGCGACTGGCCGAGTACGGTGCCCGGCGCGTGCGAGCTGCACTGCCGCGTCAGTTTCTTCCCCGGTCAGACGGTCGCCGAAACGAGAGCCGCCATCGAGGGCGCGATCCATGCCGCCGCCCAAACGGACGACTGGCTCCGCGCGCACCCGCCCGTCGTGACGTACGACGGCTTCCAGAGTAGCGGATCGGTCGTTTCGATGGATGAGCCGTCCGTGCAATTGCTCGCGGAGAACCACCGGCGCGTCTTCGGGACGGAGATGCCCTCCCGCGTGCAGACCTCGATCTGCGACATGCGCTACTACAACTTCGTCGGTGTCCCGGCGGGCTGCTACGGCGCGACGGGCGCCAACGGCCACGCCGCCGACGAATGGCTCGATCTCACCTCGCTCGTCCCGACCGCCAAAGTCCTCGCGGGCTTCATCCTCGACTGGTGCGGGGTGGCGGAATGAAACCGAGAACTGAAACCGGGAGAACCGCAGAGAGGCAGGGGAGAGGGAATTGACGAAGGCGCGAAGGACACGAAGATGAGAAGGAGAAGATCATTTTCTACTCTTTCCTTCGCGCTCTTCGCGCCTTCGTGGTTCAATTCCCTCCCTGTGGTTCTCCCCGATTTGTCGGAGGTGCAGTGATGGAAGTGATTGGGCGGATTGTGCGGTTGCAGGTACAGGAGTCGAGCCTGAAGGCGGGGGAAAGGCCGCGCCGGTGGTATAATCCCGCGCCGATCCGAGTCGTGCCGTCGCTGACGATTGACGAGAATGGCGTCGTGGGGCGAACGGAAATGGGCACCGCGATCCTCGATGTGCACAACGCGACTCACCCGGCGACGAAGAACGACGCGAAGCGCAACGGCATCTCGGTCGGTTTCACGTCGCACTACGTCGCGATGCGGGCGCGGTTCGGCGATCACCTCGCGGACGGCATCGCGGGCGAGAACATCCTCGTCGTGACCGAGCGGATGTTCACGGAAGCGGAGTTCGTGGCGGGAATCCGCATCGAGACGAGCGACGGCGCGACGATTGATCTTCAGCGGGTCATCATCGCCAAGCCATGCGTCGAGTTCAGCCGCTATGCGCTCGGCTATCTGCTCGATGCGCCCTCCGACCGCGCCGTTACCGACGCCCTCAACTTCCTGCACGAGGGAACGCGCGGCTTCTACGCCGCGTATCACGGCGCACCGGCGACAATCGCGGTCGGCGCATCCGTCTATCTGCTATAGTCACGCGCATCAGAGGTGT
>JBBRLR010000174.1:0-7046 GCA_038231255.1 Thermomicrobiales bacterium | reverse complement strand
ATTCCCTGAGCGCGATCTCGGTCTCCGCATCCAGATAGACATCGATCCGTCCCTTCATCGTGGTGCGCTCCTCCCGTTCGCCCCGTGCGGGGAGTGTTCCAGACCCATCTCACGGCACTTTGTGACCATGACGCCCCGCGTCGGCACGCTCCGCCGAGCGATGTGCGGGGGGTGTTCCATCCCATCGAGACGCCGGAAAAAGGCCATGCGGGATGTATCCTTTATCTTGCCTTCGCCATCGCTCGTCGTGACACCGGCACGGTGAACAGCGGCACGATACGCTGCTCGCGTCGCGGAGATGGCTCTGCACCCGATGGCGGCACCGGCTTCCTCCTGACTCACGGCTGCGCCCCCCTCCCCGGCGACACGCTCCCCGTGGTCTGCGCGCCCGTCGTCGTCGCCCCGGTCTTCGCCGCACTCGCCGCTCCTCCCGCGCCACCGGTGACGATCGTCACCACCGCCGTCTTCACCGCCCGCCCCCCCGTCCGGGCGTGCTCCTCGAACGCCCCCGAATGCAGATGCATCGGGGTCTTCACCATCACGAGGAGCATCCCCAGGGCGGCGAAGGGCGCGAGCACCGTGTGCCCCACCGAGCCGGGCAGGTAGAGGCCCTCCTTGAGGGCATCGAACAACCGGAACTCCACCGCCCAGAGCGTCGGCCAGAAGAGCAGCTTCGCCGTGTGCTTCGCCCAGGCCGCGCAGTAGCCACTCGTTTCCGGCACGAGACCCAGCGGGAGGACGAGCGGGCCGAGGACATAGGCGACGAGCAGGAAGGCGAAGCCGAGCATCCGCACCACGCCGAGCACGAAAAGGAAGCCGAGGGAGATCACGCCCATCAGCGCCCAGAGCGGACTCGTGCCGGGGATCGCCCCCAGGATCGCGCCGAAGTCGGGGTGGGCGGCGTTCGTCCCCGCGTGCAATGCGCCCTGTGCGACCGCATTGCTCGCCGCGACCAGGAGGCCGACGAGTTGCTTGTAGAAGCCGAGGGCGAAGAGCACGGCGACGAGCCGCCCCAGCGCCGCAGTCGGGGCCGTCTCCCCCCCGAGCCAGAAGCGATAGACGGTCGCCAGGAACAAGACGATAACGAGGGAGAGCGAGGCGAGGCGCAGGGCGTCGGCCATCCGCTGCACGTTGCCCATCTGCCCGTCGGTCGCGGTGAGGTTGGGGTTGGTGAGCAGCCAGCCCGCGATGTCGTCGCCGAAGCCCTTGATCCCGTTCACCCCCAACGCTTTCCACAGCCCCGTCAGGAGCTTGCCAATCCATGCACCGAGATCGACATGGAAGGCGACCGGGCCTTTGCCGATCGTGACGCTCGTGTCGGGATCGGTCGGCGCCTCGGTCCCATCCGCGCTCGCGGGCGGGCCACTTTCGGTGGCGGGCGTCGGCGAAGCGGTCAGCGTCCCGGGGCGAGGAGTCGTGGCAGGGGTGTCAGTGGGTGTGGGGATGGTGGTGGTGATCGGCGCCTCCGCCCGCACCGGCGATGCGGCGAGGAGTGCGACGATCGCCATGCTGAGGAGTGCCGCGCGGATCAGTCGATGCATCATGCCTTCCTTCCCTTCCATCAGTGAGTGCGGCACGCCCACTGCTCGGGCGCGACCCATTGCCCCTGGACATCCTTCAGTTCGATGTGGAGGTGCGGCCCCGTCGAATACCCCGTGTTCCCGCTGTAACCGACGAGCGTGCCGCGATGGACCGGCCCCTGCGCCACCTGCCGGTCGAGATGCAACAGGTTCCAGGTCCACCCGTTCGCGAGATGGAGCGACTCGATCAGCGCACCGCCGTAGGTGCGGGGCTCCGCGACCGCGTCGTCGGGGGCGTAGAGCGGCGTCTCCAGCGGCGCGCCGAAGTCGATCCCCGTGTGGAAGTGGGGGAAGGTGCCGTAGGCGGGCTCGCCGCTTAGCGCGGACGGCCCCACCCCTGCGTGATCGGGAAGGACGTGCCGCCGAAAACGATCGCCATGATCGGCCCCACACCCGGCGGCATGGCGAGGTTCTGCCTGGCGTCCACCGTGGGCAGGCTCGGCCCGCAATCCGTCGCGGTCGGCGGCGCGGCGGCAACCGGTGGCCCGGCGTGCGCCGCGACGAGACCGAGCAGCAGGCCCGCATAGCGGTCGCCGCACGGCAGCCCGGCATTGCCCGGATCGCTGCACGGGTCGTAGATGCGGGCGTACTCGGCGAGGGTCTGCGCGCGCGGCGGATAGAACGTGCCGACGTAGGTGAACCAGATCCCCACCCCCGCCTGCATGCTTGGGCACGTCGCCCAGTGATGCCCCTCGGTCGAGGCGCCGGGGGTACAGCCGTACTGCTCCGCGTACGGCGCCGCCGCCACCCAGAGCATGTTCCCGCCGTTGCCGGGGCTATTGACGCCCGCCGTCGCCATGCCGCTCTCCAGCTGCCACTGGGCGATCAGGAGGGGGTCTATGCCAAACTGCTGCCCGAGGTGGAGGAGCCACACGCCCTGCCCGACAAGCGGGCTCTTGGGGTTGAGCGCGGCGATCAGGTGCTCGACGCGCGCGGCGTCCGAGGGGCCGACGCCGAGGTCGTGAATCGTCGGCGCGCCGCCCGTCGTGGCGAGATAGACGGGGCCGAAGGCTTGCTGGAAAGCGCCCGCGAGCCGATCGCCGGGGAGTCCCAGGAGGCCATTGAGGGGATTGACGGCACCCATCAGTGCCCCGGCCCCGGCGATCGCGACAGACAGCAGCACGAGCGGCACGAGGAGGGCGCCACTGGCGATCAGGGCGAGCCGCTTCATGCGCACCTCGCGACACGGATACCGGGTGGAGCGTGCGCCGGGATCGGCGCGACCGTGCGCGGTTCTCCCGTGGACGCCGGTCGCCAGCCTTCAGCGAGTGCCCGCACCGCCGCCCAGACATCCCCGCCGTGCTCCCCGATCGCCGCCTGCCGCAGCTGCCGCTCGGCGGACACCGAGGTGAAGAGCCAGTATTCCTCCGGCGTGACGTACAGGCTCAGTTCGCCGGAGTCTGCCCCCCGTCGGGAATGGAGATAGGCACCCGCCCGGACTTGCTTGACGGTACGCAGCCGCCCGACCATTGCCCGCTCGTCATCACTGAGATGGAAGACCTCCGCCACCTGCGGCAACGCGTGGTCCGACTGCGCGAGCAGCAAGGAAACCGACGCATTATCGATGACGGCTTGACCGAGCGGCCCTTCGTAGTCGGTGACCATCTGCGAGAGATTGAGGGTGATGATCCCATGGTGCCTCCCGGTCCGCGTCGCCTCCGCGACGAAGCGGGCGCTCGCCGGATTGTTGAGGAGGCTCCATCCCTCGTCAAGGACGACGAGCGTCGGGCGGGTGGGGTCGGCGATCACCGCCCAGATGTACTCGATCAGGGGGAGCATGGCGAGCGGCACGAGCCGGTCCGCGAGACCCTTGAAGTTGAAGACCTCCAGCAGGGCATCGGGGCGCACGGTCGTCGGGCCGTCCAAGAGACCCGCATAGGTCCCCTCACCCACGTACGGGGCCAGCCGCTCGGCGAGTGCGCCGTATTGCCGCCGGCGGACCGGATCGCCGCCGTCCCGCCCTTCCCACGCCTCGGCGCGTGTGAGCCAGTCCTGCAGGTGGGTTTCCTGTGGGACGCGGGTCTCGCGGTAGACCGCCCGGCAGGCCCCTTCCAGCAGGGCGCGCTCCCCTGCGGTGAGCGTGGGCACCCCGCCATGCAGCTCCCCGATGAGCAGCGTATGGAGATCGAGGAGATATTCCAGCTTCGTCTGGTTCGGCTCACGCGCGTGGCGGGGGAGTTCCCAGGGATTGATGCGGAAGCCGCTATCGAGCAGGACGCGATGGACCACTGCCCCCGGCACAGCGGCGGTGAGATCATCCCAGTGGCCGGTGGAGCGGTCGAGGACGATCACCCGGCCACCCTGCGCAAGGTGTTTGAGCGCGAAGGATTGGGCGAACATCGTCTTGCCGCTGCCGCTGATCCCCAGGCAGGTGAGATTCGAGTTGTCCAGTGCCGGATCGTACATGTCGAGCGTGACCACCTCATGACCGGGTTGGGAGAAGCCGATCAGGGCGCCACCCCGCGTGCCCGCCCGGTGGTGAAGGAAGGGCAGCGTGTCGGCGAGGTTGGTCGTGACGGTGCGGTAGGTCATCCCCGCCGGGTTGTGGGCGAGCGGCAGGGTCGCCCGCCAGACGACATCCTGGTAGAGCTGGCAGCGGTCCAGGGAGGTCCCGCCCGCATCACCCAGGGCTTTGCCAACGGCACGGGCTGCTGCGGCGAGGTCGTCCGGTGTCCCCGCCCGGACGGTGACGAAGAGCGCGGTGTGGAAGGTGCGCAGGTCGGTGGTCGCCATCTGCCTGAGTAAATCCTGCGCCTCGCCGTAGGCCTCCTCTTGCTCGATGTCGGGGCTGCTCCCTTGCCGCTGCCGCTCGGCGAGCACGGCGTGCCGCTGGCGGAGCATGCGGGTGAGCGCGGTCCGCTCCTTCTGCTTGGAGAGCGGGCGGAGATGGAGGGCGAAGCGAAAGGCGACGCCCGTTGCCATCAGGGTGCGGAGCCAACCCGGGAAGGTAGCATCGGGCAGGGCACGCAGGGCGAGGGTCGCCTCGCACACCCCGTCGAGCTTGAGGTGATCGGCGCGCCGCACGCAGCGACTCTGTGCGAGGCGATCGCGCAGTTATGTATGAGGATGATTTACGCATTTGTTCATGATAATGTACGTCTCAGATGTCTGTATGCTATAGCGACAGAACGCCTTGTCGTCTTGACATCAAAACATTCATGCTCCACACTACGACACAGATGGTGTACGTACACTTCGGTGAGGAAGAGGAGATGTATCAGTGCATAGCGAAGCCAAAGGGGACATGACCTCAACGAAAGAACCCATCGAAAGGGATCGATTCCGGACAACGGTGTATTTGACGGAAGACGAGATTACGTCCCTCGACGAGTTGAGAGCCCATTTCCGGCGACAGGAGCGGCGTCAAGTTGACCGCTCACAACTCATTCGAGAAGCAATTCGCCATTACCATGAAACGATGCTCACGCAGTAGCTCGGTTAATCGGGGGAACGGGGGTTTCTGATGGGATCAGAGAATTTCAACCGGCAGTTCATCCTGTTGGACTTCACTGATCTGGACAACCCGGATTTCCTTTCGTTTACTCGCTCACCCGAGTTCTCGACGTACCTCATCATGCGCCGCCACATCTGGCGCTCCCGCGATCCCCACTACATGGGCCTGCACGAGTACTTCGCCAAAGGTTACCTCGCGTGCTCGCTCGACCGCGAAAAGATCGCCGAGTGGCTGAACCTCTCACTCGTATCGGTGAGCAACGACATCACCGCGCTCTCGCGTCGCACAGTGATCGAGAGCTTACGAACGGGTCGCCAAAATATCTTCGTGCTCGGTCGGTGGGTCGAGGATGAGGGCGCATACTTCGAGCACTTCCACTTGGATCGCCTTTACGTCAGAAGTAAAGAAAACTTGATATCAGGCCTTCTTGACGGCAGATATAAAGAAAACTTTACATCAGAAGAAAAGAAAACCCGTACGTCTGATGTAAAGAAAGTTTTACCCAATAATAGAGAAGGAAATAGAGAACCGAATAGAGAAGGAAATAGAGAAATGGAGTTCGAGAACTCGAAATTTCGAAAGGCCTCAAATCATGAAATTAATGTGATTACGAACTACGTTAGCGACCTCGCGCGGGAACTGAACGACGAAGCTTCATTGCCGGCATCGGTCAGTCGCGCGATGAACCTCTACCGTCGGGCCGCCATCGATCTGGACGGCTTTACTGACGCTTTGCTCGGCGCACGCGCTGCAACGAAACAGCATAGCGCAAGCATCCGCAAGCAGAGCGACGCGAACGGTAACCTGATCGGCCCGACGAAGAATCGTATGGCGTATTTCTTCGCGGTGCTCGAGGACGTGCTCGGGCTTGTCGAGCCGAGGGTAGCAGGCGAGGTGCGCAGCCAATGAAACGAGAACGGATCGTTGCGATCGTCAACCGCAAAGGCGGCAGCGGGAAGTCCACGACGACGCTCAATCTCGCCGGTGCCCTGGTCGAGACCGGGCTGCGAGTCGTCGTCGTCGATTTGGACCCCCAGGCCTCTCTGACGCGCCTGCTCACCGATGATCCAGTGGAGCGCGGCATCGGTGCCTGCATCTCCGCACCCGGGCTACCGGTGAGAGACCTCATCAGGGTTACCGGTGCCGGTATCGACCTCGTCCCGGGCGATCGCTCGATCGAGGCTGCGGCGCTCTCCTTGAGCGATTCCCCGACAGGCTTCCTGCGCCTGCGGAGGATCCTCACAGCGCTCGACGGATACGACGTCCTGCTCCTCGACACGCCGCCTACATTGGGATTCGCGCTGTCGAGCGCCATCCTGGCCGCTGGGTGGGCCGTCCTACCCACGGCCACAACGCAGCAGGACATCGATGCGCTCGTTGATACGGTGATGGCGATCGACGAGTTGGCGGCGGATGAGATGGTCTGTGCGGAGCATCTCGCTATCGTGCCGAATGCGGTGCATCGGGATCGTCCCGACCAAGGGGGATTAGCGGTGCTGCAGAAGGCGTTCGGCGACCTTGTCACGATGCCGGTGCCGCATTCGGCGGCAATCAAGCGTGCCCTCAATCGCCATTTGCCACTTGCGATGACCGAGCCTAAGACCGTAGCCATGGACTCATATCGCGCATTGGCCCAGCGCGTCGTCTGTGCGATCGCGCGAACTGAGATGATCCCGGAGGAGCAGTATGTCGGCGCATAATCGTCGTGAGGCGGAGGTCGCTGTCGTTCGGCCCGCACAACCGCGCACGACGCTGCACGCGGTCGCGGGCGCGACTGAGCGGCGATTGCCGGGCGCGATGGAGGTCCCGATCGAGCAGGTATCCTCGGACCCCGGTCAACCCCGACAGGATTGGGAGCACAACGATGGCGCACGACGCCTGAATGAACTTACCGAGAGTGTCCGCGAATTCGGCATCCTGCAACCGCTAGTGGTGCGCGAGGACGGCACCATCGGCGACGGTCGCCAGCGCTACCTGATCATCGCCGGCGGCCGACGGTATGCTGCCGCACT
>JBBRLR010000173.1:0-7093 GCA_038231255.1 Thermomicrobiales bacterium | reverse complement strand
GCGCCCCAGCCGAGATGTGCTTCGGGCCAGACGTTGATATTCCGCCGCTGCCCGGTGCGGCGGTCGAAGCGGGTAATCGCGCCGCCGTAACTACCCGCGAAGATGATATTCGGGTCGTCGGGCCGCACGGCGATATAGCCGCTCTCGCCGCCACCGACCTCGAACCACTCCGACTGCGGGATGGCCGCCATCGCGGAACGGCTCGGCCCGGCAATCGTCGTGTTGTCCTGCTGCGCGCCGTAGACGCCATACGGTATCTGCGCATCGGTCGTGACGTGGTAGAACTCGGCGGTCGGCTGGTTGTAGAGCGTGGACCACGTCTCGCCGCCATTGAACGAGACCGCCGCACCGCCGTCGTTCCCCTGAATAATGCGGTCCGGGTTCTTTGGGTCAATCCAGAGGTCGTGATTGTCGCCGTGCGGGATCGGGAACTGCGCGAATGTTTTGCCGCCGTCTGTGGACTTGAACGCCGGGACGTTCAGCACCCAGAGCGTCTCTGGGTTGGTCGGATGGGCGTAGATGTGCATGTAATACCAGGCGCGTTGCCGCAGATTGCGATCATCGGAGAGTCGTTCCCACGTCGCGCCGCTGTCATCCGAGCGGAAGACCGCGCCATCGTCGGCCTCGACGAGCGCCCAGAGGCGGTCGCGCTTGGCGGGCGAGGCGGCGAGGCCGATCTTGCCGAGCACGCCTTTGGGCAGGCCGGGATTGCGCGTGATCTCCGTCCAGGTATCGCCGCCATCGGTGGATTTGAAGATGCCGCTCCCCTCGCCGCCGCTAACCAGTTGGTGCGCGTCGCGTCGCGCCTCCCAGAACGAGACGTAGAGAACGCGAGGGTTGTGTGGGTCCATCACGAGGTCGCTCGCCCCCGCCGCCTCGCTGCGGAACAAGACCTGTTCCCATGTCTGCCCGCCGTCCTTCGAGCGGTAGACGCCGCGCTCCTTGTTCGGTCCGTGCGCGTGGCCGAGCGCCGCGACATAGACCAGGTCGGGGTTCTTTGGGTGGATGCGAATCTTCGCGATGTGGCGAGTTTCTTCGAGGCCGAGGTGCGTCCACGTCTTGCCCGCGTCGGTAGATTTGTAGACGCCGTCGCCGTGCGCGACATTGCCACGAATCGAAACTTCGCCCATGCCAACATAGATGACATTCGGGTCCGAATCGGAGACCGCGATCGCGCCGACCGAGGCGCGCTTGAAGTAGCCGTCGGAGATGTTCTCCCAGAAGACGCCGCCATCGGTCGTCTTCCACACGCCGCCACCTGTCGAACCCATATAAAAGACCTGATCGCGCACCGGATCGCCGGCGACCGCCACGACCCGCCCTCCGCGAAACGGCCCGATCAGCCGCCATTCGAGTGCGTGCAACTGGTCGCTGGCAATTGGTGTATCGCTCATTACTTTCCCTTCTCCTCGTTTGTCCCATCGCGGTCGAACATGCGGCTAGTCTCGCACAGGGCGCGGGCGCGGAGCAATTCTTTTCGGAGAGACCGGCGAAGATTAGCAACGGCATGAATTCGCAGCCGATGATCGCTGCGATGCAAACGGATCGTGCATGACGGTTACGGAACCGCTCTGGCACCCGTTTTGGAGGCATTCCTGCCGGTCGCAAAAGCCTGACCTTGACAACGTGGGAATGACCTATCATAATGCGTTTATGAGTTTATACACGTTTACGCACCCGACGAGGATATGACCATGCAAACCCACCAACCCATCGGCCTCAACCTGACCGAACTCAAGGACGTCACCCGCTTCCTGACCGCCATCGGCGATCCCATCCGCCTGCAACTACTCTACCTCCTCGGCGACCAGGGGCGGCGCAACGTGGGCGAGATCGCCGCTAACTTCCGCCTCAGCCGCCCCGCCATCTCCCACCACCTCAAGGTGCTCAAGGACGCGGGCGTGCTCGACAGCGAGAAGGTCGGGCAGGAGGTCTACTACCGGCTGGAGCGGGATCGCATGGTCGCGAGCCTGCGCGCGCTGGCCGACGCTGCTGCCAACTTCCGCTGCGACGACTAGTGGCGCTCTTTTTTTGGTTTATTGGTAAATATGTCTAAACTCATTGTCGCACGGCGGTTCTGCGCCCCGGAGCGTGGGACGATCATCGTAAGGGGGCCCTCATGAACATCGCCATCTTCGGCGCGACCGGTGCCACTGGCCGCCATCTCGTCGACCAGACGCTCGCCGCCGGCCATTGCGTCACGATCCTCGCCCGCAATCCGACCGCGCTCTCGGTGCGGCACGAGCGGCTGCGCGTCGTGCCGGGGGACGCCCGCGACCCCGACCAAGTCGCGGCGGTGATCGCGGGGCAGGACGCCGTGCTCAGCGCGCTCGGGGGCAACGGGCGCGGGCCGGTGACGGTCTGCGGCGACGCGATGGCGCCGATCCTCGCGGCAATGGGGCGGCACAGCGTCCGACGCCTGGTCGCGGTCAGCGCCTACGGCGCGGCGGACAGCCACGATAGCGGCCTCTACAACCGGCTGCTCTGGCTGATGCAGCGAGAAAAGATGCTGGATAAGGAGCGGATGGAGGAGATGATCGCGCACAGTGACGTGGAGTGGACGGTTATCCGACCCCCCGCGTTGGGGAATGGCCCGCGCACCGGCCGCTACCGCCTCGGCACCGACCTCCGCATGAACCTCGCCTCGCGCATCGCCCGGGCCGATGTCGCTGACTGCATGCTGCGCACGATGGCCGAGCGGACGTACATCGGCAAAACCCCGGCGATCACATCTGGGACCGCGAAAGGGGCACGGCCATGATGCAGGGGAAAGTGGCGCTGGTCACGGGCGCGAATGCCGGGATGGGCAGGGTGATCGCCACCGAGCTCGCGCGGCAGGGGGCGACCGTGGCGCTGCTCTGTCGCGATGCGCGCAAAGGGGAGGAGGCCCGGCGCGCGATCATCCAGGAGACCGGCAACCCCTCCGTCGATCTGCTGGTCGCCGACCTTTCTTCCCAGCGGGCCGTTCGGGAGGCCGCCGGGCAGTTCCGAGAGCGCTATCCTCACCTGCACATCCTGGTGAACAACGCGGGCGCCCACATCCAGCAGCGACAACTGAGTGTGGATGGCATCGAGCTGAACCTGGCGGTGAACCACCTGTCCGCCTTTCTCCTGACCCAGTTGTTGCTGGACAGCCTGACAACCGGCGCACCGGCGCGGATCGTCAATGTGGCGTCCGCGTCCATGGCCACGGCGATCGACCTGGACGATCTCCAGAGCGAGCGAACCTTCGCGCCGTTCGCGGTCTACGGCCGGGCGAAGCTGGCGATGGTGCTCTGCACCTACGCCCTGGCACGGCGGCTCGCGGGAACGCGCGTCACGGTCAATGCGCTGCATCCGGGCATCACGGCGACGAAGATCGTCGACGACGTGGCGCCGCCCCTCGCCCGCCCGTTCCTCGGCATCATCAAACGCTTCCTGCCCAGCCCCGAGCGCGGTGCGCGGTGCGCGCTCTACCTGGCGACGTCGCCCGCAGTGGAGGGGGTAAGCGGCAAGTATTTCAACAAGGGGAAGGAGAGTCGCTCCGTGCCGATTTCCTACGACGAGGTAGTGCAAGAGCGGATGTGGGCGATCAGTGCGGAGTTGACCAGGTGGGAAGATTACGACACAAGGTCGGACACTGGAGATGGCAGCAGATCCCGGCGGACGCGGGTTTCACCGCCTGGACGACCTCGGGGAACCGGGTCTCATCCCGGTTCCCCGATTGGAGCATCTTCGTGGTCGGCGTGAAGCGATTGTCCGTCACGTTCATCCCGGGAGAACGGCTGGGCGCCGTGTCCATTGTGGCGGTGAACGCCAAGGGGGCTGGCGAGAGGCAGGCGGTCAGTGCGCGATGAGACCGGCGAGATAGAAATCCGCCACCGTGTCCGCCACGGCATCGTATCCCCGCTCGGCAGCCAGCGATTCGAAGGCGAACATCGCCCCGATCAGGGTGGGGGCGACCACGTTCGCATCGAGGTCCGGGCGGAAGGCGCCCGTGCGGATACCACGGGTGACGAGAGCCACGACGATCGCGATCGCGCGCGTCAGCCACTCGTGCTTATCTGCCGGTTCTGCCGCGGCGAAGCATTTCTCCAGCCGGGGATCGTGCATCAGTGCGAACGTTGCCTGGAAGTGCTTGAGGATGGCGCCGATGGTGTGAATGACGGCCCGTACCGCGTCGTGGGGGTCATCGCCGGTCGCCGCCGCCTCGAGTCGCGCGATCACCTCTGCGGACATGGTGGCGAATACCGCGCGAAGCAGATCGTCGCGATCGACGAAGTGGCGATACAGCGTCCCGACCGCCACGCCGGCCCGCTCCGCGATCTCGCGCATCTCCGCGTCGAGCCCATGCTCCACGAAGACGGCCTCTGCCGCCGCGATGATCCGTGCATGGTTCGCGGCCGCGTCCGCGCGTCCGCGTTTTTCCGCAGATGCCGCCGTGGTGTCTATCATTCAGTAACCGTCCCCTCTTGACGGAACATGAATTCATGTTCATAATAATGAGCGACAAGGTGAAACGGAGTTCACGTTCACAGTGTACATCGTTCCACCGCACGAGCAAGAGTCAACCTGCTGCCCGCTACACTTTTACTGTGAAAGGAATCACCTATGTCTCAGTCACGCTCGCTCCTCTTCGACCGCTGGCCGCGCTTCATCGTCCGGCACCCCTGGCGTGTCATCGTCGGCGCGCTCGTCGGCATCGTTCTCGTCGTCGCGCTCTCCTTGACGGCGGGCGGGACACTCGTCAACTCCTTCTCGATCCCCGGCACTGAGGCGCAGCACGCCTACGACCTGCTCGCCGCGCGCTTCCCCCAGCAGTCAGGCGATTCCGCGACCGTCATCGTCCGTGCCCCGGCAGGGTTGAATGATCCGCAGATACATGCCCGCGTCGATGCGCTTGTCGCCGATCTCGTGACGCTCCCCGAGGTCGCCGGTGTCGCCTCCCCGTACCAGCGGCCGGGCGCGCTCTCGGCGGACGGGACGATCGCGCAGATCGGCGTGCAGTACGCGAAGCGCGCCAGCGATCTGCAGAAGTCCAGCCCGCTCGCCCTGGCGAACCTGCGCGATCGCGTCTCGACGACCGACTTCCAGGTCGAGCTGAGCGGGCGGGTCGCCGAGGGGCAGACCGGTGGGGGCCTCGGGGGCACCGAGACCCTGATCGGCCTGGTGGCGGCGGTGATCATCCTGCTCGTCGCCTTCGGTTCGGTGGTGGCGATGGGCTTGCCAATCGTCACGGCGTTGGTCGCCCTCGGCACGGGGATCTCGCTGATCACCCTGCTCGCCGCCTTCGTCCATCTGCCATCGATCACCACCGTTTTCGCCGCGATGATTGGGCTGGGCGTCGGCATCGACTACTCACTGCTGATCGTCACCCGTTTCCGCCAGGGACTGGCGCGAAAGATGACCGTCGATGACGCGCTCGTGACCGCCGTCGCCACCGCCGGGCGCTCGGTGCTCTTCGCGGGGGCGACCGTCGTCGTGGCGATGCTCGGCCTGTGGACGGTCGGCATCCCCTTCGTCTCCTATCTCGGCACGGCATCGGCGATCGTTGTGGCGATGACGATCATCGTCGCGCTCACCGTCCTGCCGGCGATCCTCCGCCTGCTCGGGCGACGGGTTGACGGCTTGCGCATCCCCGGCATCGCGGTGTCGGTGGACGAGAGCGAAACCGGCCTCGGCTACCGCCTGAGCAAGCTGATCGCCCGCGCGCCGATCGCCGTCCTCGCCGTCGCGCTCGGGCTGACGCTGCTGATCGCCGCCCCGGTGCTCCACCTCCAGGTCGGCTCCTCCGACGCGGGCACGAACCCGACCTCCAGTACGACCCGTCGCGCCTACGACTTGCTCTCGGCCGGCTTCGGCGCAGGCTACAACGGCCCCCTCCTCGTCGCCGTGCGCGTGGACGACCCGGCGGCGGTCGGGACGATCCAGCAGTTGCCCGCGACGCTGGCGAAGGTGGATGGGGTGGCGAACACGTCGCCCGCACAGTTCAACGCTGACCGCACCGCCGCGACGATCATCGTCACCCCGACGACTTCGCCACAGTCCCAGCAGACCAAGTACCTCGTCCACAGGCTGCGCGGGGAAACGGCCCGTGCCCTTGCGGGTAGCGCGGCGCAGGGGTTCATCGGTGGGGCCGTCGCGACGGACATTGACCTCAGCGATAAGATCTCCTCGCGGCTGCCCTTCTTCTTTCTCGCGGTGATCGGCCTCTCGTTCCTGCTGCTGATGGCCGCCTTCCGCTCGGTGCTCGTTCCGCTCAAGGCGGCGCTGATGAACCTGCTCTCGATCGGGGCGGCGTTCGGCGTGCTGGTGGCGGTCTTCCAGTGGGGCTGGCTCGGCGGCATCTTTGGCGTCCCCAAGACGGGGCCGGTCGAGGCCTTCCTGCCGATGTTCCTCTTCGCGATCCTCTTCGGCCTTTCCACCGACTACGAGGTCTTCCTGGTCAGCCGCATCCACGAGGAGTACCTGGCGACGGGCGACAATTCGGAGGCGGTCGGTCGGGGATTGTCGGCGACGACGCGGCTCATCACGGCAGCGGCGGCGATCATGGTGGCGGTCTTCCTCAGCTTCGCCTTCGGTAGCGAGCGCGTGATCAAGGAGTTCGGCCTCGGGCTGGCGGCGGCGATCCTGATCGACGCGACGGTGATCCGGCTGCTGGTCGTGCCGTCGCTGATGCAGCTGATGGGGAAGGCGAACTGGTGGTTCCCCCGTTGGCTGGATCGGATCGTCCCGCATGTCAGCCTCGAAGGGCCTGCCGCGACACCGACGCCGGTCGGCGCGCTAGGCAGCCTTGCCGCTGTCGGCAGCAACGGTATTCATGCGGCGGCCGAAGAGGCCGACACAGCGCTCGTACGATAGACACACTGCGCCCGACGGTCACGAGCGCGCGGTGCCATCGCCGGTCCGCGTGCTCGTCGCCGACGACTATGCCGCCATCTGCAGCGGTATCCCCGCACGGTAGCGCTACCGTGCGAGCCTTCCGTGTCAAGCGGCAGTGCGGACGATGGCTCCGAGTGCGACAAAGTCGGCATCGTCGTGGGTTTCCGCGCGATGTCCCTCGCGGAGCAACCGGTAGACCACATTGGCCAGCTGGCGTTTCAGGCAGCGCATC
>JBBRLR010000172.1:0-7223 GCA_038231255.1 Thermomicrobiales bacterium | reverse complement strand
TTAGTTCGTCGGGGAACTCGCCTTGCTCCAGCACGAGGTTGCGGCGCATCCCAACGATCAGCGGCACATGCTCGATCAGCACCGGGCATTGCTCCATGCATGCGCCGCAGGTCGTGCAGTCCCAGAGTTCTTCCGTGCTGACGACGCCGCCGATCAACTCGCGTTCCGGCCCTTCACCCCAGCGGAAGCGCGCCGAATTCTCGCCTTCGCCGAGTTCGCCGGAGAAGATGCCGCCGCTGTCCGCCATGTAGCCACCGATTTCCAGGATCAGATCGCGCGGGCGAAGGGGCTTGTCCGTGGCGAAGGTCGGGCAGTATTCCAAACAACGCCCGCAATGCATACAGGCGTCGAGGTTCATCAGTTGCGCCCAGGTGAAGTCTTCCAGTTTCGAGATACCGAACGATTCCGCCTCTTCGAGATTCGCGATCGGCGTCAGCTCGCCCATCGGCTTGAGCCGCCGGAAGAAGACATTCACAAGGCTCGTGAAGGGGTGGATCATCTTGCTATACGCGAAGTAGGCGAGAAAGGCGAAGGTCGTCGCGAAATGGCTGAACCAATTGATCTGATGGAGCGCCTTCAGCCAGCCGTCCGACAAACCGCGCAACGGGATCGCAAGCGCATATGAAACGAATGACCACCCCGCCCATGCGTCGTGCTGGACGCCGAGCCGGAGTGCGCCAAGCACATATCCTTGCACTGTCAAAACAGCGAGAAAGGCGAGCAGGACAAGATCGTCCGCGCTCGTGTCCTGCTGCTTCGGGCGGACGACGAGACGGCGATAGAAGGCCATCAGGACGCCCGCGATCAGCAGCAGCCCGGCGATGTTCATCGCTAGTTTGTAGCCGAGATAGAAGTTCCCCCGGTAGAAACTGTAGTGGAAGATTGGCACCGTAATGTCGTCCTCGACCATCACAATAAAGGTGCCGATCAGGAGGGTGATGAAGCCGACAAAGATCATCAGGTGCATCAATCCGCCGTAGCGGTTGCGCCGTCGAACGATCCGGCCATGCAGAATGCTCTTGGTGATCGCGCCCCAAAGCCGCGTGCCCCATTGGTTGAAACGGTCTTCCGGCTGGCCCGTGCGCCACATCCGCACACGGCGCGCGAGGCCGTAGGCAAGGAAACCGATCGGGATGATCAGCAGCGCGTAGACCGCGATCTGCCCGAGCGTCTGGACATTCCATTCGATCTGCCGTGTCGGCGTCACTCGTGTTCCCCCGTCTGTATTGCTGGCGATTCACGCAAAGTGAGACTGGCGCGCTGCGTGGCGCGGACGGCGATCAGCGTGCTGAAAATCGTCGCAACGAGCAGGAAAAGGGCGATCATCGCCCCTGCCGCCAGCAGCCCGCCACCCCGGTTGCCGCTTCCCGCAACCAGACCGATCAAGGCGGCGACGAGTGCGAGCACGACCGGCAGGACAAGCAGGATGGCGGCGACCATCGCGATGGTCGTGCGCTGCGCGCGAAGGCGTGCATGCAACCGCTGGCGGCGCGGCTCCACAAAGGCGATCAGTATGCCGAGCGCCGTGCCGCCAACCGTAATCAGTGTCGCGCCGACGATGCGCGTCCAGCCCCATTCCGCGATGGCGCCGACAACGATTAGCAGCACGCCGACCGCGACAACCACGCTCGACGCATAGATCAGACGGCGTTGCTGCGCCGTGTCGTCGGACCAAATCACCGCCAGCTTGGGCATTCCGCTTCCCCTTAGACTGCTACCAGCCTTGTTCTGCCCTTACGTAATTGACTCTGTCAGTTTCGGGACGATCGTGAGCGCGTCGCCGACGATGCCGAGGTCGGCAAGTTCGAAGATCGGCGCGTCGGGGTCGTTGTTAATGGCGATGATGTACTTGCTGCCGCCCATCCCGGCGACGTGCTGGATCGCGCCGGAGATGCCGCAGGCGATATAGAGCGCCGGCTTGACGGTCTTGCCCGTCTGCCCGACCTGGTACGAATACGGCACCCAGCCAGCATCCACGACTGCGCGGCTCGCGCCGACCGCCCCGCCGAGTTTCGCCGCGAGCGCGTCGAGCAGCGCGAAGTTCTCAGCCTTGCCCATGCCACGACCGCCAGAGATGATGATGCCCGCCTCTTCGAGGTTCGGCCCCTCGGACGCCTGCACGACGGTTTCGAGTACCTTGACGCGGCAGGTCGTCGTGTCCACGGGGATCGCGACGGGCCGGACTTCCGCCTGCCCGCCCGTT
The DNA here is from genome assembly GCA_038231255.1 of Thermomicrobiales bacterium. Lineage (GTDB taxonomy): Bacteria > Chloroflexota > Chloroflexia > Thermomicrobiales > JALYUS01 > JALYUS01. The sequence continues at coordinate 5,020 of JBBRLR010000172.1, read as the reverse complement.
TCTTCCGCCGCAAATGCCTTTGGCCGCAACTGGACCAGATGTGGGCCGGGGCCGTCTATCGTCAGCGTACCGATTGTCTCCGCGCCGTAGGGGACGGTGACGGTCAGTTGGTCGCCGTCGTACGCGATATCCACCGCGTTGGCGATCACGCCCGCGCCCAACTGCCCGACCAGCCGCGCCGCGACATCGCGCGCTGTGAAGGTACTTGGGAACAGGATCAGATCGGGCGATTCCTGCGCGATCAGCGCGGCGAGTGTCGCCGCCTGTGGCTCCGCGAGATAGTCACCGTACGCCGCGTCATCGCCGAGATGCACGACTGCCGCCCCGTGCGCGCCCAATGCCGCGACCGCGTCGCCGCCCGCCGGATGAAGGACGACCGCCTCCGCCGTGCCCAGTTTCCGCGCCGGCACGAGCAGTTCGAGCGACAGCCGATGCGGCCCGCCTTCTACTACGTCCGTCCAAACCCAAATCCGCTTTGCCATTCAAACCTCCGAAGAATCTAAAGAAGATTGAACCGCCAAGACGCCAAGAGGATGCAAAGAAGAATCTAGAAGAATTCTTTCCTTCCTTTCTCTTCTTGGCGTCCTTGGCGTCTTAGCGGTTCGTCGTATCACGCTAGATGACCTGGATTTGCTTGAGGAAGGCGACGATTTCCGGGACGCTTTCGCCGCTGCCATCGTCGGTAATTGTGCGGGTCTGCTTCGCTTGGCTGACCGGCTTGATGGTGAGAACGCGCTCGCGGGCGCCGGCTTCGCCGACGGTCCCGCCATTGAGACCGAGCGTGGCGACATCGCGCCGATCCACCGTCTTTTTCTTCGCCGCCATCATTCCCTTGAAGGAGGGATAGCGCGGCTCGCCGATGCTCGCGGTGACGGTGAGCAGGGCGGGGAGCGCGGTTTGGATCGTCTGATAGCCCGTTTCGGTGTCGCGCTGGACGGTGATCGTCGTCCCCTCGACGCTGATCGAGCGGGCGAAGGTCACTTGCGGCAACCCGAGCATCGCCGCAAGCGCGCCGGGGAGCATACCGCTATAGGCGTCCGTGCTCTCGGTGGCGCAGATGACGAGGTCGGGGGATTCGGTGGAGAGCGCGGCGGCGAGCGCCCGCGCCGTGCCGACCACATCCGATCCGGCCAGCGCGTCGTCGGTAATCAGGATCGAGCGGTCGGCGCCAATCGCCATCGCGCGGCGAAGTGCGTCTTCGGCGGCGGCCGGCCCCATCGTCACGGCGATGGTTTCGCCGCCGTGCTGCTCGACGAGGCGCAGCGCGGCCTCGATGCCGTATTCGTCGGCGGGGTCGAGGATGGACTTCGCGCTCTCGCGGATCAACCGCCTCGTCGCGGGATCAACCCGCATCGCCAGATTCGGGTCGGGCACATGCTTGACACAAACGCAAATCTTCAATGGTGTCGCTCCTCAGAATGGACGCTCAGACCGCTTCAGATCAGCAAATCATCGGGAGTGTGTCGTCAACTCCCTTCAGTTTGCGATACTCATGTATTGTTGCAAACGTGCGGTACACACATAGGTAATGATAGAGGGCGTTTCACAGTTTTTCAACACGGAGTGTTGACGCATTTGCCGTAACGGGGTAGCGTATCCTTGTAGTCTTGTACAAAGGGTAGGGATGCGGCGGCAAATGCGCGCATCCACGGGGTCGTTCGTACAGCGGTGTGGCGTCGCAGCACCGTCACACCAACGGACAGGGAGGCATTCACATGGACCTCAATTACACGACGGAGGATAAGGCCTACCGTCAGCAGGTGCGTAGCTGGCTTGAAGAAAACATCCCGAAAAAGCGACCGGAAACGCTCGATGAGCGGCGGGTGTGGCACCGCACGTTGTACGAGGCGGGCTACCTCGGCATGGGCTGGCCGAAGGAGTATGGTGGGCAGGAAGCGCGCCCGATGGAGCAGGCAATCGTCGGCGAAGAGTTGGCGCGCGCGAATGCCCCGGCCTCGCTCAACGGCCTCGGCATCGGCATCGTCGCGCCGACGCTGATCCATCACGGCACCGAGCACCAGAAGCGCGATCACGTCTCGAAAATCCTCACGGCGGAAGAACTCTGGTGCCAGCTCTACTCCGAGCCGAACTCCGGCTCCGACCTCGCCAGCCTCCAGTGCCGCGCGGATCGGGACGGCGACGAGTTCGTCATCAACGGGCAGAAAATTTGGACGAGCGGTGCGGTCAATGCCGACTGGGGTATCCTGCTCGCGCGCACCGACCGCAGCGCGCCGAAACATCAGGGCATCTCGTGCATCATGATTGACATGCACCAGCCGGGCGTCGAAGTGCGCCCATTGAAGCAGATCAGCGGCAGCAGCGAGTTCTGTGAAGTGTTCTTCACGAATGTGCGCGTCGTCGCGGACAACCTCGTCGGCGAAATGAATGCCGGGTGGCGGATCGCGCAGACGACGCTCTCCTACGAGCGCGGCGGCAATGTCCTGTCCCGCGTCGTGCGCCTCCAGGAGATGTACGACCGGATGATCGAAGTGTGCAAGTCGCTCAAGCGCAACGGCAAGCCCGCGCTCGAAGACCCGAATGTCCGCCAGAAACTGGGCGAAATCTATGCCGAGGTCGAAGTGCTGCGCTACGCCGCGCTCCGCCTCCTCAGCCGTCTCGAAAAAGGCCAGCGCCCCGGCCCGGAGGCGTCCGTCTCGAAACTGCATTATTCGGAACTCGACAAGCATGTGCAGGAACTCTTCCTCGACATTCTCGGCCCGTACGGTTTGCAGACCGAAGGGCTGCCGCCGGAATACGCGCTCCACGCGGATTCCGACTTCGGTGAGGCGGGGAGTTGGGCCTACTCCTTCTTCTGGTCGCGCGCCGGGACGATCTACGCCGGCTCGTCCGAAATCCAGAAAAACATCCTCGGCGAGCGCGTGCTCGGCCTGCCGAAGGAAGTCCGCGAAGATCGCATCGCCCTCGCCCAGAAAGCAGCCGCAGGCGACTAGGGATTGAGAGATGAACCACGAAGACACGAAGAGCACGAAGGAGAGAAAGAAGCAGGCAATACTTTCCCGCTCCGTGTGCCCTTCGTGCTCTTCGTGTCTTCGTGGTGAGAAAGGTTGGCTGATTCATGGATTTTGATTTCACAGAAGACCAGGTGATGCTGCGCGGGCTGGTGCGGGAGTTCCTGACCGAACAAACGCCTATCGCGCATGTCCGCGCGATGATGGACGACGAGCGGGGCTACAGCGCGGACACCTATCGGCAGTTCGTGCAGTTGGGGATGCTGCCGTTCCCAGAGACGTACGGGGGCGCGGGGCTGGGGATGGTCGAGCAGGCGATCATCCTCGAAGAAATGGGCCGCATCCCCTATCCGGGGCCGTACTTCGCGACCGTCATCCTTGCCGGGAGCGCCATCATGGCCACCGGGGATGAGAAGGCGATGGCGCGCTACCTCCCCGATGTCTGCAACGGCGATCTGACGATGACGGTCGCGTTTCTCGAAGATTCCATCGGCTGGGGGCCGAGCGAAATCGCGCTGGCCGCAAAGAAGGACGGCGACGCGTACGTCCTCAATGGCGTCAAGCGCTTTGTTCCATTCGGACACACGGCGGACGTTGTCCTCGTTGCGGCGCGTAGCGGTAGCGGCGACGGCGCGGAGGGCGTCTCGCTGATCGCCGTGCCGCGCGCCGCCGCCGGGCTGCGGGTCGAGAAGGACGGGATTGCTGACCTGACCGAGAAGAGCGCGACGCTCCATTTCGAGAACGTCCGCGTTCCCGTCGAGAATCTGCTCGGCGCCGAGGGCGATGCATGGCCCGCTGTGCGGACGATGCTCATGCATGCGGCAGTCGGAGCGAGCGCGGAGATGCTCGGGGCGTCACGCAAGTCGCTCGAAATGTCCACGGACTATGCCAAGGTGCGCAAGCAGTTCGGTCAGTTCATCGGCCAGTTCCAGGCCGTCAAGCATAAGTTGGCCGAGATGCTGGTGTTGGTCGAGAACTCACATGGGGCGGTGTACTACGCCGCCTGGGCGCTTGATGCCGACGCGCCGGACGCAGCACTCGCCGCATCGGTCGCCAAGTCGTTCGTCAACAACGCATCGCGAAAGGTCTGCGGCGAAGCGATTCAGGTACACGGCGGCATCGGCTTCACCTGGGAGTACGACCTGCACCTGTATTTCAAGCGCGCCAAGTACTTCGAGCCATTGTATGGCGACCTCGAAGAGCATCGCGAGCGCGTCCTGCAGGAAGTTCTCGCCGGTCATATCTCGGGATAGCAGCAAGGTCGAAACCGATTGAACCGCAGAGAGCGCAGAGGGACGCGAGAAGAAATAGCATTGAGAGACGTGCGAGGTTGGGCAGTTTCCTTTTTTTGTTCTTCCCCCTCTTCCCTCTCTGCGTCCTCTGCGCCTCTGCGGTTCTCCCCGGTTTGTCACGGAGGGTTGAATGAGTACATCGAACGCAGAGCGGACGGTCACGACGGTGGCGGAGTTGAAGGAATTGATCGGGCAGGAGATCGGCGTTAGCGACTGGGTGGAGATCACGCAGGAGCGCGTCAACCAGTTCGCGGACGCAACGGGCGACCATCAGTACATCCATGTGGACCCGGAGCGGGCCAAAACGACCTTTTTCGGCGGCACCGTGGCACACGGATACCTGACGCTTTCGCTGATCCCGTACCTCGGCGGTCAGCGCGCCTCCGGCGTCAAGATCAGCCTCGGCGGGCGGATGGGCGTCAACTACGGCCTCAACCGCGTGCGCTTCATCTCGCCGGTGCGGGTCGGTAAGCGCATCCGCATGCGCTCGAAACTTTTGAATGTCGAGGAGATCGGCGACCGCGCCGTGCAGATGACCAGCGAGCAGACGATCGAGGTCGAGGGCGAAGACAAGCCCGCCTGCATCGCCGAAACGCTGGGGCGGACGTACTTTTAGGACGATCAGGGTGGCGGTGGGGGGGGGGGGAGCGGCCCCTAAAATGGGGGGGGGGGCCCCCCCCCCCCCGGGGGTTGTTGTTTTTTTTTTTAGGGGGGGGGTGGGGGGGGGGTCGGGGCACCGGAACCCCACACACACCCCGG
>JBBRLR010000171.1:0-7230 GCA_038231255.1 Thermomicrobiales bacterium | reverse complement strand
CTGCGGCCGCCGTTACCGCCCGAGGGGCGCAGCGCGTCCCTCCATGTCGCTGCACTGAGGGCACTTTAACAGGCGATCGTAAGTGGATCGTAAGTGGATCGTGAGTGCGGCTGCCGGCGGGGAGAGCCACCTCCCGCACCCCGCGAGCGGATGACCGGGTCAGGGGCGCGCGGCATCGGTCGGCGTGGCGCTCGAGCCGCACTCCGCCTCCCCCTCCGCACCGAGCGTTGCGTCGAGGAAGGCGACGAGTGCCGCCATAGTGATAAACCCTCGCCGTGCTCCCGTGTGCGGATCTTCGACGCTGAACCGCCAGAGGCCCGGTCCGTCGGACCAGCAGCGCAGCAGATAGCTGTGGTACCGGGGGGGGCGCCCCAGCCCTGACGTCGGCATGTCCGGCCTCCTCTTGTCCGTCGCGCCATAAGGCGGTATGGTTCCGCTCATGGATCTCCTCGAGGCTAGCAGACAATCGCAAGTGAAGCGTTAGTGGCTTTCGTGGTGCCCCGATGACGAACACGCTGCGCCTCGAGCTGTTCGGGGGATTCCGCATCGCGGAGGGGACGACGCCGCTGGCGGCCTTCACCTACAGCAAGGGGAAGGCACTCCTGGCCTACCTGGCGGTGACCGGACAGCCATGCGGGCGCGAGACCCTCGCCGCCCTGCTGTGGAGCGAACTCCCCGACAGCGAGGCGCGGACGAATCTGCGGGTGGTCCTGTCGAATCTGCGCCAGTTCCTGGCGCCCTCTCTCCTCATCACCCGCGAGAGCGTCGGCCTCAATCCCCAGTGCCGGCCGTGGGTCGATGTCGTCGCCTTCCAGCAGACACTCGAGCAGTCGCGTGATGCATCCGATATCGACCAGCTCCAGGCCGCGGTCGCCCTGTATCGGGGCGACCTGTTGGCGGGCTTCACCGTGCCGGGCGCGTCGCTCTTCGACGAGTGGGTCGCGGGGCAACGCGAGCGCTTACGGCAACTGGCGATGTTCGCACTCCACGCGCTGGCCGCGCGGCACGTCGCCCGCCGCACGTACCTCGCCGGGATCGAGACCCTCAACCAACTCCTCACCCTCGATCCCTGGCGCGAAGAGGCGCACCGTCAGTCGCTCAATCGCTGGTCAGGATGCGGAAGAGTCGTTCGGTCTCATCCGACGGGGTCATATCCGCCTCCGCCCGCAGGGTGTCGCGGCAATCGGTGATGACGCGGAGAATCTGCGCCCGGTTGCCGGTCGCCGCGAGCGCGTGCATGAGCAAGCGGTAGCCCGATTCCCGCAACGAGTCGGCCTGGATGAGCGCGCGCGCCTCGATCTCCGCGATGTCGGGGTTCCCGCGGTTCAACTCCGCCTCGACGGTGCATGCGCGGGCATGGAGATGCACGTCCGCCATCGCGCGCCGCTGCCCCTCGATCCATGGCCCCTGCTCGCCGACGAGGAAGGAACGTCCGGCGATCTCCGTCGCCACCCGCGCCTCGGACAGCGCCGCGTCATATTCCCGGCGGCGCATCGCGGTGTCGGCGGCGTGGCTGGCGCTGCGGGCACGCTCCCAGTCAACGACCGCGTCGCGCGGGAGGAGCAACCGGTAGCGTCCCACCTCGCCGTGGATGCCCACCGCGCCCTCTGGGGCCGAAACGCGCCGGAGGATGGTGCGCAGGCGGCTGACAACCGCGTTGATCGTCGCATCACAACCGTCCGGTATCTCATCACCCCAGATCGCCTCCGCCAGGTCGTCGCGGCTAACCGGCTGCGTCCGGTTGAGCGCGAGATAGGCCCATGCACGCCGCCCCTGGCGCGCCGGCAGGTCCGCTTCACAGACCACGACCGCACCGTGCTCGATGGCGAGCTGCCCGCAGAGATAGATGCGTAAGGGAGATTGGTCGCTCATCCGTCCCCGATCCCGACCGCGATAGAACCACTGCATGGCCTGCAAGGATGCTGCAAGGATACCGCAAGTGGCGGCATGTATGCTATGCGTGCGACATGATGGGACGAACGGACGTAAGGAGGAAGCGATGAAGAAGATCGTGCGTTGCACCTGCGGTGTCGAACTCCGCGACAACGACGAGCGGCAACTGATCCGCGCTGTGCAGACACATGCGCGGGAGGCCCACGACCTCGCCTTGAACGACGAGCAGGTGCGCGCGATGATGGTGATCGATCAGGATGGGGGCGAGTAGCACGCCAACGACCAATCACCGGGGCAAATTCGGTCGATGACTATAGCAACGTACGGCGAACAAGGAGGCGGCACTATGCCAGTCTACATGGTCGATCGCGACCTACCGGGGATTACTATGGAGCAATTAGCGGCGGCGCAACATGCGGCCATTGCGACGACGGAGCGGTTTGCGGCGGAGGGTACTGATGTGCGCTACCTGCGCAGTGTTTATGTGCCGAGTGAGGCGCACTGTATGTGCCTCTTCGAAGCGCCGGACAGCGAGACGGTCCGGGCCGTCAATGAGACGGCACAGATCCCCTTCACCCGCGTGACCGAGGCGATGGACCTGACGCCATAGCTCCGGCTTACTCCGTCATCAAGCACGGAGACCTCCCCCGCGAATGTGTCGAGCATCATTACAACGAGGGTTGATCTCGTCGCACGATCCCAGGACCGGGCCGGAGTGCCCTTCATAATTTCAATGCGAGATAGGTCGCATAACATCGCATCGCAAATTAGCGCTCTGCTCCACCGGAAATCGCTCTGGTGTTCCTACGGGTCCGAGGTGTCGAAAGCGTCGCGGTGCAGCACGAGCAGGTCGCGCTCGTATTGCTGCATCATCGCGCTCATTGTGCGATCCATGAACTCGACGACATCAGTGAAGATGCGCCCGGCGCGCGCGGACGAGATCGCGCCCTGATCGAGGAATTGGATGACGCCCTGGATGATCGGCGTGCGTGCTCTGAGGTAGATCTGCACGGCGTCGCTGATGCCGAAGCCGTGCTGCGCACTGTCTCGGCCATATTCACGGGCGATCCCGCACGCCTCGGCGAGGATTTCCGCCCGATCCGCGCGGCCCGACACGTAGCGGACGGCGAGGTCCACCATCGCCAGACCGCGCCGCCGATGCTCCGCGAGCGCCGCCGCATCGAACTCTCCGTACCACGGCCGCTGGCGGACATCCGTGACGTAATGATCGTGCTCATATTGCGACAGGGACGCTTCGGTGAGCGCCTGTTTGCTGATTCGTCGGCGCGGTCGGGCCGTCCCTTTCGCGAGCGCGCGGACATCTTCTTCGGCGTAGCGCCGGTGGCCACCGGGGGTGAGGAAGACCGGCACTTTGCCCGCGTCGCTCCACCGCCGCAGGGTGGACTGATCCACGCCGAGCAGCACGCAGGCGTCACGAATCGTTAGCCAGCGCCGCTCGCCGTTCCCGCTCGATTCACCGCTGTGCAGTCGTTCATCGCTTCGCATCACTCGCCATTGCCGCACTTCTCGGTACACTTCATCAATCCTGGGAGATTCTTCCGGTAGGGTAACACCGTTTGAGGGCGCGTCAACGTGTGTGGCCGATGCTCCGCGCGAAATGGTCGGTCGGTATGCCATGCAGTCGCGATGAGCGTATGGGCAGCAAAGCAATCTGCATCACGCGTCTCGCATGTTCGATGCGATTCCATCTATTGCGTGTGTGTTTTTCGTATGGTATAACAATCTACGTGCGTAGTTGCTGAAGATGCATGTGGTACTCTTGCCTCGTTGAACATTTCTTTTGCTGTAGTGTCTTATGTCATCTTCAGTGCCACTATGGGGAAGTGGATCGGTAGAATGAAGGAGTTTGACCAATGGCAGCGCGATCAACGACAAAATCCCAGGAAATCGTTCAATCACTCCGATCGGTCATCACGCGCGTAACAGGGGACGCGAGCAGCGCGTGGATGGACCTCGATGTTACCATGCCGCAGATGAAAGTGCTCATGTTGCTGCGCGAAAACGGCGCGCTCCGCGTCGGCGTCCTCGCGCGCCACTTGAATGTTTCGACGCCGACGATCACCGGCATCGTGGACCGGCTCGTGCGGCAGGACCTCGTCAAGCGCGAGGACGATCCCTCGGATCGCCGCGTCGTCCTGAATGTGCTGACACCCAAGGGCGAGCAGTTGATGGAGCGCCTGCGCCATCGCAGCGACGAAGAACTGACGCGGATCATTGGTGGCCTCAACGCCCAAGAGCAGGCCGATCTCGCGCGCGCCCTCAAGCGGCTCGAAGAAGTGATCGGTGGCTCGGCCAGTGTCGCGGCGGACTAGTGAGCAATAAGGAGCGAGCAATGAGCAATGAGTGGGGAGATTACCCCCTCATTGCTCATTGCTCATTGCTCATTGCTTCGGTGTGCGCGTGGCAACGCTGACGTTTCTTGGTACCGGGACGTCCACGGGCGTCCCGATGATCGGACGGACCAGCCGGGCGAGCGAGTCGGATGATCCTCGTGATCGCCGCACCCGCTGCTCGGTCTGGATTCGGTTCGCGGATGGTACGGATTTCCTGATTGATACCTCTCCGGAATTGCGGTTACAGGCGCTCGCGGCCGGGATGACGCATGTGGATGCCGTGCTCTTCACCCACGCCCATGCCGATCACACCGCCGGCCTGGACGACATGCGCGCTTTCAATTCCCTCCAGCAGGAAGTGATCCCGGTCTACGCCGATGCGGCGGTGGAGGCGGCATTCCACCAGCGATTCTCCTACATTTTCGATGACCCACCGCTGCCGTTCTTCGGCGGAAAGCCCGCCCTCACCCTGCGTCGCATTGACGGCCCTTTCGCGATCAATGGCCACGAAATCGTGCCCGTTTGCGTCCCGCACGGGCGCACGACCGTCCTCGGCTTCCGGTTCGGGCGCTTTGCATATGTCACGGACGCCGCGTGGGTGCCGGACGACGCGCGCGATCAGTTGCGCGACCTCGACCTGCTCGTCCTCAATGCGCTCCGCGAGCGCCCGCATCCCGTCCACTTGAGCATCGCCGAAGCGCTCGACGTGCTCGCGGACGTGCGACCGAAACGCGCCTACCTGACGCACATGAGCGACGATGTCCTCCACGCCGAGGACGATGCCAAACTCCCGCCCGGCATCCACTTCGCCTACGACGGCCTGCGTCTAGAGATTCCGGAGTAACGAGTAATACGCTTTCGCGGTCGTCGTTTCGTAATCGCTCGACAGTCCGTTTCCCAGTCAGTAGGGGCGCACAGCCGTGCGCCCTACCGAGATGGCTCGCCTCTCTGGCAAAGGGGAGGTGGCCTCGGCTGTGCGCACGGCTGTGCGCCCCTACCACTTCTCATGCCGTCGCCGTCGCGCAAGCTTAAACGAGCGACGAGAATGGTCACATCCCAACCACTCGTTACTCGCTACTCGATACTCTGTCATTGCCCATATCGCCACGCCACATAATGCTGGCCGACATTGCCCATTTCGACCTTGAAAGGGTCGGGGTTGCTCGGCGTGTAGGTGAGGACGCGCCGCTCGAAGGCTTGCACGAGCACGGTTTTTGGGACGCCGCCGACCGTCGCGGTTGTCCAGTACGCTTCGGTGATCGGCAGGCCGACAACGAAGAACGTCGGGTCGAAGAGTAGGCCGTTGACGGATTGCCCATTCTGGATCGTTACACCGGCGCTGTTCAGATACTGCCAGAAGACCGACGCGACAGAGTGGTTGGTTTCCTTGATGAAGGTCGCGGTCGTGATGCCCGTCGCGTCGCCGCTCGTCGTCGGCCTGACTGTGCCATCCGGTTGCAGTTGGTCGGTGATCGGGTTGCCGGTTGGGCGCGGCGGGACGGCGCGCACGCCGTTCATTGTCGCGTAGGTGATCGCGCCAGGTACACCGGCGTCGCCGGCGATGGCGACCTGCGCGGGCGAGCGGTTTTCGCGGGCCGCGTCACCCGTCTGCACTTGTCCGGTAACGAGTTCGTTGACGAGCAGCCCACTCGTGATCTGCCCGGATTGTGGGTTATTCAGTTCAAACCGCCCCTTGTCGAAATACCAGACCTGCCGCTGGGCACCGGGCGCATCGGCGTAGGGTTCGGTGCGCGCGCTGTTCACCTGCGGTCCCCAGATGAAGCCGCGCTTTACCGCGCCGGACAGAACGGGGCCGTCGTACTGATTGTACGTGCCCGCGTAGGGTGATGGCCCCGATTGCTGCGCGAGAGAGGACATCCCTTGCGCCGCTTTGACCGCCTTTGCCGCATCAACGAGGCCCGCGCCGGATTGCGGGTCGGGGCCTGGTGTGCCGATGTCGCGCGCGGTGTTCTTGAGGATGGTGAGCGCGTCCTCCTGCCGGAGGCCGGGCTTCACGCTCTGCATCAGGGCGACGATGCCCGTGACAATCGGCGCGGAAAACGACGTGCCAGAGGTGACGTACAGATCGGCGCTCTTTTCCGGCAAATAGACGGCGATCTTGGAGCCGGGTGCGGCGAGGTCCACCTTGTTGACGACCGAGGTGAAATCCGCCGGGTTGTTGTTCTCGTCGGAGGCGCCGACGGTGATGACATTCCGGTCGTCGGCGGGGTAGTCGCGCTCCGTCGGTTGGTTGCCCGCCGCCGCGACGACCGTGACATTCCTGGAGCGCGCATAGCCGATCTCGCGCGCCACCGATTGCGAGAAGTCCGGCCCGCCGAGGCTGAGATTGATCACGGTCGCGCCATGATCAGTTGCCCAATGGATGCCATTGGCGACCGCGCTGCTGTTGCCGTCGCCCTCGCTGTTGATTACCTTGACAGGGAGGATTTTGGCATCCCATGCCACGCCCGCTTCGCCGACGCCGTCGTTCCCACGCCCGGCGGCGAGCACACTGACAATCGTCCCGTGCTGCGACGGCGAATCGTCGGTCGGGCTGGTGTTATTGGCGACGAAGTTGTAGCCAGGCAGCAATCGACCCTTCAGATCGGGATGATCGGCGTACACGCCAGCATCCACGACGCCGATGATCACATTCGGCGAGCCGGTAGTGATGTCCCACGCGGGTTCGAGGTTGACGCTGCGGGTCCAGTATTCGCGCGCATAAAAGGGATCGTTCGGCACCAGCATGGCGTGCATGCGGTAATCCGGTTCGACCGACGCGACGCGCGGATCGGCGAGCAGGCGGGCGTACGTTTCGCGCTCCTCGGTTGGGCTGGTGCGCTCCTCGTAACTCTGCGCCGCTTGGAGGTGGACGAGTGTGTCAGCGTCGCTCAGTTGCACCCGGTGTGCGGTCGTGTCATTGAGCGCGACGAGCAGCGACCCCGGCACATGATCGCGCGCGAACAGGTCGAGCGCCTCAAGG
>JBBRLR010000170.1:0-7262 GCA_038231255.1 Thermomicrobiales bacterium | reverse complement strand
TCAGATGCGGGAAGAGCTCTTTGGTTCGCATGAAAACCTTCGTGACGATAGGACGATTCCGGAAAATACCGGATGCTCATAGTGTATTCCTCGTCGTCATCGAGATAGCGGGAGAACCAACATCATGTGGCCTAGTCCACTGCTCTGACCGAAAAAAGACGCCGTGCTCCCCGTCGGCGTCTGCGGAGCAAGCGAGGCCTGGGTGACGAGTGGATCCACAATCACGGGCCATTGCGCGCCCGCCGCATCCACCGCGATGCGGATTGTGCCGCCCTCCGTGTCGAGGTGCGCAGGGAGCGTCGCGCCCGCCGCGTCCGTCACTGTCAGGCCACCGTAGCGCAGATCGCCGATCATCAGCGCATCGCCATCGGCTTGCGCGGACAGATCGCCCGTGACCGCCAAGGAGACCGTGAACCGCTCCGCACCGGCGGGCGGGGCAGCGAGCGTGAAGCCCTGCTCCAAGCCGCGCGGGCCATTGACGTACCACTCCGTCATCCCGTCGCGCCGGTACTCGACGCGCGCACCGGCGATGGTGGGTTGCGTCGCCGCGAGTGCGATCGTGCTATTGGCGGTGACGATCTCTGTCGCGTGTAGCGAGAAAACTGGGCAATTCGCCGGGGCGACGCGCACGCCGTCCGCACTGAAAGTCGTCGCGAATCGTTGAGCGGGGTTGTCGGCGCGCAGCCCCTCGGCGGGCGAGGCGAGAGGGGCGGCGGCGTAGTTCCCGCCACTATCCGCCGCGAGGGTGGCGTTGAGGATCGGGCCGAGGCCGGGCGGCAGTTGCTGCGTCGTTGGGGCCGGGACGACCGGCGTATCGGCGGTCGGTGCGTCCTGTGCCGTCGGCACCGCGCGATCCCGCTGGACAAGCGGCGGCAACACGACGAGGAAGAGCGGGATCAGGAGACCGGCGATGGTCAGCCAGAGCAGGTGCCGGTAAAGGCGCGCAGGAGCGAAGACCAACGAGTGCGCAATCATGCCAGTTCCTTTCGCGGACGTTTGCCCGGTGGTGTTATGCATCAGAAAACCAGGAGTCCGCCGGGTGCCCATCCAGTTGCAACGGGCATCCGGCGAAAACCTGACACAACGAAGCGTAGGGGATCGGCATGTCGGGAGTCATCCGGGTAACTACGTAGATGAATGGGGAAATTACGAACACACTATCTTTTGGGAATGTCGGTAATTACGTACGTGGCTCAAAGGAGGCCGTGCCGGATGGCGTAGGTGGCGGCCTCGGCACGGCTGTAGGCGCCGATCTTCGTGTAGACGTTGCTGATGTGCCGTTCGGCGGTGCGCGTGGTAATGCCGAGCGTGGCGCCAATCTCGCGGTTGCTGCCGCCCCTCGCGAGCAGCCGCAGTACCTCGACCTCGCGCTCAGTCATGCTAGCCGGGCGGGGTGGGGCGGGTTCCGCCTGGTGCGGCGTGAGATGTGCGGCCAACAACTCCGCGCGCAGCAGCGCGGGCCGCGCGCCAAGCGATGTGCAGATCGCCCGTGTCTCTTCCAGTAGTGTCAGCGCCGTCGCGCGGTCACTCATCGCAGCGCGCAGTTCCGCCCGCGCGAGCAGCGTCAGTGCCTGCTCGTAGGGTACACCGCAGGCGTCCGCGAGCGTCGCCGCTTCGTCCAGATGCCCATCCGCGTCGGCATACCGCCCGCGCTCGGTGTTGAGTTCGCCCAGCAGGCGATGCGCCGCGATCAGCACGAGGGGTTGGCGGGGTGTCGTCGCGAGCGCGAGCGCCCGGCGAGCCTGTTCGTCCGCCGTCTCGCCATCGCTGTTAGCGCGATGATAGCGCGACCAGAGCAGCGCGCTTTCCGCCTGCCCGAGCGCCGCGCCACTCCATCTGAGCCAGCGGTCGTGCGCCTCGATCCACGCGCGAGCCTTCCCGAGATCACCCGCATCCAGCGCGAGCGTCGCCGCAATGCACTGGAGTGCATTGGCAGGCCGGATGCGGTTGTCGCCCGGTTCGGTCGCCGCGCCAGCCGGGAACTCCGCATGCACATACGACCACGCCGAGTCCACATTGCCCTGCCCAACAGCGACCATCGCGAGGACGATTGGCAGGAGATGCGCGAAGACGTGATCCGCGTAGCGCGTCCGGCGCACTGCGGCGCCGATCTGCTGCAGTTCCACCCAGGACCCATCGAGGTAGAGCAGCGGCGCGTGCAAGAGCCGGATCGGCAACACCGCGAAGAGTTCACCGGGTTGTGGTACGCGTGCGTCGAGCATCGCCCGCGCCTGTGCCAACTTGACGCGATCCTCGGGCCAACCCACCAACGCTCCCCCATGCAGTGCGCTCGCGGCGAGCCAGCAGGCAACATCGTGCTCGTCGTGCGTTCGATAGTATGCGTAGGGGATGGCGATACTCAGCCATGCCTCCTGATAGCGGCCCATGCTTCGGTCCACCGCGCCGAGGGCGAGCCGCGCCTCGTAGGCGAGCGGTTCCGGCTTCCCTGCCGCGTCGGCGAGCGCAATCTCTGCATGATGCACCGTTTCCGCAAACCGTCCCGCCTCAGCGAGGCGCAGCGCGTATGACCCATGCCGGGCGACGCGGCTCGCGGCGACGAAATCGAGCGGTGCAATGCGTGGCATCGCACTCGTGGGGAGCGCATCCAACGCCGCCAAGCCATCCGCTTGCACCGCAAGCCCGCGGCGCCGGTCACCGGCGTAGCCGTAGAGGTAGCCGAGGCGGAACCGTGCGACCGCCGCGAGTGCTGCGTCCTCTGCCTCTGTCGCGAGCCGTTCCGCTGCCTCCGCATCGGCAATTGAGCGGCCGGTATCCGTCGTCCGCAGGAGTCGCACGAGCCGGAGAAGGAGTTCACAACGCAGGATGCGTTGCTCCCCGTCGTCCCCAATCACATGCAATGCGTCCCTGAAGTACGTCGTTGCCGTCTGTGGCGCGTGTGTCGCGACGGCCCGTTCCCCCGCGCGGATCAGCCATTCGACGGCGCGCGGGTCGCCCACATGGCGGAAATGGTAAGCGACCGCGTCCGGGTCGGGATGCGTCGTCGCCGCGAGCGCCTCAGCGATCGTGCGATGCAGCGCGCGACGCCGAGCGACCAACATGCCCGTGTAGAGTGTCTTGCGGATCAGCGCGTGTGCGAAGTAGATGCTCGATCCGGTGAGCGACTCATCTACCAATCGGGCGGCGACCGCACCTTCGATCGCGTCAAGGAGCGCCGGTTCCTCGACCTGTCCAACCGCCATCCAGAGCGATAGCGGCACGTCCTGCCCGATCACCGCCGCGATTGCCAGCAGCCGCTCCGCTTCTTCGCCCAACTTCGCGACCCGGCGCGCGATTACCTGCCGCAAGACGGGTGGCACGCGTGCGTCTTCAAGGTCGCGGACGATCCACCCAGCCGCGCCATTGGTCAGATGGCCGTCCTCTTCGAGGCCGTGGAGAAGTTCGCCGATGAAAAACGGATTGCCTTCGGCGTGGCGATGCAGGTAATCGGCGAGCCGCGCCGCGTCAGCATCCGGCAGCGCGGCGTAGCGTTCCCGCACCCATGCCCCGACCGCGTCCGTGTCCAGCGGTCGCAGCAGCAGGCGGAGCGGTTCGGCCTCGCGAACGAGCGCGGGCAGGAGGTTCCGGAATGCGGGGCTTATCGGCAGTTCCTCGATCCGGTAGGTCACGATGAGCAACACCGGATATGCGGCGAGATCGCGCGCGAGCAGGCGGAGCAACGCAAGACTCCCCGGATCGGCCCATTGCATGTCGTCTAGAACGAGGATGAGCGGGCGCGTGGCTGCGGCGGCGCGGAGCGCGTCGCGGACCTGGACGAAAAGGGCCGACTGGCTGCCAACCGCCGTGCCCGGCGTGAAGAGGGACGAGAGCGGCTGATAATCGGGAATCGTGTCATAGGCGGCGAAAAGTTCGATCCACGGCCCATAGGGCGGCGTTTCGGTCAGTTCATAGCAGCGTCCGATCGAGGAAGGGAGGCCTTGGCGTGCCGCCTCCATGCACGTGGCCGCGGCGAGCGCGGTCTTGCCGATCCCCGCCTCACCGGAGATGAGGACGAGCCGGCCTTGCCCGCAAAGCGTCGCGCCGACACGAGTGGCGAGAGCGTCTCGCTCGCGGTCGCGACCAGCCAGCAATGGTGACTGGATACCGGGCAGATGGAGAGCGTTGAGAGCCATGACGCGATACCCTGCCAAGTCAACAACTGACCGAAAGCGATGCCGCACATCGTGCGGCTTTTTACGATGCGTAGTATCGCACGTGAGCAGCAAAATGGTATCGGACAAGAAAGGGAAAGTAACAGTTTCCCACGATAAGCGTCATGACGATAATGCATACGACCTGAGGGCGGAGTGAAACAAGATGGGCGATCTGGCAGTCTGAATCGCTGAGGTGATCGGGCTTGTCGGTTCATGCCGCCCTCACATCGCCGCGACAGTTTTGGGACAGGTCGCCTTATCCTGCGGTAGCGCGCGACCTGTCCCAATGGACGCGGCACAAACCCCCCAGATGGCCGATGTTCGATGGAGCAGGGAAGCGTATGGTGATCGGTGGACGGATACGCCGTGAGTTTGTCAGGAAAGAACGTGGGTCGGTGTTCCCCCACGGGGAATGTGGGAACGCAAGAAGCGGAGGCGAATGATGCCGGATCAACGAGAAGAAGGGAAGCCTATTAAGATGGAAAAGCGGTTCAATCTGATGGAACATGCCACACACCCAACGACGAATGGGCATTATCCGCCCGTCGCGGCCCCGACGCCGCCGATGCATGGCTATGCCGCGCCCGTGGCCGATCCGGTCCCGCAGACGGATGCGCAGCACCCCTCCATCGCCAATCCAATTATCCAGGCGTTCGATGTCGTCAAGGTGTTCGACACAGGCAAAGTAAAAGTGCCCGCCTTACGCGGCGTTTCGTTCGCTGTCGGGCGGGGCGAGATGGTCGCGATCATGGGGCCGTCCGGCTCCGGCAAGACGACGCTGCTCAACTGCCTTGCCGGGTTGGAGGAGATTGACTCCGGCCAGATCATCGTGGACGGTACAGACATCGCGACGATGAACGACAGAACGAAGACCGAATATCGCGCCCGGCATATGGGCTTCGTCTTCCAGTTCTACAACCTCCTGCCTGTGCTTTCCGCCGTCGAGAATGTCGAGTTGCCGCTCGTCGTCAGCGGTGTGAATACGAAGGAGGCGCGGGAGCGGGCGATGCGCGTCCTCGAACTCGTGCGACTGCGCGAGTGGGCCGACCATAAGCCCGCCGAACTTTCCGGTGGCCAGCGGCAGCGCGTGACGATTGGCCGCGCGCTCGTTAATGAACCCGCGATTGTCTGGGCGGACGAGCCGACCGGCGACTTGGACAGCGAGACGGCGGACGAGATCATCGCACTGATGCAGGACCTCAACACGCGCCACGGTCAGACCTTCGTGATCGTCACGCACGACGCGGGAGTCGGCGCACGCTGCCAGCGGATCATCAAGATGCGCGACGGTCAGATCATTGACGACGGTCTCGGCCATGTCGCCGACTCGCGCGCCTTCGTTGGCGACGGGCAGGCCCGTCCAATCATTCAGTAGCGAGCAATGAGCAACGCGCAATGAGTCGGTAGCGCAGGCTTTCCAGCCTGCGTCCCGCTCGCAGGCTGGAAAGCCTGCGCTACCACGAGAGAGGGTTATATGAACAAACTTTTTGGCATCCCGATGACGAACATCATGGTGGGGCTGCTGATCGCGCTGGCGGCGGTGCTGGCGATCACGGCCTATATTGCGCTCCGCAATCCGGTCATCTTCCGGCTCGGTATCCGCAATGTGCCGCGCCGCAAGGCGCAGACGGGGCTGATCGTTGTCGGGCTGATGCTTTCCACCCTCATCATGTCCGCCGCCTTCGCGACGGGCGACACGATCAACTACTCGATCGGCGATGTCGTCTACAAGTCGCTCGGCCGCGTGGATGAGGTGATCCGGCCGAAGCAGGACCCGAACAGCGTCGGGCAGGGGACGGACAAGATTCCGGCCGCTGTGTTGACAGACCTCGAAACGCGCTTCAAGGGCGACCCGGACATCACCGGGTTCGTGCCGTCGCTCGGCAAGGCCGTGCCCGCCCTCAACGCGCGCACGTCGCAGAGCGAACCAATCGTCGCCCTGGCGGGGGTGGACGCCAACCGCGTCGGCGCACTTGGTGGTGTGCAGGACGCCAAGGGCAACAAACTCGACATTGGCACGCTGAAGCCGGGCGAGGCGTACCTGAACAAGACGGGCGCGGACAAACTGCAAGCGCAGGTCGGCGACACGATCCAGTCCTTCTACAACAACCAGCCGATCTCATTCACTGTCGCGGCGATTGTGCAGGACAGCATCTTCAACGCGAACACGAACGGCAACGCTTATCCCGGCCTGCTTATCCCGCTCGACCGCGCGCAGGCGATGTTCAATCGCACGGGGGATTACGACGCGATCTTCGTCGCCAACACCGGCACGGTGCGCAGCGGCGTCAACCGGACGGACGCAGTCGTCGGCAAACTCGCCTTGGTGCTGGCCCCGCAAAACCTCGAAGCGAACAAGATCAAGCAGGAGAGTGTGAAGCAGGCCGAACTGTTCGGCAATGTCTTTACGACTTTCTTCCTCGTCCTCGGCCTGTTCGCCATCGCGGCGGGCGTGCTGCTGATCTTCCTGATCTTCACGATGCTCGCGGCGGAGCGCAAGAGCGAGATGGGTATGGCGCGCGCCGTCGGTACGCAGCGGCGGCATCTCGTGCAGATGTTCATCGCCGAAGGGACGGCATATGACCTGATCGCGGCGGCGGTCGGGGCGATCCTCGGCGTCGGCGTGGCGCTCGGCATCGTCTTCGCGATGAAGGCGATCCTCGGCAACGATTTGCCCCTTTCGCCCTATGTGCAGCCGCGCTCGCTGGTCATCGCCTACTGCCTCGGCGTCGTGCTGACCTTCGGGACAATCGCCTTCTCGTCGTGGCGCGTGAGCAAGCTGAACATCGTCGCCGCGATCCGGGACACCGAGGAGCCGGTGCGCCGCAAGGCGGGCATGCGCAGCCTGATCTGGGGCATCGTTATGGTGCTGCTCGGCGTTCTGCTCGCGCTCGTCGGCCTTTCGGGCAAGCAGGCCGCGCCGTTCTATGGTGGCGCGATGCTGATCATCTTCGGCCTGGGGCTTGTCCTGCGCCGCTTCGGTGTGCCGGAGCGGGGCGTCTTCACGGCGGTCGGGCTGCTCGTGCTGGTCTGGTGGAGTGTTCCCTTCTCGGTACACGACAAAATCTGGGGCAAACTCCAGGGCGGCATCGAGATGTTCTTCTTCAGCGG